>JAVBSN010000053.1:0-40319 GCA_031547045.1 Lachnospiraceae bacterium
CCTACTAAAGGATTCAAAAGTAGTCAAATCCAAATCATCGAGTGTCTGTATATAGTAAGTATTCGCACATTCTTTTTTGCTAATTTCATATAGCTTTTGAGTGTTAGAACTGTTTTTACCACCTATAACAATCATAGAATCAACATTTTTTGCCAATTCATAGGCCTCTTTCTGTCTTTCCTCTGTTGCATTACAAATGGTATTATAAACACATGTATTATACCCTTTTTTCGAAATAATTTCAACTAATTCTTTAAAATAATTTTAATTAAATGTCGTTTGGGACACAATACTTACTTTTCTTCTGTTTTCACATGTTAATTCTTCTGCATCATCTCTATTTTCTACTACTATTGGCTCATTATTACACCACCCCATAATCCCTTGAACTTCTGGATGTTCTTTGTTTCCAATAATAATAATTTCTCTATTCTCTAAACTATCTTTTTCAACTATTCTATGAATCTTTAATACAAATGGACAGGTAGCATCTACTAGCATTAAATTATTACTATTAATAGCATCATATACACTTTTATCTACACCATGAGATCTGATTACAACTGTTCCCTCTGATATTTTGTTAATATCTTCAACCGAATCTAATATTTTAACGCCCTTAGATTCTAAGTCAGATACTACTTCTTCATTATGGATAATAGGACCATAGGTATATACATTTTCATCATTTGCAACTTCATAAACCTTATCTACTGCCCTTTTTACTCCAAAACAAAATCCTGCTGTCTTAGCAATCTTTACTTCCATAAACTATCCTACCTTATTGTATTTATATACTATAGCCTCTACTACTTCATCAATTGTCATATTAGAACTATCTATATATACTGCATCTTCTGCTTGCTTTAAAGGAGCTTCTTCCCTTGTCATATCCCTATTATCTCTATCAATAATATCTGCTTCAATTTCGTCAATATTAGCTTCTAAGCCCTTTTCTGTTAATTCTTTATATCTTCTTGTAGCTCTTTTGCTTGATGATGCAGTTAAATATATTTTAAGTTCTGAATTAGGAAGTATATTAGTTCCTATGTCTCTACCATCCATAACAACATTATTTACTACTGCTAAATTTCTCTGCAATTCTAGAAGTTTAGCTCTAACATTTTTATTTGCTGATGAAACAGATGCCATATTACCAACTTCTTCAGTTCTTAATTTACTTGTAACATTTTCCCCATTTAAAATAACTTGTTGTTCGCCATTAATATATTCTATTTCAATAGAAATATCATTAAGCGCATTTATTATATCATTATCAGAATCTACATCTATCTTTTTCACTAATAAATACAATGCTATAGCTCTATACATAGCCCCTGTATCAACATATATAAATCCTAACTCACTTGAAACTTTTTTTGCTATTGTACTTTTACCAGCTCCTGCGGGCCCATCTATTGCTATACTTGCCATACTTATATCTCCTCTATTCTATATACTTATTCCTGCTAAATAGCCAGTTGACCATGCAATTTGTAGATTATAGCCTCCCGTTAATGCATCTACATCAAGAACTTCACCACAGAAATATAAATTATCTACAATCTTAGATTTCATAGTTGATGGATCAATCTCTTTTACTGCAATTCCACCTTTAGTTATTATAGCCTCATCATATCCTCTAAGACTATTTATTGTCAAAGGAAAATTCTTTAATAAATTAACTAAATATAATCTTTCTTGCTTTGTTATCTCATTAACCTTCTTATCTGATGAAATATTGCTCATATCAATAACTATTGGTATAAGTTTTTTAGGTAATAAATCATCTAAAGCATTTTTAAATTGCTTATTAATATATTTATCAAAATCTCTTAATATTCTCTTATCTAACTGCTCATCATTAAGAGCAGGTTTAAAATCTATATATAACATAAGTTTTTTATCAATATACTTATGAACATATGCACTTCCACTTAAAATAACTGGGCCACTTACTCCAAAATGAGTAAATAATAATTCTCCAAAATCTGAATATACCTCTTTATTATCAGCTTTAATACTTATAGATATATTCTTCATTGCAAGTCCCATTATATCCTTACAAAATTCCTCTTTAATATTAAATGGAACTAAAGATGGATATAACTTAGTTACTGAATGTCCATTTTTCTTAGCAAATTCATATCCGTCTCCTGTAGAACCTGTACGTGGATATGATATACCTCCTGTTGCTACTATTACATTATCACATAAATAATCCTTATTATTGAGTCTAATTCCCTTACAAACTCCATTATCTACAATTAAATCTGTTATATTTGAATTTAATATAACCTCAACACCTAATCTCTTCATCTCTTTACTTAATGCTAATATAACATCTGAAGAATGGTCACTTACTGGAAATGCTCTGTCTCCTCGTTCTATTTTGTATTTAAGACCTAACTCTTCAAAAAAAGATAGTACAGTCTGATTATCAAAGCTATAAAAACTACTATACATGAATTTCCTATTAGTAGTTACACTATTAAATAAGTCCTCTATATCCTCACAAGCATTAGTAAAATTACATCTACCCTTTCCTGTAATAAATATCTTCTTACCTAATCTATCATTTTTCTCATATAAAACAACTTGATGTCCGCTTCTTGCTGCCCATATTGCAGACATCATTCCAGCAGCACCGCCACCAACTACTATTACTTTACTCATATTTTCTCCTGAAAAACTTCATTTTCTTTAAATAATAAACATAAGGGATGTTTAATATATTAATCACATACATTCTATGTGTATATTAAATCATCCCTTTAATTTAGTCAATTATATTATAATCAAAACTATACTGGATAAACCTTTGCTTCAGTATCTGCTAATTCTGAATCTACTTTAGTTTGTTGAGCTTCTCTATATTTAAAGAAATCTACAGCTACTTGTGGGAATAACGCATAAGTAAGAACATCTTCATCTTGTTGTTTCCACTCTGCCATCTCTTTCTCTAATTTATCTAATTCTGGCTCAATAAGATCTGCTGGTCTACAAGTAATAGGTTCTTTGTCTCCAATAACCTTCTTTTGTACTTCTTTGTTAAATGGTTTAACTGTTTGACCATACTCTCCTGAAAGAACAGCCTTAGTCTCTTTAGTTGTAATCTTATATCTCTCACCATTTATTACATTAAGAACAGCTTGTGTTCCAACGATTTGGCTTGAAGGTGTAACAAGAGGACATTCACCAAAGTCTTTACGAACTTCTGGAATCTCTTTTAATACTTCATAGTATTTATCTGATGCATTCATCTCTTTTAATTGAGAAACCATGTTTGATAACATACCACCTGGTACCTGATACATAAGTGTCTTAATATCAACACCCATTACCTTTGGATTTAATAATCCAGACTCTAAACATTCATCTCTATAAGGACGGAAATAATCAGCTATCTCAGCAAGTAAAGTTTGATCAAGTCCTGTATCATACTCTGTTCCTTTAAATGTCTCAACCATAACTTCTGTTGCTGGTTGTGAAGTACCCATAGCAAGTGGACTCATAGCTGTATCAATAATATCACAACCTGCTTCTATAGCCTTCATATAAGTCATTGCTGCTACACCTGAAGTATAGTGAGTGTGTAATTGAATTGGAAGTGAAGTTCCATCTTTAAGTGCTTCAACTAATTCAGTTGCCTTATAAGGAACTAATAAACCTGCCATATCTTTGATACAGATAGAATTAGCACCCATATCTTCAATTTTCTTAGCAGTCTCTTTCCAATAATCTAATGTATAAGCATCTCCTAAAGTATATGATAATGCGATTTGTGCATGACCATTTTCTTTATTAGCTGCTTTAACAGCTGTTTCAAGATTTCTTAAATCATTTAAACAATCAAATATACGAATAATATCAATACCATTTGCAATTGACTTTTGAACGAAGTATTCAACCACATCATCCGCATAATGACGGTATCCTAAAATATTTTGACCTCTGAATAACATTTGTAGCTTTGTATTTTTAAATCCATCTTTTAACTTTCTAAGTCTCTCCCATGGATCTTCTTTTAAGAATCTAAGTGAAGCATCAAAAGTTGCACCGCCCCAACATTCTACAGAATGATAACCTACTTGATCCATTTTATCAATAATAGGTAACATCTCTTCTGTTGTCATTCTAGTAGCGATTAATGATTGATGAGCATCACGTAATATAGTTTCGGTAATCTTTACCGGTCTTATGTCTGCCATTATATTTTCCTCCTGTTATTATTTAACACCAAATATAGCCATAAATGTACCTGCTGCAACTGCAGTACCAATAACTCCTGCTACGTTAGGTCCCATTGCATGCATCAATAGGAAGTTTGTTGGATCTGCTTCTGCACCAACCTTTTGTGATACTCTAGCCGCCATAGGAACTGCCGATACACCAGCCGAACCAATAAGCGGATTGATTTTACCTTTAGTAACTACACACATAACTTTTCCAAATAGAACACCTGCTGAAGTACCTAATGAAAATGCTGCAAGCCCAAGTAAAACAATTTTAATTGTATCAAAATTTAAGAAAGCTTGAGCTGTTGTTGTTGCTCCTACTGATGTACCAAGTAGTATAACTACTATATACATAAGTGCATTTGATGCTGTTTCTGTAAGTTGTTTTACAACTCCTGATTCTCTAAATAAGTTACCTAGCATAAGCATACCAACAAGTGGTGCTACTGTAGGTAATATAAGAACAACTACTATTGTAACAACTACTGGGAATAGGATCTTCTCTAGCTTTGATACTGGTCTAAGTTGTTCCATTTTAATTTTTCTTTCTTTTTCAGTAGTTAATAATTTCATAAATGGTGGTTGAATAACTGGAACTAATGCCATATAAGAATATGCTGCAACTGCAATAGGCCCTAATAGGGTACCACCCATTCCTAATTTATTTGCAAGGAATATTGATGTAGGTCCATCTGCACCACCAATAATTGATATTGCTGCTGCTTCTTGTCCTGTAAATCCTAATAAAATTGCAAGGAAATATGCACCATAGATACCAAATTGTGCTGCTGCACCTAATATAAAACTCTTTGGATTGGCAATCAATGGACCGAAATCAGTCATTGCTCCAACACCTAAGAAAATTAATGATGGTAGTATTGTCCATTCATCTAATAAATAAAAATAATGCAACAATCCACCTTCTGCAATAATTTCTGGGAACATATTAGCTAATAACATACCAAATGATATTGGAATTAGTAAAAGTGGTTCAAATCCTTTTCTTATTGCAAGATATAAAAATACACAAGCTACTGCTATCATAACATAATTTCCCCAATATAGATTGGCAAATCCTGTTTGATTAGCTAAGTTTGTTAACGTATTAATTACGTAATCCATCTAGTTTTACCTCCTGTAAGATTTGATAGTATAAGCAAACTAATTAAGAGTAGCTAAAGTATCTCCTGCTTCAACCATATCTCCAACTGCTACATTTACGCCTGCTAATGTACCATCTTCAGGAGCTACTACTTCATTCTCCATCTTCATAGCTTCTAATACAAGGATAACTTCACCCTTCTTAACTGCTTGACCTGCATTTGCTTTAACTGATAATATCTTACCTGGCATTGGTGCTACTATTGCTACTCCACCTTGTGCTACTGGTGCTGCTAAAGCTTTTGGTGCTGGAGCTGCTGCTATTGCTACTGGGGCAACTGGTGCTGCTACTGCTGGAGTTACTGGTGCTGCTACTATTTGTCCTGCACTCACCTCTTCTACAGTTACATCATATGCTGTACCATTTACTGTGATTCTATAATTTTTCATGTTATTTCCTCCTAATAATTATCTTTTTGCACGTCTAATTGAACGAACAACTAATCTATTTTCATTATTATTATTATTCTCATTTGCTGCATGTATTGCTGCTGTAATTACTGCAACTAATTCAGTATCATTCATAAGATTCTCTGAACCACCGCTCACTACTGGTGTAGAACTTGGAATTTGTTGAATTTCTTTATTTTTGGTATTTACTTTCTGCTGTTTAGCACCACTTCCTGGTATATACTTAAAGCAATTAATTACTAATAGCATTAATAATAATACCATAAATACAGTACCCATACCCATTAATGTATTTAGCCCTGCTTCTTTCAATAAATCAGCCTTTGTTACATCCTTACTAGCAACTACTTCAGTAGGTACAAATAGTCCTTGTGTCATAACATAACTATCTATAGAAGATTGGTCATACATAAAATTAATATTAACCATACCATCAGAGTAAGTTGCATGTAATGTAACTATTACATTACTACCACTTTCTTCTACAGTAGCATTATCTATTGATTTATATTTTCCTGCTTGATCTTCAGCAGATTGAACTGCTTTAACGATATTAACATAAAACTCTTCTTCACTTCTAAGATAAAAAGCTCTATCCTCTTTACCTAATGACTGAAAAGCTTGGAACATATTTGTAGAGTTATCAATTAATGCTTGTTCGTCATATTTAAATTCAACAGTTTCAGTACTTGTACCACAAGCAGTTATAGAAAAAGCAAGGATAATCATTGAAAATAATACTAATATTTTTTTCATTTTCATATTGTTAGCTCCTTTTCTATACAGCACCATGTTTCTTTATTGGTCTGTCCTCTCTCTTTGTATACAACATTTCAAATGCTGCAACAATACGTTTTCTTGTCTCTTCTGGTTGGATAATATCATCTATATAGCCTCTCTTAGCAGCTGACATAGCACTTGCTTGTAAATCAGTATACTCTGCTTTTTTCTCAGCTAATAGAGTATTCTTATCATCACTTGAAGCAATCTCAGATGCATACATAATCTTAACTGCTTGCTCTGGATTCATCATTCCAACTCTTGCTGTTGGCCAAGCATATTCTATATCTGCTCCAATTGACTTAGAGTTCATAGCAACATAAGCTGTTCCAAAAGCATCACCCATTAACAAGTTAACTTTAGGAGATGTAGCATTAGCAAATGCATATGTTAATTTAGCAACTGCTTTTGCAATATTTTTCTCTTCTGCTACTGTTGCTGCATAACCATTAACATTTGTTAATGATAAGATTGGAATATTAAAAGCATCTAAGAAATTAACAAACTCTGCTGCTATATAAGCACCACTTGTTGTTAATACATCTGCTCCATCTTCTATTTGATTTGCAACACACCCAACTGTAGCACCATTTAATTTTATAAATCCAATAACCATACTCTTTGCATAATCTTTTTTAAGTTCAACAAATATATTATTATCAGCTATATGAGCAAGTACACTTCTTGCATCTTTATTTAAAGAGTCTAATCCTGGTGTTAATCTATTAAGATCATCCATACACTCTGCAAAACATGCTTCGTCTTCATTATTAGCTGGTAACATACTAACTACTTGTCTTATTTGACCTAGTACTTCTAATTCAGTATCAAATACACCATCTACTAATGCTGTATTCTCACTATGATAAGTAGCTGATGCTGTATCTAACTTAGATGAATTATTCTCATCTAATGCATTTGGACTATTAACAAATAATTTCGCATTGTTTTTAGTCATAAATGTAAAGTCAGATAATGTAGACATAACTGAAGTACCACCACCACATGTACCAAAAATAGCTGTTATCTGTGGTATAACGCCAGAAGCTATTGTTTGTTTTAAATAAATCTCACCGAATGCATTAAGTGCATCTGAAGCTTCTTGTAATCTAAGACCAGCACAGTCTAATAATCCAATTACAGGTACTCCCATTTTCATAGCTAAATCATAAATCTTAGAAATTTTCTTGGCATGCATTTCACCAATTGAACCACCTAAAACACTTGCATCTTGGCTATAAACATATACTAAGTTACCGTCAATTACACCATAACCAGTAATAACACCATCACAAGGAGTTTCAGTGTTTACCATGTTGAAATCTGTGCTTCTTGCATTAACATACGCACCTACTTCAACGAAACTTGAATCATCTAATAAAGAAGCTATTCTTTCTCTAGATGATAACTGAGTTGTATTGCTCATTTTTAGCCCTCCGTTTAAATATATTGAATATATGGCTACCTATAATATAGGCAAACCAATTTTCTGCCGATTATAATTGTATTACTTTTCCATGAAAGTTTCAAGACAAATATTGAAATTAACTTTAATTTGACAAACTATTTTTATTATAATATATTTATTACTATATTATTAAATTTTATTAAATAAAGGAGAGGTTATTTTATGAATTTTTCAAAACTTGCTGTTTCAACAGCATTACTTAGTGGATTAGCTTATTTACTTTCTTATATGGGAGTTACACCTATTGTTTTACTATTTATTTTTGTATTATTTGCAGATTTAGAGGTTTCAGTAAAGAAAAATGCTTCTCAAGCGTTATTTCTTTCTTTATTCTTCTCAATATTCTCAGTAATATTAAGTACACTTAGTAATTGGTACTTAAACTTAGTTGGTGGTGATTGGATATTAACTAATGCTTATAGTTTATATAAAGTATTATCATCACTTAATATCTTTAGCTGGTTAGATGGTTTACTTGGTCTTTGTGAGTTTGTTGTTATGTTATTAGCATTCTTTACTGTTGTTAAAGGTAAGGATTTCAAACTACCTGTAATAACTAAATTTGTTGATAAGCATTTTGAAGGTAATGCATCTGCTGAGTAATTATAGTACATACAAAAAGCTGTCTTTTTATTAAGACAGCTTTTTATTATATCTATATTCTATTATTAACAAAACTTATAATAATTCATATAACATATTTAATGCATTTACTACTGTAAGTTCTCTAATATCACTTCTACTTCCTGTAAAGTTACATTCTCTTACATAAGTCTTTTCATTAATACAAAATCCTATAAATACTAAACCTACTGGCTTCTCTTCTGTTCCACCATCTGGTCCTGCAACACCTGTTGAAGATATTGCTACATCTGTATTAGCTTCCATAGTTGCACCTATAGCCATTTGTTTAGCAACCTTTCTAGATACTGCACCTTCTTGCTCTAAAGTTGTCTTCTTAACACCTAATGTTTTTCTCTTTGCCTTATTTGAATAAGTTACAAATCCTTGTTTAAAACTAGCTGATGCTCCTGCTACATTAACTAATGTTGCAGATATAAGACCACCTGTACAAGATTCTGCTGTAGAAATAGTTAAGTTATTTTTAACTAGTTTCTTTATAAGTTTTTCTTCAATACCTTTTCCTTCTTCAATTGAAATTATAGCTATATCATCAATGTTCTTCATAAAATGCCTCCTATTGTAATACTTTCTTGTTTTTTATCAAATAGTCAATTAGTGATATTATAGTTAAAATAAGTGCTAGATATATTAATACCTGTTCTATTATATAGAATACATATCCACCAAAATTAGCAATTAAAACACAAATCATTATCATTTGAACTACTGTTTTTATCTTACCTAAGTATCCTGCTGCAATTACAATTCCACTATCTGCAGCTACTAATCTAAAGCCACTAATAATGAACTCTCGACTTATTATAACTATTACTACCCAAGATGGCAACCTATTCATTTCAACAAATGCTATAATTGCTGCCGATACTAGTAATTTATCAGCAAGTGGATCCATAAACTTACCAAAATTAGTTACTAAATTATATTTTCTTGCTATCATACCATCTAACATATCTGTTAAACTTGCTATTATAAATATTCCTAATGCTATCCATTTACCATATGGAACTGCATCCCATAAAAGTGCCACTAAGAAAAATGGAATTAATATTACTCTTAATATTGTTAGTCTATTCGGTAAATTCATTATAAATCTCTCCTATTAAATCATATTCATTGTAATCAGTTATCTCTACCTTAATAATATCTCCTGATATAAGTTCATATGGTGCTGAAACAAAAACATAGCTATCTATATTAGGTGCATCCTTATAACTTCTACACGCATATACGTTATCTTCATGTAAATACCCTTCAACTATAACATCTAACACTTTACCAACCATATTTTCATTATTATCTAATGATATTTCTTGTTGAAGCTCCATTATTTCATCTTTTCTAGCAATAGCTATATATTCATCAACTTGATTATCAAAAGATGCTGCTGGTGTATCCTCTTCCATAGAATAATTAAATACACCTAATCTGTCAAATTCCATTTCATCAACAAATTTCATTAAAGCCTTATGGTCTTCTTCTGTTTCTCCAGGAAAACCAGTAATTAAAGTAGTTCTTATGCATACATCAGGCATTTTATTTCTAAGTTTAGATATTACTTCTATTATCTCTTCCTTAGAAGTCCTTCTTGCCATTTTTCTTAATATATCATCTTCTGAATGTTGTATAGGCATATCAATGTATTTAAGAATCTTAGGTTCACCTGCCATTACATCTATTAACTCATCTGTTATCTCTTCTGGATAACAATACATTAATCTAATCCATTCAACACCTTCTACTGAAGCAATCTCTTTTAATAGTTTTGGTAAATACTTTTCACCATATAAATCCATTCCATATATAGTAGTTTCTTGAGCAATTACTATAATTTCTTTAATTCCTTCTTTTACAAGATTATGAACTGTATTTAATATTTCTTCTTTAGGAACACTTCTATAATTTCCTCTTACAGATGGAATTATACAATATGTACAATTTTTGTTACAACCTTCTGCAATCTTTAAATAAGCCATATAGTTACCAGTTGTTACTACTCTCCTTGATGCATCTTTAGGTAAATAATCAAGCGGTTTATATATATCTTCACATTTACCTTTAGTTGAATGTTCAATGGCTGTAGCTATTGCATCATAACTTGTACTTCCTAATATTACATCTACCTCTGGAATCTCTTTCTTAATCTCATCTTTGTAACGTTCAGCAAGACATCCTGTAACAATTACTGACTTTACATTGCCTGTCTTCTTAAGCTCTACCATTTCTAAAATGGTATTAATACTTTCTTCCTTGGCATCATGAATAAAGCAACATGTGTTAATTACAACAACATCTGCTTCACTTTCATCATTAGTTATATTGTAACCTTTTGCTTTAACTAAACCTAACATTACTTCACTATCAACAAGGTTTTTGTCGCAGCCTAATGAAACAAATAATATATTCATTCTTCTTCTCTTTTCTTACATGTTTGCTGCTTCTACACAGTTATTCATTAACATTGCTATTGTCATTGGTCCTACTCCACCTGGTACTGGAGTGATAGCTGATGCCATTGGTTCTACTGATTCAAAATCAACATCTCCACATAATTTGTTATTCTCATCTCTATGTATACCAACATCAATTACAACTGCTCCATCTTTAACATAAGAAGCATCTATCATCTTAGGTTTGCCAATTGCTACAATTAAAATATCTGCTCTTTTTGTTACTTCTCTTAAGTCTGCTGTTCTTGAGTGACATATAGTAACTGTTCCGTTTTCTCTAAGTAATAATAGAGCCATTGGTTTACCAACTATATTACTACGTCCAATTACTACACATTCCTTGCCATTAATATCAACATCTGAACGTTTTAACAATTGAATAACACCTGCTGGTGTACACGAAACAAATCCTTTTTGTCCAATGCTTAGTGCACCAACACTTTGAGGGTGGAATCCATCTACATCTTTTTCTGGTGCAATTGCTTTAATTACAGTATCTTCATTAATATGCTTTGGTACTGGCAATTGAACTAATATTCCATTTATTTTGCTATCTTTATTTAACTTATCTATTATATCAAGTAATTCTTCTTCAGTTGTCTCTTCTGGTAATTCGTAAGAAACAGATTCTATACCTATGTACTCACAAGCTTTTTTCTTATTTCCTACATATACACTTGACGCTGGGTCATTTCCTACTTGAATAACTGCTAGGGCAATATTTTTACCTTCTTCTTTGTACGCTGCAACTTTTACTTTTAATTCTTCTTTAATATCAGCAGATATTTTCTTGCCATCAATAAGTTTTGCCATGTTAATTAGTCCTCCTTAGAATAATCCTATAATTTGTCCATTTTCGTCTACGTCAATTCTTTCTGCAGCTGGTACTTTTGGAAGTCCAGGCATCGTCATTATAGCCCCTGTAATAGCTACTACAAAACCTGCTCCAGCACTAACGTATACTTCTCTTATATTAATATCAAATCCTGTTGGTCTTCCTAATTTAGTTGGATCATCAGATAAAGAATATTGGTTCTTTGCCATACATATTGGTAAGTTCCCATATCCTAATTTCTCTATTCTATCAATTGCTTTCTCGGCGGCTCCCGAATATGTAACATTATCCGCACCGTAGATTTTATTAGCAATTGTAGTAATCTTTTCTCTAATACTTAACTCATCTTCATATAATACTTTGAAATTGCTTTCACGAGTTTCAAGAGTGTTCATTACCTTCTTAGCTAATTCTATTCCGCCTTCGCCGCCTTTTTCCCATACTTCGGCTAATGCAAATTCGCAATCTCTATCTTCACAGAAGTTCTTTACAAACTCTAATTCTGCTACAGAGTCAGTTACAAATTTATTAAGGGTAACTACTATTGGAACTCCATATAACTTAAGGTTTTCTATATGTTTTTCTAGATTTACAATACCCTTGCTAAGTGCATCAATATTTTCTTCATTTAAATCATTCTTCTTAACTCCACCATTATATTTTAATGCTCTAATTGTAGCCACTAATACAATAGCATCTGGTTTCAAGTCTGCCATTCTGCATTTAATATCTAAGAATTTCTCAGCTCCTAAATCTGCACCGAATCCTGCCTCAGTTACTACTACATCAGCTAACTTAAGAGCTGTTTTTGTAGCTCTGACACTATTACATCCATGTGCAATATTTGCGAATGGTCCACCATGTACTAAAGCTGGTGTATGCTCTAATGTTTGTATTAGATTTGGTTTAATAGCATCCTTTAATAAAGCAGTCATTGCTCCAACTGCCTTTAATTCACCTGCTGTCACAGGTTCACCATTATAGTTATATGCTACTATAATTTTACTTAATCTATTTCTTAAATCATTAATATCATTTGACAGGCATAATATGGCCATAATCTCAGATGCTACAGTTATTACAAATCCATCTTCTCTAACTACACCATCCATTTTTGAACCTAATCCTACAACAGTATTACGTAGCACTCTATCATTCATATCTAAACAACGTTTCCATACTACTTGATTTGTATCAATTCTAAGCTCATTACCTTGTTGGATATGATTATCTAACATTGCTGCTAATAGATTATTTGCAGAAGTAATAGCATGAAAATCTCCAGTAAAATGTAGGTTTAATTCTTCCATTGGAACTACTTGTGAGTAACCACCACCTGCTGCTCCACCTTTAACACCAAAACAAGGTCCTAGTGATGGTTCACGCAATGCAATAATTGAATCTACATTTAATTTACCTAATGCTTGACCTAATCCTACTGTTACTGTGGTTTTTCCTTCACCTGCTGGTGTTGGGTTAATTGCTGTTACTAATACTAACTTGCCATCTTGATTAGATTTAACCTTATCCATTAGTTCATCTGATAATTTCGCCTTATACTTACCGTATAATTCTAAATCGTCTTCTTCAATATTAAGTCTAGCTGCTACATTTTTAATTAAATCTAATCGAGCCTCTCTGGCGATTTGAATATCCGTGTTCATACTTTGTATTATCCTTTCTTACTATACATAATCATCAATATAGTCTTCAAACTCTTCCATACTCATAATTACTTTTCTAGGTTTCGTTCCTTCTTCTTCACCTACAACACCAGCTTCTGATAATTGATCCATAATTCTTGCTGCTCTATTAAAGCCTATTTTAAATACTCTTTGAAGCATTCCAATTGATGCCTTATCTTTCTCAATTATAAATTTACCTGCTTCTATAAAATACTCATCTCTATCATTACCGCTTTGTCCACTGTTACTTGGACTGCTGCTTGTTGCATTTGTAATCTGTTCTTTTACTTCTTCACTATATGTAGTCTCTCCATTTTTCTGTTTCAAGAAATCTACTACCTTACCAACTTCATCATCTGATATAAATGCTCCTTGTACACGAACTGGTTTAGGGTATCCTGTTGGATAGAATAACATATCACCTTTACCTAAAAGTTTCTCTGCACCTACCATATCTAATATTGTTCTTGAATCTACACCTGATGATACAGAAAATGCTACTCTTGATGGTACATTTGCTTTAATAAGACCTGTTATAACATCAACAGAAGGTCTTTGTGTAGCAATTACTAGATGAATTCCTGCCGCTCGAGCTAATTGTGATAGTCTAACAATTGCATCCTCTACCTCACCATGAGCTACCATCATAAGGTCAGCTAACTCATCAACTATTACTACTATAAGTGGCATCTTTTTAAGTTTTTCTTCATCACACTCACCACTTGCTAGTGCTTGTTCAACCTTGTCATTATAACCTTTTAGGTTTCTAACGTTATATTCTGCAAATAGTTTATATCTATTTGTCATCTCTATTACAGCCCAGTTAAGCGCTCCAGCAGCTTTTTTCGGATCTGTAACAACTGGTGTTAATAAATGTGGTATTCCATTATACGCTGATAATTCAACTACCTTAGGATCAATCATTATTAACTTAACATCATCTGGATGAGCTTTATACAATATACTCATTATTAATGTATTTATACATACTGATTTTCCTGATCCTGTTGCTCCTGCAATAAGTAAATGTGGCATCTTTGCTATATCTGAAACCATTGTTTCACCACTTATATCTTTACCAACTGCAAAAGAAATATCAGAAGGTGATTTCTTAAATTCTTCACTTTCTATTAAATCCCTAAACATTATAGCCTGTGTTTCTTTGTTAGGAATCTCTATTCCTATTGCTGCTTTACCTGGTATAGGTGCTTCTATTCTTATACCTTCTGCTGCTAGATTAAGCATTATATCATCTGCTAATCCTGTAATCTTACTTACCTTAACACCTTGTTCTGGTTGCATCTCATATCTTGTAACTGCAGGTCCACAACTATAATTGGTTATCTTAACATTAATTCCGAAACTTGCAAGAACACTCTGTAACTTTGCTGCCGTTGCTCTTACTGCTACATCATTATTAGACTTACTTCCACTACCTCTTTTAAGTAAATTCATTGGTGGAAATACATAATCATTTTTACTTGTATTAGATGCCACTTTATTAATAATTTGTTCTGTTTCTCTAGTATTTTCTTCTAATATTGTTTTATCGTTGGCTGTTGGTGTTCTTCTCTTTCTTGTTGGCTTATTAACAACCTCTTCATCCATAATATACATATCATCTGAAATCAGTTCATCAAATATAGGTTCAACTTTAGCTATTGGCATACTTTCAAACTCATCTACACCGAAATCCATAGTTATTTCATGTATATCTTCTTCTATTAATATATCTTTCTCTACTTCTTCAACATCAGATTCACTATTAAATACTCTAATACTTCCTAATACGCTTTTCTTAGGCTTATTCTTAACCTTATTTTTATGTGCTTCTTTTTCTTGCTTATTTGTTTTGGTATTACTATTCTTAGTAGCTTTCTTCTTGTTTGCAACCGATGTTTCTACTTCTTCAAACTCTTCCTCCTCATCATCTTCTTCACATGCTGCTCTTTCAGCAAAATAAAGTTTGATTTCAGCTATTACATCTAATATTGAAACTTCAGTAACTAATATTATTACAACTGCAAATATAAATACCATTAAAATATATGTACCGACTATACCTAATCCTTTTAGTAATAGTATTGTAAGTCCACCGCCAATAAATCCACCACCAAACTTAGTACTCATGCTATCAGTAAATACATCTTTAACACTTGTAGCATTGGGATTTCTTATTAACTGTGCAAATATACTTATACATAAAACAAATAATGTTATATATATAGATTTCTTAATAGCTCTAATACTACCTTCATTTGCATATAAAAATCCAATTAATAATAGTATGTATATTGGTAATACATATTGTACTATACCAAAAACTCCAAAGAAAAAATCAGTAACATAATGAACTCCGCCACACAAACCAAAATTACTTAATTGTAATACAATTAATACTGCTGCTATCGCTAATACAACAATTTCACCTTTAAGTGATTTTTGCTCAGCCGCTTTCCTTCTGGTATTTGTTTTTTTCTTTTTACTATAATTCCTATTATTATTGGTTTTTGATGAAGTGGTTTTCCTTGTGTTCCCAGCCATCTAGATTATCTCCCCTTTTAATTCTATAACATATTACTATTTTTTTCTTCTTTTATCAACTTGTATAAATATTGAAAAGCTTCATGTATTCCGCCAACCTGATCAATAAGACCTATATCAACAGCTTCTTTTCCAACTAACATTGAACCTACATCCTTTGCAAGTTCACCTGTTTTAAACATTGTAGCTTTTAATTTTTCTTTATCTATTTTAGAGTGATTAGCTGTAAAATCTATTATTCTGTCTTGCATTCGTTCAATATATTCAAAATTATGTTTTACACCTATCACAGTTCCATTCATTCTTATTGGATGAACAACCATTGTAGCCGTTGGTACAATAAATGAATACTTCCCAGATGTTGCTAAGGGTACTCCTATAGAGTGTCCACCACCTAAAACTAGATTTACAATTGGCTTATTTATTGATGCTATCATTTCTGCCATAGCTAAACCTGCTTCTACATCTCCTCCAACTGTATTTATCATAACTAACATTCCTTGTATGCTGTTATCTTCTTCAATCCTTGCTAATTCTGGCAATACATGTTCATACTTAGTAGTCTTTGCTGTTGAGGGTAAACATTCATGCCCCTCAATCTCACCAATAATATTAAGTAAATGTATTTTATAACCAAATTCATTATTTGATAGATTAAATTGTCCATCATCTTTTTTGTTATCTTCCATACTTGCCTCCATATATTGTAAGAAAATTCACATTTTCAATACATAACTGTAAGAAGTACTATTAAAGCACTTCTTACAGTAGTATGTGGAAAAATCAAGTATATATTCTACGAATTCTAATTTATAAACTAACTGCTAGACCTATTATTATACCTAATATCATTCCAGCAACAACTTGTACTGGAGTATGTCCAACATATTCTTTAAATATTTTAGGCCAGTTTTCAACTGAATTATTTTTAAATTGACTAATAAAGTCTTCATTTTTAAGCATTAAGTTAAGCACAACTGCTTGTTTTCCTGTTTCCATTCTAACATTCATTGCATCATACATAACAATTACTGCAAATACAAATGCCATAGGAAACTCAAATCCATTTACACCATACTTAATAATAGTTGCTGTAAGTAATGCACATACTGTAGCTGAATGTGAACTTGGCATTCCACCACTTCCTATTAATCTTTCCCACACAAATTTCTTTGTAATTATAAAATTAATAATTGTTTTTAATATCTGTGCAATACTCCAACCTAAAAAAGCACTTACAAACAATTTGTTACCCATTATCTGTTGTATAGTTTCCATTATATTTTCACCTCGATATATTACATCTCAAGCAATATTTCGTTCTCATCTAATAGCATATCTGCTTTAATATAGTTCCCCTCAAGAACTGTTCCATTTAATGCTAAAGACTTATATCCGCTTTCAGCACCATTTGGATTAGATACCTTAATATTAAGTTTCTTACCTCTAAACATTTTTGTTATTGTACATTCTTTCCAATCACTTGGAATAGAAGGTGCTATCTTAATTCCGTCAATGTCAGGTCTCATTCCTAATATACCTTCAACACAACCAACCATAACAGTTGAAGCTGTTCCTGTTAACCAGTGTACATGAGAACGACCTTCATAAGGACTATCTGTACTCTCTGTAAATTGTCCATGACAATATGGCTCTAATTTACGAATCTCTGCCTTATCATTCATAGATGCTGGTGAGCTTTCTTCAAAATATTCAAATGCTCTATTACCATGTCCCATTAAACTTTCTGCTAGTATAATCCAACCTTGAGGTTGTGAGAATATACCACCATTTTCTTTTGTTGATGGGTTAAACAATAACATTAATGCTCCTTCAAATGCATGATCTACATATGATGGTGCCATTAATCTTACACCATATGGTGTATTTAACTCTCTATGAACTGATTCAAGTGCTAATTCAGCTTGCTCTTTATTTGCAAGTCCACTTATAACAGCCCAAGATTGTGGATTAAGCCACATATTGGCTTCTGGATCTTTTTTAGAACCAATAATCATACCATCTTCTTTGTATCCACGAGCATATCTATCTTCATCCCAACATTTATCTTGAATAGTATTTCCTAATTCAGTTTGTACCTTATCAAGGTATTCAAGATATTCTGTATCATTTTTTTTCTCTGCAAATCCTCTTAATACTGTCATTGCATAGTATAATTGCATTGCTACGAATGATGATTCACCCTTCTTACCTAATCTTAAGCAATCATTCCAGTCAGCATGTAAACCTGCTGGCATATTGTTATTTCCTAATCTATTCATAGAAAAATCAATTGCTTTTTTAAGATGGTCATATACTGTATCTTCTCCGCCATTAGCATATAATATAACTTCATCAATAAAGTCAATATTACCACTTTCAGCAATGTATTTGTATACAGTAGGGAATAACCAAAGTGCATCATCTGCTCTATATGCTGGATGTCCTGTTTCTTTCGCATACTCTGGATCATCAGGTGTCTTTTGGTTTCCTGCTACATGATCAAACTTAACTAGAGGAAGTCCGCCACCATTGTTTACTTGTGCTGAAATCATAAACTTAATCTTATCTAATGCCATTTCTGAATCTAAATGTATTATACCTTGAATATCTTGAACAGTATCTCTATATCCATATCCATTACGTTGTCCACAGTAAGAGAAAGATGCTGCTCTTGACCATATAAATGTCATAAAGCATTGATATGAGTTCCAAGTATTTATCATATTATTAAATGACTCTGATGGTGTACTTACTTGAAGATTATCAAGTTTTCCATGCCAGTATGTCTTTAATTCATTTAACTCTTCACTTGTTTTCTTAGATACATCAGCGTAAGAATCAATAATAGCGTTAGATTCTTCATCATTCTTCATACCTAATATAAATACAACTTCCTTAGTCTCTCCTGGTTGTAACTCCATAGCTGTGTGTAATGCACCACATGCATTTAAGTTATAATTCAAGCTATTACCACAGTTACCATTTTCAACTGCTATAGGATTACCATATTGATGATATCTACCAACAAATTGTTCCTTATCGCCACAATATGATGTAACAGGTGCTCCTTGCATAGCAAAGAATCTATTTACTGCTTTATTACCATCAACTGCTGATTTATTAACATTCTCATTAATAACTTGCTCAATTTTATTATTCTTAAAATATGTTTTTGTAATAAATAAAGTATATTGTAAGTTTACTTGATCTTGCTCATAGTTATTATCGTTAGTGAATTCACAATAACCAAATGCTGAAATCTTACGTGGTTTGTCTGATTCATTAGTTACTGTAAGTTTCCAAACTTCATGAGTTTTATCAAGTGGTACATAATATAGAGCCTCACTCTTAATTCCAGAGTATCGTGCTATCATATTAGTATATGCTGTACCATGATGACATTCACTCTCATATGAGTCTAAGTCTTTTCCTACTGGTTGCCATGATGCTGACCAATAATCTGAACTCTCATCATCTCTTAAATATATGTATCTTCCTGGTTGATCAAATTGGTTAAATACATATCTAATAATTCTTCCGTTTGCTCCACTCTTTACAAAGCTATATCCACCTGCATTGTTAGATATAATAGCACCGTATTCTGGAGAACCAAGATAGTTTGCCCAAGGAGCTGGAGTATCTGGTTTAGTAATAACATATTCCTTATTTAATTCATCAAAATAACCGTATTGCATAGTATAGTAATCTCCTTTTCAATAAATAAAATAATTTAGTATAAAATAGGGACAAGAAATGACTTGTCCCTATGATATTATTAATATCTTCTATTGTTCTACATCTTTAAGGCTTAGGCTAATCTTACCCATGCTTATCTCTAATACTTTAACCTTAACTACGTCACCAATATTTACTACATCTTCAACTTTTTCAACTCTAGCTTTTGCAAGCTTAGAAATATGAATCATACCATCTTTATTTGGTGTTAATTCAACAAATGCTCCGAAAGGCATAATTCTAACTACTTTACCTTCATATATTGCTCCAACTTCAATTGGATCAACAATTGAATGAATAATCTTGATAGCTTTATCCATGCCCTCTTTGTCAACGCCACAAACTGCTACGCTTCCGTCGTCATCAATATCAATCTTAACACCTGTTTCTTCGATAATACCATTAATAGTCTTACCTCTTTGTCCAATAATTTCACCAATCTTCTCTGGATCAACTTTGATTTGTACAATCTTAGGTGCAAATTCGCCAACCTCTGGTCTTGCTTCCGCGATTACTGGATTCATAACATTATTTAATATATGCATTCTTGCTTCTTTAGTCTTAGCAATAGCCTCTTCAACGATTGGTCTAGTTAAACCATGAATCTTAATATCCATTTGAATTGCTGTAATACCATCTTTAGTACCAGCAACCTTAAAGTCCATATCTCCAAAGAAATCTTCAAGTCCTTGAATATCTGTTAATACTAAGTAATCATCATCTGTATCTCCAGTTACAAGACCTGTAGAAATACCTGCAACAGGTTTCTTTATTGGAACACCCGCAGCCATTAGTGATAATGAAGATGCACAAATAGATGCTTGTGAAGTTGAACCATTTGACTCAAATGTTTCTGAAACTGTTCTAATTGCATATGGGAACTCTTCAACTGAAGGAAGTACTGGAACTAAAGCCTTCTCTGCTAAAGCACCATGTCCAATCTCTCTACGTCCTGGTCCTCTTGAAGGTCTTGTCTCACCTACTGAATAAGAAGGGAAGTTATAATGATGCATATATCTCTTAGTTGTTTCAGCTAAATCTAATCCATCAATTCTCTGTGATTCAGAAAGTGGAGCTAATGTAGTTATTGTACAGATTTGAGTTTGTCCTCTTGTAAACATACCTGAACCATGAACTCTAGGTATAACGTCTACTTCTGCATCAAGTCTTCTAATTTCAGTAATAGCTCTTCCGTCTGGACGTTTATGATCTTTAAGAATCATCTTACGAACAGTCTTCTTTTGATATTGATATACTGCTTCATCAAGAACTGCTAACCATTCTGCTTTATCAGCAAATGCTTCTTCTAATCTATTCTTAATATTTCTAATGTTCTCTTCTCTTACTTGTTTAACATCTGTAAATACAGCCTCTTCCATCTCAACTGGAGTTACGATTTCTTTTATAGCATCAAATAATTCTGCTGGTACTGCACAACTTGTATAAGTGTGTTTTGCCTTACCACAATCAGCAACTATTGTATCTATAAACGCAATTACAGATTGATTAACTTCATGAGCAGCATAGATTGCTTCAACCATCTTATCTTCTGGAACTTCATTAGCACCAGCTTCAATCATAATAACTTTTTCTTTAGTAGATGCAACAGTAAGTTGTAAATCAGAAACTGCCTTTTGTGCTGCATTAGGGTTAAATACAAATTGTCCATCAATTAAACCAACTTGTGTAGTTGCGCAAGGGCCATCAAATGGAATATCAGATATTGCAGTTGCAATTGCTGAACCAAGCATAGCTGTTAACTCTGGGCTACAATCTGGATCTACTGACATTACTAAGTTATTAAGTGTTACATCATTACGATAATCCTTAGGAAATAATGGCCTCATAGGTCTATCAATAACACGTGAAGTAAGTACTGCATTCTCTGATGCCTTACCTTCTCTTTTATTAAATCCACCAGGAATCTTTCCTACTGAATATAATTTCTCTTCATATTCAACACTAAGTGGGAAAAAGTCTATACCTTCTCTTGGTTTCTCAGATGCTGTAGCAGTTGATAAAACTACTGTATCACCATAATGCATAAGTGCTGCACCGTTTGCTTGTGCTGAAACTCTGTCAACATCAATTCTTAATGTTCTTCCTGCAAGTTCCATTTCATACTTTTTGTACATATAAAATCTCCTTAAAATAATTATTCTTGTGTACATTCCGAAACCACTGAAAAACACACTATATAATGTGCTTTTCAGAAGTCTCGGGAAAATTTATACACAACTCATTGTATTATAACATATTAAATATTTTGTTGCAATTATAAAGATTACAATGTTTATGCTAACTTATGTCTCAACATCTTTTTACTTACTAAAGTCTTTATAAAAACAAATTCCTAGTTCTCTTTTTGCAAGAACTAGGAATTTGTTTTTCATTAAAATTTAGTGCATTATCATTTAACACATTTAAGAAACTCTCATAATCTATTGGTATTAATCATTAATCTTACTTTTTTGCTTAGTATTATATATAATAACAAGCCCTAACCCAGACAATACTATTATTTCAATAAATATACTTATTGGTGTTACATCTCCAGTAGCTACCCCTTTTCCGTTTGTATTTTTACTCGTACTTTCCGCTTTTTCTGTATATACCAATGCATATGTAGAAAAACGATCTGTCTCTATAGTAACTGTATCAATACTCTCATCTAAATCTGGTAATACTGTAGCAACACCTTCATGAATACGAATAACCTGATATTCTCGTCCATCTACCCTTAAATTTTCTGAAAGAGATAATTGTATTCGTACCTTTTCACTAAGGTACGTTATATTAGTCTCAGTTGTAGTTCCAGTTGTTGCATCAATAATCCTTTTAATCATCGAAAGATCAAGATACATAGCAATACTTTGATTATCCACCAATGTCTCTTCTGTCAGCCTACAATCCTCCGATTCTACTGAATTCATTTCTCTTACTAATAAAGAAATTCTTATATCACTGTCTGTTGTTGCCAAAAGCGCCCTATCTTCGTCCGTTAACACCGCTGCTAAAATCTCATTCTCATTATCTATAGTTACAGATATTACGTTATCTATTACTTCATTCGTTACTTCAACTGCTCCAACATTTTCATTACTCCATTTCACAGTACATACATTACTATTCACACTATATCCACTAACAGAATCTTTCACGACAACATAATAGCTATGAATTATAGCACTTTTATCAATGCAAATCGAATTGCTTGTTTGATTTTCAACCATTTTTCCATCTTTATACCATTGATACTGTAATGCATGTTCACCAGTAGCTTCTACCGTTAATATTTTAGTATTTTGTGTATATGGCATAACAATATATGTTTCAAGATTTTTAGTAATTGTCGGATATAATGATTCATGTAGTATTTTAACAGTTACTGTATCCGAAGAAAACGTACTACCATCCTTTGAATATTTAATAGTATACTCAATATCACTTCCTGTAGTATTTGCAGGAAATATTAAAGTTGCTATTTGAGTACTGCTTGTTCCTGTTGTTGTTCCTTTAATTGTATCTATAGCGTTCCCACCAATAAATGCTTGAACAGTATAACCTGCTTCCATATATTGTCCCGATAGGGTAATTGTATTATTTCCACCTGCATGTGTCATTATATTACTATTCGTTGCAATACTACTCACATATTCATTTTTAGGAATCATTACCGTTACTGTATCCGAAGAAAACGTACTACCATCCTTTGAATATTTAATAGTATACTCAATATCATTTCCTGTCGTATTTGCAGGGAATATTAAAGTTGCTATTTGAGTACTGCTTGTTCCTGTTGTTGTTCCTTTAATTGTATCTATAGCGTTCCCATCAATAAATGCTTGAACAGTATAACCTGCTTCCATACCTTGTCCTGATAAAGTGATTGTATTATTTCCACCTGCATATGTCATTATACCATCTGAAGGTGTAATACTAGTAACCGATTCCATTACATAAGATGCTTGTATATTTATATTTTCAGTTGGCATTGTAAAACTATATACACCCTCAGAAACATTTGTTAAAGAAATTCCATTAGGATAACTGCTACTTGTAACTTTAAGATTATCCGATACTAGTTTAAAATTTGCATTAGGAACAGCACTGATTGTAATTGTATCACCAGTTGCACCCTTTGTAATATTAGTAATATCACCATATGATATAGTTGTACTTCCATTTACAGAAGCGGTATCTGTCTTAGTAATGTTATATGCATCCCAACTAAGAGTTGTAGCACCTGTTGTTACTGTAGCTTTTCCATTGCCAAAGCTACCTACTGATATATTGTTATATTCTCCTGCTGGTAACCATATAATAGCATTCGAACATCCTATTTCATTATTTGCTGTTTTTGTCTTTGCAATATATGAACCTGCTGTAATCGTTAAACCTTGTTTCAAATTAGTACCATATGCTGTATGTGTTGCAGGAACAGTAACCGGATAAACTTGTTCTCCTGCAGCATTACGTGTACTATTTCCAGTTGGATATCGACCATTTACTAGATATATATTACCACCATTTATTGTTAAGGTTCCATCTTCACCAGTTTCACCGCCTCCAATATCACGGGATTTACCGCTAGCATAAGCTGCCACCTCTACATAGCCACCATTAATTGTAAGCGTTCCACCGTTGCCATTACATCCACCACCAATTCCTGCAGATTTGCCACCCTCATCTTTTGCAATTACAATACCATCGTTAATTGTGATATTTCCACCAGTAGCATTTGTCGTACTTCCGCCAATAGGTGAACCAAAGCCTGTAGACTTCGCCACTAACCTACCTCCGTTAATAATAACCGTTCCACATGCAACCTTATCACCTATAGCCCCTCCCGATTGATTATTTAAATTTAATTTTCCTATTCCAGTAGTCTCACCGTTTTCAATTATTAATTTAGCTGTTAAAGGAACTCCAATTGTTGCTATACTACCTCCTCCAGCATACAACAAATTATCACCCTTTATAACCAGTGTTATTTCTGTGCTTGCCCCTAACTTCATCACTTCACCGATTTTACCATTAGGTTTGGGTAATTGTACACTATCTAGAGTTACCGTTCCTATATAACCATCATCGAATATAAACTGACGACAATTCTGTTCCGAAGTTACTGTTGCTACCTCCATATGACCTGTCAATGTTACATTACCAGAATGAATAGTAATAACTCCTACATATGTTGACTTTTCTTCAAAACTAATTCGTCCACCAGATGCCGACGCTAAGGCTTCTAGCTCTGCATTACTCTTCGATACATCAATAATAATATCCTCATTTCCTTCTGCTTGAATTGGATGCATCGGAACACTCATTAATAGCACTAAAATCATTATCAATAGTATTGCTATTGCCCTTTTTACTCTCTTCATATTTTCCCTCCTCAGTTTGTTATTCTCCCATTTTAATATAATTTTCAAAACAGTATCCATATTTTTTCTGACACTTATGCTTTACTTTAATTACATTTTGACAATTATAGCATTTTATTTATATAAAAGCTATCTATTATCATTGTAAGTTTATAAACAAAATTATTGAGGAAATAAATATAAAATCTGCATCCATTTCCTCATCTATAATCTATATCTATTTAGTTCTAATTATATCTCTAATATACAACTATCTTTTCCAAGTTATTGGTGAAAGAAGTACAAGTAATGGGAATATCTCTAATCTTCCTGCAAGCATATCAAACATAAGAACATATTTTGCAAAATCACTGTATATTCCAAAGTTACCAGTTGGTCCAACCAAACTAAGTCCAGGACCTATATTATTAAGAGCTGATGCAACTGCTGTA
Source organism: Lachnospiraceae bacterium (assembly GCA_031547045.1). GTDB lineage: Bacteria > Bacillota > Clostridia > Lachnospirales > Lachnospiraceae > JAVBSN01. The sequence goes on from JAVBSN010000053.1 coordinate 25,771, forward strand.
AAATTAGTTGTGAAATCAAATCCACATGTTGAAATTAATAAAATCGATGCTGCAAATATAACTAAATACGTTACCAAAAATGCTTGAATAGCTCTAAATATTTCTTTTGGAATTATCTCATTTTCAAGTCTTACCTGTCTTACTCTATTGGGATGAAGTAAATAATATATTTCATTTTTAATAAGCTTAAGTAATATTACTATTCGAGATACTTTTATTCCACCTCCTGTACTACCTGCACAAGCACCAATAAACATTAAGAATATTAATATTGTCTGAGAAAAGGCTGGCCACAGATTAAAATCTGTAGTTGCATAACCAGTAGTAGTTATTATTGAACCTACTTGAAACGCCGCATGATGAATAGCCATAAATATACTATCAAACTGATCTCTAATATTCCATGCAATTAAAGCTATTGCTCCAATTATAATTAACAAATAATATCTAGCTTCTTGATGTTTAAATGCATCTTTGGGGCGACGTATTAGAAATAAATAATATACACTAAAGTTAACACCAAACAGTATCATACCTATTGTTATTGCAATCTGACTTGCCAATGGATAAGAAGCAATACTTGAATTAAGTATTCCAAATCCTCCTGTTCCTGCTGTACCAAATGCTATAGTAATTGAAGAAAATACATCCATTCCTGTTATTAACAACACAACAATTAGAATTACTGTCATAGAAAAGTATATACCATACAATATTCTTGCTGTAGATTTAATACGTGGTACTAATTTACCAACTGAAGGCCCTGGACTTTCTGCACGCATTAAATGCATATTATATCCACCTGCTAAAGGTAATATAGTAAGAATAAATACAAGAACACCCATTCCACCAATCCAGTGAGTAAAACTTCTCCAAAAAAGATTACTATATGATAAAGCTTCAACATCAGATAATATACTAGCACCTGTTGTGGTAAATCCTGATATTGTTTCAAACAAAGCATCTGTATAACTAGGTATATCTCCAGAAATAAAGAATGGCAACGCTCCTATTAAACTAAGTACCACCCAACTAAGAGATACCGTAACAAAGCCTTCTTTTGCAAAGAAAGATTTTTTGTTAGGTTTAAGAAGTCTACCTAGTAACCCAACTATAAAACAACCAACCATAACAACAAAGTAGGCAAACACACATTTTTCCTCACCATATATAATAGCCACTAAACAAGGTACTGCTAGAAATAAAGCTTGAAACCATGTTACCTTACTAAGTATATATAAAACAAACGAATAATTCATAATTCAATCCTCAATCTTCCATTATTTAAGAATATCTTTTAAGTCATGGAAACCTGTGTTTGTAGTAACAACTACAACAGTATCTCCAAATTCTATAGTATCATCACCACAAGGAGTAATAATCTTACCCTTTCTATTAATACAACAAATAAGAAGATCTTTCTTCAAATCAAGATTTTTCAAAGGAATACCAATAACACTTGAAAGTTCATTTACACTAAATTCTAAAGCTTCAACCTTTCCTTCAATTAGATGATATAAGGTCTTTACATTACTACCTATAGAATTCTGCATAGCTCTTACATATCGTGTAATATGTTCAGAAGTTATCGTTCTTGACGAAAACACACTATCTAAATCAAGGCTTGATATAATATCATCATATGATCTTCTATGTACCTTTGTAATAGTTTTAGTATTAGACAAGTGCTTTGCGAATAAACTTAGCATAACATTTTCTTCATCTATATCTGTCCAAGCAATGAAGGCATCCATTTGGTCAATACCCTCTTCTTGTAAAATATTTTTATCAGTACCATCTCCATTTATAATTAATGCTTCTGGTAATAAATCATTAAGCTCATTACAACGCTTTTTATCTCTTTCAATAATTGTAACATTCATACCTACATTTAATAGATATTCTGTTAAATAATATACTGTTTTACCACCACCAACAATCATTATATTTCGAATTCTATTTGTAGCCATTCCTATTTTCTTAAAAAATTCATTAGCTTTATTAGGTGCTGCAACTAGAGATATAACGTCTCTTTCTTGTAACACAAAATCTCCATTTGGTATAAAAACCTCATCATTTCTCTCCACTGTACATACAAGCACATCACAATGAAGCTTTGTAGATATATCAATTAAAGGAATATTACAAAGTGGTGAATTAGGTTCTACCTTACATTTTAAAAGTTCAGCCTTGCCTTTTGCAAATGGATCTACTTTTATAGCTGATGGGAATTTTAATAATCTTGAAATTTCAAGAGCAGTTGCATATTCAGGATTAATAGTCATTGACAATCCTAATTCTTCTTTAATAAATGCTATTTCCCTATTGTAAACAGGGTTCCTAACCCTAGCAATAGTTTGACAATTACCTGCTTTCTTTGCAATCAGACAACATAACAAATTCAATTCATCAGATGGTGTAACAGCAATAAGCAAATCTGCCTCTCTAACTCCTGCTTCATTTTGTACTGTAAAACTAGCTCCATCTCCTACAATATCCATTATGTCATATTGATTAGCTACTGCTCTCAACCTTTCTGGATATTTATCAATAACAGTTATATTATGTCCTTCTTTGCTAAGATGTTCAACTAATGTAGCCCCTACATTTCCACAACCTACAATAATTATTTGCATGAGTGTTTACTAATGCCTCCTTTATATTTATAAAATAATAGTTATTTAAAACTCACATAAGTATAATCCCTTTATTTATAAAAATAAAGAGAAAAATTGGTATTAAATATTTTTTAACAAAATATTAATAGAGTAGAATGTCAAAACAATCCTACTCCATTAATTTAATTATATATATTTTCTTCTTTTCTTTAAAAACATATACATAAATATGGATAAAATAGCAATAATACTTATACCGATAATTGGTGCATTATCTGCAGTACTTACACTATTACTATTTTGTGAATCCTTTGATTTTACTTCATCAACTGTTTCAGAAGTATTATTTTCATCACTTGTATTAGTAGATTCTGTACTACCTTCTGGCTCTTCCGTAGTTGGTTCATCTGGTATTTGCTCTATTTCTGAAAATAGTATATCAAACTGAATCGGAATAGGTAATTCATCTAGAGTTATTCTAACTTGAGTAATCGCACCATCTTCAGTTATATATTCCACATGTCCGGATAATTGTATATTTACAATATTTCCATCTAATACAGTAGGTAATACAGCTAAAAATCTTCCATCTGCATCTACATTAAGTAGCACCGAGCTACCCTCATTATCATTCATATTTCGTACTGCTAATTGTTGTGTACTAATTTGATATTCTTCACCAGCCACTCCATATACTGTTGTTGCTCCTGGATATATTATATTACCATTTCCATGAACACCATCTGATATAACATTTGCACTACCATTTTCTACAGATACTATACCACCTACTCCGTTAGGAGTAACATTGCATACTGCTAATGTTGGTACAAATTTTACTGTAACTCTTGTTCTATATGGCATGTCTAATTCATCTTCTACAATAACTAACTTCACCGCTGTTCCATTATTGTACCAACTTAGAGAAGCACCAGTTTCAATAAATTTATCTAATTCACCTAGAGTATCTTCCACAACTGTACACTCTGATAATGGTTTTATATTTCCATCACTATCAATATAATCTGATATTGTAATTCTACCATCCACTCCATCAAATCTTGTATATTCAATTGTAAATGTATTACCCAATGTCCAATATAGATTAGGAGTCCATGCTACAGCAACTTCATCATTTACATATCCATCTTCTTCAGACTGACTTGGTGTTGTAGATAAATCTGTAATAACAACTACTTTACCACCCATATGAACAGTATTATTATCCGAATCCTGATTAGTTGTATCATTACCTATTGCTAACTTTGTATATCCATGATTCAACAAATCAACTTCACTTATATTAGTATCTAATTGTCCACTTTTCTCATCATATGGTGTAATTAATTCATAGTCTTCTTGCTTCACTTCTTCAATCATATAGTAGTAATTATTAGGAAGTCTCTTTATAAGGAATTTTTCTCCTGCTTTTATACTTATATTTCCTGTAGTAGTATTTTTACTTTCTACAGTAACATTATCTATATCATCATCTATTCCATATATTTCATAATCCCCTGTATACAATACACCTTGATTATTATCATCTATTGGAATATCAGATACCCATACCTTAAATTCAAATATATCTCCAACACATCCTCTATCTACACTCTTTGATACTACTAATTCTTCATTTGCTGTAAGAGTATTTGTAAAGTTAACCCCCGAAACAGATTTATCTGTTTGATCTACATTTATTACATTTCCATTCAAATTACTTGCATTTTTAACAGGTAGGGTCTGTTCATAGAAGGATGAATCACCTTCAACTACACAATAAATAATTGTATCCCTTGTACCTGTTACATACTTAACTAATCCCTCTATACTATAAGTCCATATATCTGCCTTTGTTGTTTTGTCCCATGTTATCGTGTATGGAATATCCCATGTTTTCCAATTAAGGTCACTTATATTTTCTTTATAATATATAGTTAAACTTACATTTTTAGGTCTAGATCCATATTTATTACTATAATCTTCCCAAGACTTCTCTCCACTAATTGTAATTCTCTCTAATTCCAAAGTGTTTTCTATAGTTGTTGTATTTCCATCGACAGCCATTTCATAACTATATTCAAATCCACGTGTTTCAAAATTTCCTAATGTTATATCATTTACATTAGCTGTAACTTGTGCTATTCCATCTTCATCCTCATATGATGTTTCTAAAGCTCTATACTCATAAAGTTCTCCTTCAGCATTATATTTAGGAAGTCCTAGAAATTCTATCTTTTGAGTATCACTTGTACTTGCTCCGCATAAAAGTTTTTCAGTTAATATATTTCCTTGATTATCTGCTGCATCTTGATAACCAACATTACTGCCATCTACCTTTTGTTGTAATGTGAAAGTAATAGAATCTGGTCTTGAACCATATATGTTTTCGTAATCGTTCCATTGCTTCATAACTGTAACTTTCACAGTATCTAATGTATTTGTTACTGTTACATTATGCTGACTACCATTTGCATCATTTATATTTCCATATACTGATACTTCTGCACCATCTTTTAATTTTACTCCACCAGTTCCTTCTACAGTGTAATCATAAGTTGGTGACTGATATTGGTTAAGTGGTTTTACAACTTCAGTTCCGTCTGCTTTTACTTCAACTACAGAATAATAAATAATTTGACTCTCTCCTGCCAATAGTTTAGTTCCTGTACTATTATCTTTAATAGGTAGGTCGTTCCAAGAATACTTCCAATTATCATCTATATTGTCATAAGCCGCAACTGTTATTGGATTATTTATTCCTGTTACTATAGTAGACCCTGTAATACCATCTTCATTAGTTGTGCTCTTTAATAATAAGATTACTGAATCTAGCCTTGTTCCATATAAATCATTATAGTCCTCCCATACTTTAGTTGCAACTATATTCATGGTTTTGGGAGTATAAGTATTCTTAACTATTACTTCTCTTATATCTGTATCTGGATTTTCAACTGTTTCTGTAATTGTTGGAGAATCTAATTCATAATCTTCTCCGTCTACACTATAAGATATAGTATAAGCAGAATTTGCTGTTGCATCTGTTATTACTTCTTCTACAGTATAAGTGCATAGTGTTGTTCCGTCTGGTCTATATTTTGGTAGTTTATCAAATGTATAGCTCCAGCTATTACCACTACTTAGTGTTACTGTTTGTGTTTTGCTATTAGTAGTACCCTTATCCTTTATTAGGTTGATAGTTATAGAATCTGGTCTAATACCATCTCTGTTGTTATCATCATCCCATTCTTTTGTTACAGTTATTGCTTTTCTTACTTCTAAAGTATTAGTTATGGTACTTGTTGTTTTACTATCTTTAGTTGTATTTTCTGCTTCTGAACCACTATAACTATATTGGTATACACTAGAGTTATAAGCAGTTCCACCAATAGTTGCTTCTCTTATATAATATTCATACTTAGTTCCTTCACTGTTTTCAACAGGAAGATTTGCAAAGTTTGTTTTCCAACTATTAGCTGTATTCAATGCTTTTACAGCTACACTTCCATCTAGCCATGTATCAGAGCTTTCTAGTCTATATTGAAGTTGTACTTGTACCTCTGGCTTGTCAGCAAAATAGCTACTCTTATCAACCCATGACTTTTCTACATATAATGTAGTTGTGTCCAATACATTTGTTAGAAGAATATTTCCTTCATTTACATCACCATTTATTCTACAATTTTGTTCTGTAATTACTACTGGAGTTTTACTTGCATCTACTGAACTATTACTGTCTTTATAAGTAGGGCTATAGGCATCTATATCCTTTTCAATTACTTGATATTCATAATATTTCATACCTAAGTTAGTTCCATCAGTGTTCCATCTTGCAATAAGATTTTCCCATGTATAATTCCATGTACTTGACTCTCCCGTTAAATCTATAGTCTGCCAATCTTCTTCATCTGTTTCTAACCATGTAGAATTAACTTGATCATATTTTATATTTATCCAAGATGAATTCTTATCAACTCTACGTTGTAGGGCTACTTCAATAGTCGTAGGTCTAATATCATCTTGATTTGTATCTCCTATTGTAGTTTCAATAGAAGAATCTGACACTACCTTTGTTACACTTATATCTATCAATCTTTCTCCATGCATATTTACAAATGCAAATGTTTTAGGACTACTTGGGGTTGCTACAACTGTAGGTGAAGGATCTTCCATTGCATAACTATCTTCTACACTAATAGGATCCTCTAATATATAATGTGTTTTATCTTCATCATCTAGATTCTCCCTTACAGTATATACACTAAGGTCTACACCGTTTGTTTGATATTTAGGTACATATACAACTTCACTTTCCCATGTTTCCACTTCATCTTGATTCTTATTTGTAGAATTCAATGTAATACTAATAGGACTAGTCTCATCTCCATCCCTAATAATTGAAAATTCTAATTCTGCTGGTCTTAGTCCATCTTGGTTATTATTGTCATCCCATTTTTTAGTAATCTTAAGTGGAATAGTTTCTAGTGTGTTAGTAATTGTAGTAGTTACTCCATCACTTTCTTGTACAACATCCACATTAAAACCAGCCGCCCTATTAGAGACTACACCTATACCATCTATTTGGGATTCTACTGCACGATAAATAATCTCTTCTTCAGTTTCATTAAATTTAGGCAACTCTTTAAACAAAATTGACATTTCACCATTACTAATTAATTTCTTACATTCTGATTTAGAAATAGTTTTAGAAGCAATATTGCCTGCATTATCACCATTTATATATTTAAAAGGTTCCCATTTAGCTCCATTTAAATATTCTATAGTAATCGTAATATTTTCAGGTAACATCATATCAAGTTCTTCACTAGTTAGTTTACTTGTTAATCCGCTAACTTGTTTTTTCCATATCTTATTTACAGTATAATCTGTATATTCCATCCGATTACGGAAACTTGCAGTAATATTACCATTACTGCTTTGTACACCTTGTATTGTCAAATTACCTTCAGCACCTATACCATTTACTAATGTACCAACTACTACTTCAGCGTTATAATTATCTTTATCACTTATTACTTCTTCAACATAATATATATATTTCTTACCATTTGTACCATAACCACTTAAAGTAGCTGTTCCACCTACTTTGCCTAAAGTTATGTCATTACAAGGAGATTTAACTTTTACTTCATAAGTCCAATCATTTATATTGGTTTTATTCCATGTTATATCTACTTTATCTGTAATATTTTCTAATGTAGTACTATCACCATCTATTTGCCTATAAATATTTAGTGTTATATTTTCTGGTCTAGTATTAAATACATTGTCACTATCTCCTGTCCAATACTTAGTTCCACTTAATGTAATATAATTTTCACCAGTATAATGATTAGTTATTTCATAATCAAAATAGTTTGCAGTTTCATTGTTTAAATCAAGAACTCTGTCATTAGCTGTAATAGCTACTCTGTAGCCACAATATGGTGTAGTTATATTATAGGCAGAAATACCTGTATATCCTTCAGCTTTTACATTTTCAGTAATATATTGTCCATTTACCTTTTCTCTTACATAATAGTAGAATATCTCGCCGTTATATCCATACTTAGCCAACTTGCCTTCAATTTTGGTTATATCTCCTTCTACCGTATCCTCAGTAGCTTTTCCAAAAGAAACTTTTTGATTTCCACTATTGTATTTAACTGTGGCAGATTTACCTACACTTTCTGCTGTATCATCTAATATATTTCCACTACCATCTGTCATTACACGCCATAACTCTAATGTAATCACTGGCTCTAATTTATCAACTACATTGGCATCTGTCATATCCCATATTTTCTCTACATCCACATATGCTCTTTCCGAGTCCTCAAGCTCATCAGGTGATTTACATGCGTTAGTAACCATTAACTTTTCTGGATTATATACAGGTTCTCTATAACCTAAGATAGGTTCACTTGTTTCTTCAACACTATAATGAATTAATGTTCCATATGCATCATACTTGTCTAACTTAATGCTATTTTCGTCATAACCAAATGTAAATACTTTTTGCCCATTTTTTAAATCTATAAAAACATCATCAGAATCGTAGGTTACTTTTACAGGTACATACCCAGATTCACCTTCACCATTATTACTAACAAATACTTCTTTCTCTAATGTTAATGTTATACTTGGATAGTTGCTACTAGCCATGTTATTTGGAACATTTAGCCATATTTTAGAGCCAGTTAAATAACGATACCCGTCTCTATAATTAACTATAGTACCGCCATTAGTTACATAACCGTCTAATACTGTTGCTCCTTCTGGAACATCATAATAATTCTTGTTTTTTAATATAAATGATAATTCTTCCTCACTATCTACTACTATAGGTTCATCTGCATAATATACAGTTTTATATTCTCCAACAACTGGCATATTTTCTTTTACTGTATATGTAATCTCTATTCCACCTGATGTATAACGAGGTATATCTTTAAATGTACATATCCAATGATAATCATCTGAAGTATTCCATACACGTTCTACAGATTTTGTTATATCTTTTGGTTCAGCATCTCCTATTTGCTCATATATTGTTAAATATATATCTGGTCTTATCCTTGAGTCACCAGCTCTTGTAACATCTTTCCATACTTTATTAACTACAAAATCTATAGTCTCTTCTCTTGTGTTAGTTGCTGTTACTGATAAGTTATCAGCCATAGGCTCAGTTTCACCATTATGTTCTCCATAAATAGCTACTGTACTAATATTAATTGTATACCTTTGATTATCATTTCCTGATAGAACATAAGATGTATCTCCATCTAGTTCATGTTTAGCTATAACTTTTCCTGTTAAATCTAATTCTTCTATAATACTCTCTTCTATCCAATATTTATACAAGATACCATCGCTATCATACTTTGGAAGATTCTCTAATTTTGTTGTCCATGCAACTGTTTTAACTTCATCGGTTTTTCCACCTAATATAACAGATTCTATAATTTCTTTATTTGTTCCATAGGTTGTACTTCTCATTACGTTAAATGTAACTTGCTGTGGCGCAATATCTTCTTGATATTTACCATCATTCCATACCTTATTAAGTGATATATCTACTAACCCTTTACGAACATTTTGGAAAGTATACACTGAACCAGCACTATTAACAGACGCTTTAATATCATAATAATGCATATTTGTTTTAACTTCACTAATTAATTCTGGTGTTATATCTAAGTCTGGATATGTTTCTAATGAAGCATAATCACTTTTATAAGTCTCTTTTTCTCCATCTACACTTCTTATTATTCCTGTTTCTTTAACATAATAATTCTCATATTTTTCATCTCTGACTTTATCTTCATTTTCCCATGACAAAGAAATCCAGCCCTTCCAATCCCTTGCCTTAGTTAATGTAGTAGATGCTACATATTCCCATGTTACTCCATTATCTGAAGTATGATATAATGCTACTTCTACATCACCACGACAGTTCTCATCTGAATCATCATACCATTCTTTTCTAATCTCAACAGACCTTCCACCTGTTGCAAGAGTATTTGTTACTGTTGCTTCTACTCTATTTACTTGTTGTCCATCTTCTGACACTCCATTTTTTGTCTCATAACCTATAGAGTTATAGTAACCGCTAACTGTATTTTCAGTAATATAATAAGGTATCTCTCTACCTTCTGCATCATACTGAGGTAATTCCTCTGCAATTCTAACAAATGATCCTGCTTCATCTACAGTTATTTGACCAGTTGCTACTAATGTACTAGTTGTTTTATTATATACACTAATATCTACTGTTGAATCCTTAGAATCACTTGGAACCTTATTATCTGTCCATATTTTCTTAACCCATACTTCTGTTTTACCTTTTAAACTATTAGTTAGTGTAGTATTTCCTAACTCATCTACTAAATATGTTAATACAAATGTTTTTCCTGCTATTTTACATGTTTGTTCTGCTGATGTATATTTACGTCCATCAATTATCTTAATTGTTTCTTCACTCCAATTATTTTGTGATATAGGAACTGTACTACCATTTATAGTAACCTCTGTTTCTATAACACGATATTCATATCTTAGTCCCATTTCATTAAATTGAGGCAATCCTCCAAATACATAGGTTTTACTCATCTCTTCAGCACGGAAACCATCTAAATCTTCAGTAATTACTTTTCCAAACTCTGCATTTTCATCATCTACTAGTCTTCTTTGTAATTCCAACTTAACAGATGCTGTCATATCTTGAATTGCTTGAGCTTTCCAATCTTTAGTTGCAGATATGCTAACAGCTTCTCTTCGTCTATTTTGTAGTGTTCCACCATTAAAAACAACACTTTTTACATCTTTATCTTTGTTATCTGTAGGATTAGTATAGGTAAATACTTTCTCATATTTTTCATTAGAGTCTAATATTTCTTGGATATAGTACACATATTCATTTCCATCTTCATCAAATCTAGGAAAATAATCTTGTGTAAATGTAATCTCATAACTTGTCGCCTTATTTGCAGGTGTTGTATCTAAAGCTACTTGCATACCTGCTACTGGTGAACCCTTAGTATAATCCATACCTGATATATTAGCATATCGATAAAGATATAAAACTCCCTTTGGTCTTTCAGTTATAGTAGTATCCTTATTATCATCTAACCATTCTTTTGTTATATTTAAAGGCACTTCTCCATTCAATGTATATGTCATAGTACCATCAGCATAACAAGCAGTTGTATTTTCGGTATCATTTCCTATATTAGTATATGTTATATTATATATTACACCATTTGCATCTGTTAACTTATTGTTTACACTAATATCAACACTTGTAACATTATTTTGTAATTTTATATAATATTCATATGGATACCCTTCTGAATCATATTTTGCTAATTCATCTGTAGTAATTTTTGTCTTATTATCATCTATTCTTAAATAACTATTACCTAAATTCTCTTCTGCTGAACTACTACTCTTAGTTGATTTTCTATATAACACCATATCATCTAAAATATCAGATATTCTAGTATCATATTTATTACTACTATCTTTCCAAGCTACATTAAATTCCATTACTGCTTTTAATGTATTTACAACTGTTTTACCATCTTTATATACTACAAAATATTCTTCCTCTAACTCTGATTGATTCTTAATTTTGAAAGAATATGTAATAGCTTTAGTTTCAGGAGTCTCACCTTCTTCTAGTTCCTCTGTTGATACCAGTTCTTTTGGTAGTGAAAATGTATATACCCAATTGTTATATGCCTTTTTATTAGGATTATTAATATCAGTATTCTCATTTACACTTTCAATTGAAGCTAATAAAGTTTGAATACTTGTTTCATCCATTCCCCAACTTATAAGAACATCTTCATCTAAAACAGATGGCTCATTATTACCTGTTTTATAGTATAATGTTATATCTAAATCGGGTCTGTTACTGTTATCATTATCATTCCAATTAACAGTAAATGTATATGTTTCTAAACTTCCTACTACCATTTTAGTATAATCTTCAGATTCACCTAAATTGTTATTTAACAACTTTTGATTTGCTACATAACCATCTACTTTTTGAATATAACTTTCTAATGTTTTTACTTCCTTAGACCATACAAGAATCGCCGTATCTACATTACAAATTTCATTGTTTCTTGCTATAACATTTCCATCTAGCATGTAATTCAAATATATATTGCTATTATTATAATTATAATTACTTCAAATACTATAATTAATTAGATTATCATTTTCATCATATTGTGGTAAGTCATAAAAAGAATATTTCCACATAGGAAACCCTTCATAGAAATCATCTGTTATAACGAATGTTGGCTTAATATCTAGTTGATTTATTCCGTCTACACATAAAATCAATTCCATATCTTCTAGTGAAATTTCATCTTCACCCATATATACGGCATAACCAATCACATCACAGGTTTGCTCTTCTTCCAGGTCTTCTATAGATGCTTCTGTAATATCCTCAGTAGATGCTTCACCATTATTTAATTCATTATTTTGCTTTGTTTCTTTAGCATATACTAGATTTGCTATGTCCGATATTGAGGGGAAATTCACTTGTGTAACAACCGTTATTATAATTAATATCCATGCTATTAATCTCTTATATTTTTTAATATTTACTTTCTTCATACGCCCGCACCCTTATATTTTAATATTATTATTGTTATCAATTACATTTATATAGCTAATAAAATTTTATCAAAATATAACTTTCTTGTCTACATAATATCTAAAAATAATGTTCTTTTTTATATACAATTACAAAAAATGGAATAGTGTTCATTACACTACTCCATAATATTTTAATTAACAGCAAATTGTCCAATGAGACGTCCATCAGTTGTATCCATATTATAATACCATGTACCATCTGTTATTAGTCCTCTTGCCATCATTCCATTCCAATGGTAGAACACAACTCTTCCATATGAATTATACCCAAATCCACTGTTTTCAAGACTTCCTTCTGCTGTTGCATGCCCTAAGTCTCCTCCATTATCAAACTTGAAATATTCATTCTGCTTCATTTTTCCATTACCATCTAAGTAATAGGCATTACCATTTCTAAATGTTATTATATCTTTATATAAATATCCTTATGAATCAAAGTAACATGTATAGCCTACGTCAGCACAATACTGGAATTTATCAAACAATTCATGTCCCTTAGCATCAAAGTATATTAAATATACACCATCTTGATAATAAGTTAATTTGTTTTTCATAGGTGTTACATCTGCTTGAAGATAATATATATATGTTTCATCACATAAGAATATATTTGTCGTCTTAGTATCTTTTAATATATAAATTAATTAAATACGAATTTCAACACTCATAGATTTTGAAGAAAAACATCAAAAAAAGGACTGACATTATGCCAGTCCCAAGTTGTTGTGTTGTGTGCCTGTTAGATTTCTTGATTACTTTCTTAATCCTAAACGCTCGATTAAGCTTCTGTAACGCTCGATATCTTTCTTCTTAAGATATGCTAATAAGTTTCTTCTTTGACCTACCATTTTAAGAAGACCTCTCTTTGAATGGTGATCCTTTGGATGATCCTTAAAGTGCTCTTGTAAATCAAGAATTCTTGCAGTTAATAATGCTACTTGAACCTCTGGTGAGCCTGTATCGTTATCTCCACGACCATACTCATTAATAATTTCTAACTTCTTTTCTGTTGTAATCATTGTTACAATCCTCCTTAAAAATAATTAAATGCCAGTTACAAAGTGAAGGTCGGAGTGTCCATCACCTAGTAACGGTTAATTTACGCTAATCAGAATAACATATTATTTATAAAATGTAAAGTAGATGTATCTAAATAAACAACTATTTCCCTGCAATCCTTACAGCGTATTCAATACAACCATCACAGAATGCTTACAGTTTTTCTTACAGACCATGATTATGAGGTCAAACACGTAAACTCCCTTTTAGTTTCTAGAGAACGCAAGAATCAAAACATTGTACAAAAGACGGATTCTGTTGATGCTGAATGTGCTTCTAGGGTACTACTTACCAAACTTGATACTTTAGCAAGTGCCAAGTCACAAGATGAATATTTTATCTTACGTAGCCTTGTAATTCGAAGACAATTCATTGTTAAGAATATAACTGCATTGAAAAATCATCTCCACACTTTAATTATGCCACACTATCCACAGTATAATTGCTTTTTCAAAAACATTGACTGTAACAGTTCTCTTGCCTTTTTGGAACGTTATCCCTCACCACAAACGTTATCAGCTATAACAGTTGATGAACTGGCAGACTTTCTATATGCCGTATCCAGAAAGAATTATGGTATAGAAAAAGCAAATCAGATTTTAAATCTTATAAAAGAAAATGGTGACACTACATTACAGTTTCAAGAAGTAAGGGATCTAACAATACAATCAACCGTAAGACAGATACGTCAATCCA
>JAVBSN010000015.1:0-6012 GCA_031547045.1 Lachnospiraceae bacterium
TGTTTGATAGGAATAATATATATTATCTTATACTCATTGTCAATACCTAAATTTTAAAAGTATTAGGTTGTTAAGAAACCGTTAATTTCATATTATATTTCGTTAAGAAGTTATTAAATCTGTATTTTTAAAAATAGAAAAATGATATTATTTAATTACTTAAAATAGCACTCAAATAGGAAGGAGAATATACATATGCTTCAAATACTTGCTTATGTTATACTTGGATTAATCGCACTAGTTACTATACTAATAGTATTATTTTTAACTCTAAGTATGCCTGTCATAATTGTATGGAAATTTTACAGAAAATTCAGATATGGTCTTTCTCTATATGATTAAATATTTATATTAATAATTTAATTTTATTAATTACAAAGGGATAGTGATTTAAGTTATATACCTCAAATCACTATCCCTATTTTATATATTTTTATTTTAAATGTTACTTATTTAGTAGCTACTCCATTGTGACGTAATCTATCCATTTCCTCATATCCACCTGAGAAACCACTACCTTCAATATGATCATCATCATCTTTTCTAAATACTAACTTTAATAATATAGGTGTAATAATTGTAGTTATTACAACAACAACCACTACTGGTCCTAAAAAGTTCGTTCCCAAAAGTCCTAATGCTGCTCCCTTATTTGCAACGATTAATGCAACTTCTCCTCTAGATATCATTCCAACACCTATTTGAATACTTTGCTTATTTGTATACTTACATAACTTAGCTCCAATACCACATCCTATTATCTTTGTAAGTATTGCTATAACAACTAATGCTACTGCAAATAAAATCACTGATTTACTCATGCTAGGTACAACCACCTTAAGTCCAATACTTGCAAAGAATACTGGTGCAAGATATAAGTAAGATAATACATCAAATTTAGCTGCAATATATTTTGATTTCACTGTAGGTGAAAGTACTAATCCAGCCACAAATGCACCTGTAATATCTGCAACTCCAAAATACTCTTCTGCTATAAATGATAATAGTAAGCAATATACAAAAGCGATAATTGCATATCTATGTAATCCCATTTCAGTAGAACTCCATTTTTGATATGCCTTATATGCTATAATTCCTGTTATTATTGAAAATACAAAGAATCCAACTATTTTAAGTAATACTATTACTATATTTACTGATGAATCTGACATACTTGTAACAATTGTAAGCGCTACTATTCCTAATATATCATCTATAATTGCTGCACCTAATATAGCGTTTCCAGCTTTTGACTTTAATTTGCCTAATTCCTTCAAAGTCTCTACAGTAATACTTACAGAAGTAGCAGTAAGTATAATACCTATAAATATATTTTGTAAAAATATACTACCTGTAGCATCAGAATCTATTACTCCAGGTTTATTAAATATCATTCCTATTACATATCCACCTATTAAAGGAACAATTACACCAATAATTGCTATTATAAATGATGCCTTTCCACTTTTCTTAAGCTCTTTAATATCAGTTTCCATACCTGCACAAAACATTAATACAATTACTCCAATTTCCGCAGTAAAATCTATAAAACTAATATCCTCTATAATACCTAAGCATGCTGGTCCAAACAGCAGTCCTGCTATCAACGCTCCTACTACTTGAGGCATCTTAAATTTCTTTGATAATAGCCCGAATAGTTTTGTGCTTAGCAAAATCATTGCTAGATAAAAAATAAACATATAGTTTTCCATAATCTTCACTCTTTTCTCATATTATTTTGAAACAAACCTCATTATAGTACAATAATATATTTTGTCAATTAAAATTTATGTAATCTTTATGTTATTTTTATATAATTAATTTTTATTTAACATTATTATGTTCCAATTTAAATATATTAACCATACACAGTAAAACAGATGACATTATTATTCCTTATTAGAAACTAACATTAACATATAACTTGGTTTCTTCCATTATTCTTGCCCTTATATAAATTATCATCTGCTTCTTTTAATAATTCCTCAATACTCTTTCCTGTTTCAAATGTAGAAACTCCAAAGGTCATGGTAGTTGTTATATTATAATTTTCATAATTAACAATATTTCGTTCTACTTTTATACGAATATCTTCTAATATATTTCTAGTTTCCTCAATGCTATTATTATAAAATGCAAATAAGAACTCTTCTCCACCCCATCTACATACAAATCCTTTGTTTCTAATATTTTCTTTCAATATATCTGCAACGGATTTTAAAACTACATCTCCTGCATCATGTCCATAATTATCATTAATACTTTTAAAGAAATCTATATCAGAAATAGCTATTGTAATATCTTTATCTTCTCTAATATTATCATCATATAATTTCTTTAATTTCATATCACCGCATCTTCTATTATACAATTCAGTTAATACATCTTGCTCAACTAATCTATGTAAGGCTTCTTGCATATTACTTGCATGACGTCCCATTTTACCAAGTTCATCATTTCGACTAAGTATACTCTCATCTAACCCTTTACTTAATCTTCCTTGTCCGACATTTTTCATAAATGTTGTCATCTTTTTAATATGAGTAATTAGCTCATGAGTATATAATATAGTAATAATCATAGTTATTATTAAACATATAGCTGATATAATAATAATTCTAGCTATAGAACTATCAAGAAATCCCTTTACTTCTGCTTGTGGCATACCTACAAATATAACACAGTCTACATCCTTTTCATTTTCATATACAGGTAAATAATATCCATAATATTCATCATAATCTATTACTACTGCTGTAGAAAAATATGCTGAATCATTTTCTCTTATCCACTCAGATATTTTTTCATTAATAGTAGTTCCTGTCATTCTATTTCCATTAGAATCCACTATTGTAGTAATCATTCTTGTATCATTACATATTAAGCTTATCTCAACATCTGCATTAGCTTTAATACTATTAAATAAACCATATTCTTCGCTAAGTACCTTATCACCTTTTGTTAACTCACCACTATCATTAAGGGCATATTCACCTTCATATAATTCATTATATGCTGATTCAATTGATACTGCCATATTCCTTAGACCAATCTCTACTTCTCTTGTCATTCCATTAGTATAAGTATCCAAACAATATACAGTTATAATTAACCCTAGCACAAAAATAGGCAATACTGTCACAAATATCATGTTTTTGTATAAACTGCCTAATCGTTTCTTCATATAGTTTCTCCGTTCCCCCAAAAATAACAATTAAATTTTATTCGTCCTAAAACTTAATTATAACCATTCCTTGCAACTTTTTCAATGCAATTCATCCTTTTATTTTACAATTTTTGCTTTTATATGAAATACATATACCCTAAATATTAGATATAATTTTCTAACATTCAAGACATATTTTAAGTACTAAATATATGTTGTTTTATAATTTTATCTTGTTTAATATATGTTTATGACTATTAGTTCTTGTAAGATAGTCTTAATCTATATTATATGCTCTTCTAGGTCTTTTACTAAGAACTCATTTTCCTACAATCATCAACCTAATAATTACCGGAATCGATAGAATCCATTCAAAAAGTATATTTCTATTCAAGTAGTAATTCTACTGGATTTGTGCTATTATTAAAATATTATATATAAATAGGAGGTACGCTATGAATCTATATACTAAAAATAATAATGAATGTGATATGATAGTTGATATTTTTATTAGCTACAGTAATAATATAACTCCAACAATCAATAATACAGATACTTTCAAATTATTAGTATTAAAATCTGGTACACTTCATATTCAATCAAAAGATAACTCACTATTAATTGTTGCTCCAGCAATTATATGCCTATCAAATACTGATAATATTAGTATCTTGGATTCTAGTAACTTTGAATCAGTTATAATCTATTTTAAACCAACAGTTATACATGATAGTTTTACATATTCTATGTTAGCGAATAGTAATTTTGAAGAAATGTTTGGTACTACTCTATATCAGGACTACTTACTAATAAAAAAATTTATTTTATCTAATTCACATTTTAGCAATATATACTATATAACCAATAATTCATTACTATCAATATTAAACATGATAGATAAAATGCATTATGAATTAAGTAATCAATATGATGGTTACTGGCCTTGCAGAAGCAGATCTTATTTTATTCAATTACTATTCTTTATAAATTATTCTTGCATAAATAATGATATTAAAGAAAATACATTTTCTGATCCCTTAATTGGAAATATAATTAATTATCTAAATGAACATATTAGTGAAAAAATTTTATTAAAGGATATAACAAAAGAATTTAATTTAAACAGAAATAATTTAAATCAATTATTTATAAACAACACTAACACTACATGTCTTAATTATTTACTTGACATGCGAATTGACTTAGCTAAAATAATGTTATCAGAAACCGAACTTCCTATTTGTGAAATTAGTGAACGAGTAGGTTTTCTAGATACTAACTATTTTACTAAAGTATTCAAAAAATCAAATAGCTTAACACCTACTGATTACCGTAAAAAAAGAATGTCTCAAAAGCTATAATACAACTTTTGAGACATTCTCTTTAAATCACTCTATAATTATTGTTTGTCCATATTCTAAAATCATTCTTCCTTCTGGAGTAAAATCATCTGATTTCACCTTATCCCCTTCATTAAGTTCGTGAATAGGAATATTATATTTTGCACCTATTAAATTAGCTACTTCTGTAGCTTCTATTGCATTCATATTATACGTTCCATCTATAGGATACATAGCATAATCTATATTTCTATCTGCCAATGTCTTCATACTCTCTACCATAGAGGTATCACCTGCATGATAAAAAGTAATTCCATCAACCGTAATAATATAACCTACACAATAATTAATATCATGATTAATATTTTCTGCTGGTACTGCTTCGATTTTTATATCATTATAATCAAATGTATTATATTCGCCATCTACTAATGCATCTTTATATGTTATCTCTATACAATTCTCATTTTTCTCAAGCTTGGTTGTGGGTTGGTGATCATCATGTCCATGAGTTACAAGTACATAATCTGCCTTATCACTATATTCCCCTAGAAAATAATTTGGATCTATATATATAACTGTACCATCCTTTGATTTAATCTTCACACTAGCATGGCCTATAAAAGTTAAAGTTGTCATATTAGCATGTATATCCTCTGTACTAATTTCTTCCTCACTAGAATATTCTTCTGTAACCACATATACACTATCATCTTCTGTAACAGTAATATCCTCGCTAACAATAACTTGTTCTGAATTATCAGATGCACAACCAGTTAATAAAGTAATCATTAATGCAACTATAGCTACGCTACTCACATACTTCTTTAATGCTATTTTCATATGCATATCCTCCTTATATGTTTTTATATAATTATACATACAATTAATATTTTATAAATGAATTATCTGCACAGAAAATAGTAAAATCTGCACTAACTTTGCTTAATGCTATTCCTAATTGGTGTTCACTAGTTCCAGGTATTGCAACCCACATTTCAGCCTTTTTCTTAGCTTCTTTATTAGAATATCCTTCTGATTTATATGCTGATATTTTTATCTTCTAAAAGTTTTTCTTGCTCTTTAGCAGTTCTATATCCAGAAACTACAATAGGATATACTCCTTCGCTTCTTGCATCATCAAACATCTCTTGCAATGTAGGGTATATTCTTTCATCTGTTTTTTCTCCGTTGGATAATTCCATTAATTCTACTTCATAATTTGATGGTATACTATTATCTCTATTAACAAGAATTAGATTCCACTCTTCACTTTGATTACTATTTGACGTTGTACTTTTATCATTATATCCTAACGTTAACACTTGTTTTTCTGTTTATCCGATATCTATAAACAATTTCTGCATTTTTTTACTTAAATTATTAATATTTTCTTAACACACAAATAGGCGTACCACTTAATAGTGATACGCCTATCATATTTACATATTAACTAAATAATATGAATTATTTTTTATCATTGATTGCAGCTTGAGCAGCAGCTAA
>JAVBSN010000018.1:0-28908 GCA_031547045.1 Lachnospiraceae bacterium
AATATAAATCATAATATGAATATAAGAAATTCTCAATTACTTTTTATATTTGATGGTTTAAATGAAATTAATGATACTGTTGAAAATCAACAAATTCATTATTGTAAATTACTAGAATTGGCAGATAAACTTTATGATAATCAATATAAAAATATTAAATTACTAATTACATGCCGTGAGCAAGCATATTATCAATATAAAAATGTTACTACAATGCAACTAAATCATATATATTTTTATAATGATAATAATTTTAATGATAGTGAAGATGCAAGTTATAAAATAGCATTACTAAATAATAGTGATAAACAATGTTTATATGATAAATATATATCTACAGAGATACGTGAGCAAATAAATAATATAAGCATGACAACTTCTGGACGAAATTTCAATATTACAGATGATGCAATTACACCTCTTTTTATTGCAATTGTCGGGGAATCATTAAATTCATATAAAGGTGTAAATGTTATTAAAAACGGTGGAAATGTATATGATTTATTTTCAAATGTTATGCTTGGACGTCTTGAGCAAGCAGATGTATTTTTAGCCAGAAAGATAATATATGCATATTTTGATTTGATTGTTGATCTTCGAAATACTAATATTGAAATTACAAAATTTAAAGTCCTAAATACGTTAGAATTAGATTGTCATACTTATTTTGATGGAATTGTTAATAAAATGATAGATGTAAATATTTTATTGAAGGATTATTCGAATTTAGAAAGAATAAAGTTTCAACATGACAAAATTGAAGAGTTTTTTTTCAAAGAATATATAGAAGAATATGATTATAAAGGAATAGATTTTTTCAATACAGTATTCTATTTATGTCAAAAAAATGTTATTTACCAAGGAGGTGTTTTGGAATATTTTTTGACACTAGAGAAAAAAGGGAAATTAAAAGACATAAAGGAGATATTAATTTCTTTATTTATAAATCATATAAAATTCATACCTAAAATAACTATAGAAATATTGTCATTTTCGCAAAACCTTTCTCATATTATATCTTATCTTATTAGCGCTAACGATATTGATGGAAGCAAAAAAATGTTATCTATAATTATATGGGGATTGGATCAAAATCTACAAGATTATTCAGCTATTACATATGACTTAAGAAAAATAATAAGTGAATTACAAAAAATCTCAGATGATACAATTATGACAAATGAGTCACGCTCATATATTTGTTTCTTTGAATCAAAGCTTAATTATTTTGTAAATGATTATACAAAAGCACTTTCACTTGCAGAAATGGCAAAAAATTTAGTTGGGGGGAAAAATCGAACCTTATCGACAAAAATAGACATCCATTATTCTGTTATCCTTATGGAACAAGGATATAGCAAAAAATGTATAGAATTACTTGAAAAAGATTTTGAAACATATAAAAATGGTGTAGATTTAAACCTAATGTTAGAAGTGGGAATAGAATTAGGACGTGCATTGAATCATAGTGGACAAACAGATAAAACACTTTACTTATATAGTCAACTTTTAGAATACAAGAATGAAATAAATGATATTTATGTATTAGCTAGAATATGTGAACAAAAAGCTAATGTGTTAAATAATCTAATGTATAATAAACTTCAATATGGATTTGTCAACAAGAAGGAATTATCTGAAAAAGAAATTGAAGAAGTAAACGAATTATACCTTGAAGCT
Organism: Lachnospiraceae bacterium; assembly: GCA_031547045.1. Taxonomy (GTDB): domain Bacteria; phylum Bacillota; class Clostridia; order Lachnospirales; family Lachnospiraceae; genus JAVBSN01. The sequence goes on from JAVBSN010000018.1 coordinate 1,681, forward strand.
ATGGGATTATATGATGAATCTATTGATTTATTATTAAGTATCAATGCTATTTTTACATATAGTGGTGTGATACCAGAGAAAATCAATACCATAATTAGTTATTCTTTTTCTATAGAACAAACAAATGTTGATGATTGTAGCAAAATGATTAAAGAATTTGATCGCTTATTTGATGGTATAAAAACACCTTTTGAAACAGATTATAATATTTCTAAGGCTTATTATTATGAGTATATAAATAAAATTAATCAAGCTGAAAAATATATAGAAATCGCTTTAGAGAATGCTTTAAATTTGCATATCAAAAACAAAGAGGCTAAATGTAGATGTTTTTATGCTCAATTTTTATATAGGCGAATACTTAATTTGGATGGAGACATCAAAAAAATGTATACACATGGGATTGAACAATTGAAAATGGCAATTGCTTATTATGAACAGCATACTATCGTTGATGGTAATATAGTTTTAAATGATTGTTATACGTTAAAGCAAAAATACGACAATATTTCATTTAATTAAATATAATATTGTCTTATACTACAGATAAACCGATAATGGAAATAAATATCCAATATCGGTTTATTCTATTATTTTTCAACGATTTCTGGCATTTTACCAAATGAAGGATTTATTCCTAACATATATTTTTGATCAAATTGTTTTTTAAGATTGCCCAAATCGTTTGCTATGATTTCAGCCTGTTTATCATCAATATTCAATGACATTGGTAATAATGCTATAATTGATATTTGCCTATTGTTTTGTAGTGTTTTATAATTTGGAAGAAAGCGTGTATAATAACTACGATTAGGATTGGATATCCAGTATTCTGATAAGGCATATAAGTATTCATTATTATTGAAAATGATTGATTCACTTTCTTTTATAAAATTGTCATAACATAGTTCTTTTTTTGGATTAGTTGCCCATATTATTGTAGCAAATCCATATGTATTATCTTTTTCAAGAATTGTAAACCCATAATTGGGGAGAATCTTAGTAAATATATTTGCTATAGTTAGCATATTCACAATATATGATTGAAAACCTTCAATGCCAACGCTTTGCAAAACATTCCATGTAACCAAAATATCAGATGTTTCCCTTGAGTTCCCAAACGAATAGTAATATGGCTCTCTTGAAGAATCACTCATATATTCACCAGAAACAGAATATAAATCAACTGGATTTTGGGATAAGAAAATGCTATTTGTATAAGGAGCAAATCCACCTTTATGAAAATCAATTCCCACACCATCTGCCAAATCTGAGTGTTTACATTTTTCTAGTGTAATTTTTATCTTATCTAAAACATCAATATTAATTTCCAACCTATTTTGTTCGAAATCATAATATTTGAAAAATAACCAAGGCCAACCAATTACTAAATCATAATAAATGTACGGTTTATAATTTATATGTAGTTGGAATATTAATTCCTTTAGTATTTTAACACCTTTATTAATATCTTCTACGTTACAGTGTGTAGTATTTCCACCTGAAAAAATAATACAAGCTATAGGGATTTTTTTGGTGAAGCATTCTAGTAATATTTCCTTAAATCTATTGAAATCAATAGTCCCATCTAAAGTAACAGGAACTCTTCGGCATTGTCCACTTAAGCCTAAGTGATTGCATACAGATTCTATTGAAAAATGATTGATTTCTGATGTTATTACAACTGGAGGTTCTTGCGTTTGAAAATCACATCGGTTTAATCCGCATTTTATAGCATAGGTAATACAATATTTTCCACCAGGTGTAAAAATGCCAGAAGCATTCTTTTCATTCCAATTTAAAAGTTTTGCCAATTGCCTGATTATTTGATCTTCCATTATAGTTAAACCAGCACTAGTTCGTCGAGTTATTGCATTAGGATTATATAACTTTGTTATTGTAGTTGCGGCAACAGTATTAAACATAACTGGTGGATTAACATTATAAAGCATAGTTGGCGCGTGCCAACGCATTTGACCACTTAAGATTTTTGTGGAAATATCTAATGTTTTTTGTGGATCCTGAAGTTCTTGAGGAATTGTTTCATATTCACCAAGAAATGAGTAGCTTTTGTCAGGCTTACCTAAAAATACGTCATTAGCATTTTTAATTATAGGAATACAATATAAAGCATTATTTATATGTTTTATGAAATCATAGCGATTTCGTTCATCTCCTTGTAAGAGACGTACTTTTAATTCATTACATACATTTTTGTAACTATAACTTGAATAAATTTGTTTTCTAATTACAAAAGGTATTATTTTTTCAGAGATATCATTTGGTAGGTTTTCAGAAGCATATTTAATGAGTTCAAGCGTTTTGGTTTCTTGAGTTTGCTTTGTCAAACAAACAATTAATAGTATATTTAATATATCGTTTATATCTGCGTCATAATATTTCTGAAAAGCATCTATTATTGTATTATTTAAGCTGTTTGAACTATTTACATCAACTAAATAGTATTTTTGGTATGTATCATTATAGACATATTTGAATTGTCCAAAATCTTTAAAATTATATTCTCTAAATAGTTTGTAAGAATTCGTGATAAGCTCATTATGTTGTTCTGTATTTTTTATGGCATTTCCATTAGGGAAAATAGAATTGTATTCACAAATAATATCTATTGAAAAAGGTGGATTTCCAATAATAGTTACAATGAATTCATTACTAATGTCAATATTTTTATGTAAATATATTTCGTCAATATCTAAATCATCTTCAAAAACACGTGATATTATTGCAAAAGTATCTGAAAGAGAATTTGCTTGGTATAAAACACTAGATATATAATTTTTTGCATACGAAGGCTCTAATGTGACAGGAAAATTTAGTTGTCCAAGAATATCAACTTGTGATAAATAGTTATATCGTGTAATGAGACAAGGTTCTGGGGCGCCCATAGACATCTCAGCGTATATAGATTTATCATTTAAAACAAGAGTTGATATATATGAATTTCCAAAAAACTCCAGCTTTAAATTTTGTAGTAATTGGGATATTACGTAATCATTAATTTCATATTTTAGAGTATTCTCTTTAACTAAGGTATATTGTGCAAATGGAATAATACATATGTATTTATCTTTTTGTAAAATTAACTCTAACTCTTTTCGTGTAGGATCAACTACACATACAAAATCAAAACAAATATTTTTTATAGATTTGGCGTAGCTAATAATTTCAATATTAAATTGAAAATTTGGTTTATCTATTCGAGAAAAAATTAATAGTACTTTTTCTTTTTTCATCATATAGTGATATTCCTTTCTAAGTAAAGATATTATGTAATAGTTTTTTGATGCTATTAATATAAATTAGCAATCGATAATATTTAATTATCACTACCAAATATATTTGATAGAAATATAGGTATATATTTATGAAAGTCATATAGTTTTTTAATTTAAAATAACTATCATTTCCCTTTATTGAAAAATGTAAATATATTTGTTATAATATTAATGAACTTTGCCTATGGAGGATATTATGAAAAATATTACACAACAGATAATCGATAAAATGTATAGTACTATTGATAATGCATCATATGTGCCGTTATCACCTGATAAGATTATGATTTCCAAAGATTCATTAATGGCTATGCTAGATGAGCTATCAAGAGTTATGACAATTGAATATGATACATACAGAGATATTACTGATAAAAAAGGCAAGGTTTTAGAAGCAGCTAGAAAAGAAGCAGAAGACATAATATATGAAGCAGAAAAGACAGCTAGTAGAATAAGAGTTACCAAAAGAACTACGCCTGTTTCTCCATTAAGGCAAGAAGATTTGTCATATGATGAAATAAAAGCATTAAATAATGCTAACGATATATATGCAGCGTCTATAATACATGCAGATGAAACACTAACAGAAGTATGTGATATTATAGCTGATGCTTATCATAATATTCAATCAGAGTATGAAAAAGCAATGCGTGGACTTGAAAAAAAAGCAAGTATATTAGAGGAAAATAAAAAAGAATTAATAGGTGGACTTGAAGAACTTGAAGAGGAAGATAGGTATCATCAAATTCTAGAAATTAGTAGGGTTTTATCAAATGAGTTATACGATGAAAAAGCTAAAGCTAGAGCTGGAGAATATATCGATGATATGCAAATGCAATTGGATATAGATGGTATGACATTAGATGAAGAAGTATCTGAAATCAATGAAATTCCAAGTGAGCAATCTAAGGAAGATAAAATATTTATTCCTAGAGTAGTTGATTTTATGTCAACTATTAAGACTTACTCAAGGGAATCAGGATATAAATTAGAAGAAGAGCTTACGCCAGTACAAAATACTGAAGAAGTAAAAGAACTTACTCCTGCTGATGATGTAGAAGAACTTAAAATAGTTAAAAATGTGGAAGAAGTAGAGATTCCAAAGGAAATAGAAGAAATAGAAACTTCACTTCAAGTTGAAGAAATTCAAAAATTAGAAGTGTTTGAAAAGATTGAAGAGCTTAAGATTACAGAAGATGAAGAGATTGCTAAAGATGATAAGAATATATCAATACTAGAAGAAGCAGTCATAACTAAAGAACTACAAGATGATGAACCAACAAGAGATATGGAAGAGATTATCAAACAGATTCAAGATATAGAAGAGAAAAAAGATACAAAAGAAAATGTAAAAAATATGTCTGTAGATAATCCGTTTAGAGTTGTTTCTAAAAAAGAAGAAAAAATAGAAACTGTGACAGAAATAAAAGAACAAGTTGAAGTTGTTGCTAATAACGTAGAAGAAACGGAAGTTATTTCAGAAAAGGTAGAAGAAAAGCCAGCTAAGAAACCAATTGTACCGTCTGTACTTCCATCAGCCGAAAATAAGCAACCAGCACCAAGCAGTAAAACAGAAGATGGCTATGATGAAATAGTAATGAAGGTTTTAGAGAATAAAAAGAAAAATGGTGGGAAGATTGTATACGAGCAATTAACTTTCTAATGGGGGAAGTATGAACAAAATTAAAGCATTTACAAGAAAAATAAACTATTATGAAACAGATAAGATGGGAGTAGTTCACCATTCTAATTATATTCGTTTATTCGAAGAAGCAAGAATAGATTTTCTTTCTCAAGCAGGCTTAGATTATAGCAAGATGGAAGAGACAGGATTATTAATTCCTGTATTAAGTGCTGAATGTGAATATCGTCAATCTGTAAAATTTGCTGATGTAGTTAGAATAATTCCTAAAATAGAGGTATTCACAGGATTAAAATTTGAAGTGAGTTATAAGGTGCTATCAGAGGATGGAAGTATTCTTCATAGTACTGGAAGAACATCTCATTGCTTCTTAGATTCTGAATTCAAACCAGTTAGATTAAAAAAAGATTACCCAGAAATATATAATGGACTTAATGAATGGGTAGGTATTGATATAGAAAATATGTAATTAATAAAAAATCATCCTAAAAATATAAGGATGATTTTTTATTGAGTCTATCTATATATATAAATTCCAAATTGGCTAGCAAGTATATATATTAATGATCTTTTTGTAAATGAACATCATCATATATTGTTATACAGTGAAATAATTCTACCGTTGTACCAACATAATAATAGCCATCCTCCATTGCCATGGCATGCCAAAAGCGAATATCATATGTTAATGATGTATAACCAATAGAACCACCATCTTTAATGCCATATTTACAGGGGAAAAGTAATATTATTAAAGTAATAATAATTACAATAGATATTACTTTTCTAGATTTAGGCGTCTTATTCTTATTAGTTTTCATTATGTATCTCCTTGTATAATAACAGAAAACAATATAAACTATTTACTATTAAGTGAGTTTTCATATTCTTCCATTTGTTTTAAATAGTTAATTTGAGTTTCTGTTTTTCCTTGATATTTAGCATCATCATTAGAGTGATTGTTGTTATTAGCATTATTATCATATGTATAGTTGCTATAGTTGATATTTGTATCATTATTAGTGTCTTGTGATTGTGAATTGCTACTATCCGAATTTAAGCCACCAATGTTCTGATTTTCTATAGCTTCTAGAGCCTCTAAATATTGTTGCTTTGTTAATGGAATATAACTCTTGCAGTATGGACACATATAAGCATATTGCTTTTTGTAAGGTATTACAGGAATAAAAAATATAGTAAACCAAGTCATCATTACGTATAAGTTCCAAGTACTAGTTTGATTACAATGTGTACAAGCTTTTACAAATGCTGCTCCTTTGTTGTGTCGAGTTACTTTTCCCCAGCCCCATATTATAAACATAATAAATCCTCCTAAAATGTAATTAATTTCATAAGGGTAGTATATCATCCCTAATTTTTAGTGTCAACGAATCAGGATTTTTATTGTAATTTAGGGGTTGAAAAAAACTCAATTATAGATACAATAGAATATGGAGAAAACGTTATACGTTAAGAAAGGATAATCCGATGAATAATTTAGAACTTAAAAGCACAGCTAATGAGATAAGAAAAGGTATTGTAACTGCACTACATAGTGCCAAATCAGGACATCCAGGTGGTTCATTATCATCAGCAGATATATTTACTTATTTATATTTTGCAGAAATGAATATTGATCCTGCTAATCCAGATAAAGAGGATAGAGATAGATTTGTATTATCAAAAGGTCATGTAGCACCTGCATATTATTCTACTTTAGCAGAGAGAGGATTCTTTCCTAAAGAAGATTTGACTACATTAAGACATGTAGGTTCATATTTACAAGGACATCCAGATATGAAACATATTCCAGGTGTTGATATGTCATCAGGTTCATTAGGACAAGGTATATCAACTGCTGTAGGTATGGCTTTATCAGCAAAATTATCTAATGATAGCTATAGAGTATACACATTATTAGGTGATGGCGAGATTCAAGAAGGACAAGTTTGGGAAGCGTCTATGTTTGCTGGACATAAAGCATTAGATAATCTTGTAGTTATAGTTGATAATAATGGTTTACAAATAGATGGTAGTGTTGATGAAGTATGTTCACCATACCCAATTGATAAAAAATTTGAAGCTTTTAATTTTAATGTTATAAATATTGATGGACATAATTTTGATGATATAGCAAAAGCATTTGAGGTAGCAAAAGAATGCAAAGGCAGACCAACTGCTATTATTGCTAAGACTATCAAAGGAAAGAATGTATCATTTATGGAGAACCAAGCATCATGGCATGGAGCAGCTCCTAACGCAGAGCAATATAAGATTGCAATGGAAGATTTAGAAAAGGTAGGTGTAAGCATATGTCAGAAGTAATTAAGATAGCAACTAGAGATAGTTATGGTGAAGCATTAGTAGAATTAGGAAAAGAGCATGACAATTTAATAGTATTAGATGCTGACTTAGCAGCAGCTACTAAGACTGTTACATTTAAGAAAGCATTTCCGGATAGACATATAGATTGTGGTATTGCAGAATCAAACATGATGGGAATTGCAGCAGGTATAGCTTCTACAGGAAAAGTACCTTTTGCATCATCATTTGCAATGTTTGCAGCAGGAAGAGCATTTGAGCAAGTTCGTAACTCAATTGGATATCCAAAGTTAAATGTTAAGATTGGTGCTACTCACGCAGGTATTTCTGTAGGTGAAGATGGAGCAACACATCAATGTAACGAAGATATAGAACTTATGAGAACTATTCCAGGAATGGTAGTTATTAATCCTTCAGATGATGTTGAAGCTAAGGCAGCAGTTAAGGCAGCATATGAGCATAACGGCCCAGTGTATCTTAGATTTGGAAGACTTGCAGCTCCTGTTATAAATGATAATGCAGATTACAAATTTGAATTAGGTAAAGGTGTTGTATTAAGAGAAGGTAAGGATATTACTATTATTGCAACAGGTCTTATGGTTTCAGAATCATTAGAAGCAGCTAATTTATTAGCAGTCGATGGAGTAGATGCAAAGGTTATTAATATTCATACAATTAAACCATTAGATGAAGAATTAGTAATTGAAGCAGCAAAGACAACAAATAAGATTGTTACAGTTGAAGAACATTCAGTAATTGGTGGACTTGGCAGTGCTGTATGTGATGTTTTATGTGAGAAACAACCAACAAAAGTTCAGAAAATAGGAATGTACGATATGTTTGGTGAATCTGGACCAGCAGTAGAACTACTTAAGAAATATAAACTTGATGCACAAGGAATATATGAGCAAATAAAAGAACAATTATAATTAAAATATAAATGTCTAATCATTAAATGTTAGTGGTTAGACATTTTATCTTAGTTCAAGATAAGACTCCCACCTCTATAGGTGGTGAGCACAACAAGCTAGTCTCAGTGGGAGCCCAATCTCTCACTGAGATAAACGCCACCGGCGGATTGCAGGGCGGCACAGGTGTATTATGTCAGCATAGCTGACGCACCGCCCACAACAAGAACGCCAAGGTGTTCTTGAATTAAATGGAGAATATATGGACGATAATATACAACAAGAATTAAATAGTAAGAAAGTTCTTACGCCAGAAGAAGAGAGAATTCGTAAGATTGAGAGAAGTATAATTAAAACTTATAGAAAAAGTATCTGGAGAAAATTCGTTAAAGGAATTCAAGAGTATGATATGATTAAACCAGGAGATAACATAGCTGTATGTATATCTGGTGGTAAGGATTCTATGCTTCTTGCAAAACTTATGCAAGAATTATTAAAGCATGGTAAATTTGAGTTTGGCGTAAAGTTTTTAGTTATGGATCCAGGTTATAATAAGGAAAACAGAGAAAAGATAGAATACAATGCCAAGATACTGGGTATTCCAATACAGGTATTTGAGACTAATATATTTGACTCTGTAGTAAATGTAGAAGATTCACCTTGTTACTTATGTGCAAGAATGAGACGAGGTTATTTATATAGATTTGCAGGGGAGTTAGGGTGCAACAAGATTGCCTTAGGACATCATTTTGATGATGTTGTAGAAACTGTATTAATGGGTATGTTCTATGGTGGGCAAGTTCAGACTATGATGCCTAAGTTGCACAGTACCAACTTTAGGGGAATGGAATTAATAAGACCTATGTATCTTGTTGAAGAAGATGCCATTATAAAATGGCGTGATAATAATGAGTTAGAATTTATTCGATGTGCATGTAGATTTACGGAAAATACAGTAACGCATGATACAGGGGAAAGTACTTCTAAACGGCAAGAGATGAAGGAGCTTATTAAGAAATATAAAGCAATTAATCCTAATATGGATAAGAATATATTTAGAAGTATGCATAATATTAATTTAAGAACAATTATTGGCTATCATAATGGAGATGAAGAATATAATTTCCTAGATGATTATGATGAACGAGGATAGGTAGAAATATGAAATATATAGATATGCATTGTGATACATTACAGATGTATGTAGACACAAATAATGAAAAGGACTTATATAATAATAATAAATGTGTAAATATACCTAAATTAATCGAAGGTAATTGTTTTGTTCAATTTTTTGCAATATTTATGCTAGAGCCTGACCATTATGAACTTATGGGATTACCCGAAATATCAGATGATGAGTTGGTTAGAAGATTATATAAGGGATACACTGAAAATGTAGATAAATATAATGACTATATATCATGGGTAAAGGACTTTAATGACGTATCTAGAAATATAGATGATAATAAAATATCAGCAATACTAACATTGGAAGACGGCAGAATAATTGGCAATGATATAGATAATGTTAAAATGTTATATGATAAGGGTTTTAGAGGAATAGGATTGACATGGAATTCTGAAAATACTTTAGGATACCCTAATTCTATAGATTGCAGTATAATGAATAAAGGATTAAAACCTTTGGGAAAAGAAGTAGTCTGTTATATGCAAGAGCTAGGAATGGTAGTAGATGTATCCCATTTATCTGATGGTGGATTCTATGATGTTGTAGAGATTAGTAAAGGTACTAAGATACCATTTGTAGCAACTCATTCTAATTGCAGAACTATAGGAACAGCAACTAGAAATATGACAGACGATATGATAAGGGAACTTGCCAATTGTGGTGGTGTTATGGGACTTAATTTTTATCCAGGTTTCTTGACAAAAGAGGAAACAAATAATACTCTATGTAAAATAGAATATTTAATAAGCCATCTTAGACACATGGTTAATATAGGTGGTATAGATTGCGTAGCAATAGGCACAGATTTTGATGGATGTGATGGTGAATTTGAGATTGAAGATTCATCTAAGATGCAAGTATTATTTGAAACTATGGCGAATAATGGGTTTACAAATAATGAAATTGAAAAAATATCTCATAAAAATGTTTTAAGAGTATTAGAGGATATATTATAAATATCTTTAATAAAACAAGGAGGATGAAGTATGAGTAGTAAGTTTAATGAAAATCTGCCTGAGTTAGTAGAAGCAATAACAGCTAATTATGGTCAGGAAGAAATATTTCTTGCAAAAGACAACCTAAGAGTACCTTCAAGAAATGTAATAATAAATATATTAAGTGAATTTAGAAAAATTATGTTCCCAGGATATTTTGGAACAGAGCATATAGATAATAAAAATGCAGGATATTTTGTTGGACACATTTTAACTAAGATTAATGAGTTATTAGTGCCACAGGTGGAGCAAGCATTATCTTATGCAAGCAATACAAGGATAAATGAAGAAATAAGAGAAAAGGCAGAGGATATATGTGTTGATATATTAAAAGAAGTACCTAATATACAACAAATGTTACTTCTTGACATAGATGCAGCCTTAGAGGGTGATCCAGCATCAGGAAGTAAGGAGCAAATTATATTTTCTTATCCAGGGTTATTTGCAATATTTATATATAGAATAGCTCATGAATTCTATATAAGAGACATACCTTATATACCAAGAATTATGACAGAGCATGCTCATAGTAAAACAGGAATTGATATTAATGCAGGAGCAAAAATTGGAAAGTATTTCTTTATTGACCATGGTACAGGAGTTGTAGTAGGTGAAACTACTATAATTGGAGATAGAGTTAAGATATATCAAGGTGTTACTCTAGGTGCATTATCAACTAAGGGTGGAATTAGTCTAGCAGGAATTAAGAGACATCCAACTATAGAAGATGATGTAACTATATATTCTGGGGCAACTATATTAGGCGGAGAGACTATAATAGGAAAAGAAGCTGTTATAGGAGGTAATGCATTTATAACAAAATCAGTTCCATCAGGATGTAAGGTAACTATTAAGAATCCAGAGCATGATATTAAATGTGAGAAATGTGAGTTATAAGTTAGAGGTATAGGAGGATTATTTATGAGTACACCAATAGAACAAAGAAATAAATGCTTAGGAGAAAAGGTAGTTAGGTCCTTAGAAGCTAGACACTTTGAAGCATACTATTGTATAGATAGTAAAGCAGCCTTAGATAAAGCCTTAGACCTTATTCCCAAGGGAGATACTGTAGCTTGGGGAGGTTCAGTGACTATTAGAGATATTGGACTTACAGATGCACTATATGAAGGTGATTATACTATTTTAGATAGAGAGGTAACTTCTGTACCTGAAGAAAGAGAAGAAATTGCAAGAAAGTCATTCCTAGCTGATACTTATATAACTAGTAGTAATGCAGTTAGTGAAGATGGACAGTTAGTAAATATTGATGGTTATGGAAATAGGGTTGCAGCAATGATATTTGGACCTAAAAGTGTTGTAGTAATAGTAGGTATAAATAAAATTGCTAAAACTGTAGATGATGCTATGAAGAGAGCAAGAAATATTGCAGCACCAATAAATGTACAGAAATTTCCTAATAAGAAAACACCTTGTATGATAACAGGAAGTTGTGAGAACTGTATATCAGAAGATTGTATATGTGCATATATGGTTACAACAAGAATAAGTAATCCTCATAAAAAGATTAAAGTTATTATTGTAGGCGAAGAATTAGGATACTAGACTACACATATTTTTTAAGACTAATATATATACGACCTTTACGAGTCTCATTTCCAGAATCAACAAATATATATTTACCATGACCACGCATAACGAGTACGTCATTAGGTTTTAGTAATTGACTATTGTTTTCGCATAATACGCCATTAATATATATTTTCTTGTCTCGAAATAGATTAAGGCTTTGACTTCTAGATGTTTTTAATAACACAGAAATTATTGCATCAGCTCGTAAAGAAGCAACTATAACAGAAACATCTTCTAGTGTAGGAGATGTTTCTGTTATATTATTATCTACTATAGTGCATTTAATATTAGTATGCTTAACTTTAGTAAGATTATCTACAATATAATCAGTAATCGTATCTAAGCAATATACATAACCAGAATTATTCTTTATAAATATATCGCCGATAACATTTCTTTCTATACCTAGATTGAGTATAGCACCAAGAAAATCTCTATGTGAAAATGTATCAGAAAACTTCTTTAGTAGAGGTGTTATCTGGATTAATCGTATAGGAAATTCACATTCATATCCCAAATCATTAACTGAGCCAAAGGCGACTATCTGTCGTTCACATTGTTCGTTTCCACCAAAAGTACTATATCCAATAAAGTTAATCTCATTAGACATATTATAAAATGTATTTAATTCATTTATACTAAGAAAGTTAGTATAGATGTAAGTATTCTGTTTGTAAGCCTTTTGGGCCAATTCTGCAAATCTCTTCTTTAATAAAGTTTCATTTTCCATGTTATTATTCCAATTCTGTTATTATAATTTAGGTAATACCTAGACATTATTTTAAAATATATTAAGTGTCTAGGTGTGCATTTATATTTAGTTCTCAAATATAGGTTCTATATATTTTTGAATAAATTCAATTCTATCAGTGACATTTGGCTTGAAGAGAGAAGCTATTGAAATCACCATGTTTTTCTGTGTATTGACATAGATTACATTTCCACCGTCTCCCATTGCAGCAAAGCCATTTTCATTAACCCACCATAAATATCCGTATGATAGATTCTGCTTTTTCCATCGGCTATGTTCAGTAGTGCTCTCAACTATCCATTTTGAAGATACGATTTGTTTTCCATCCCGGTTTCCATTATTCAAGTACAATTGACCTAGTTTAGCCATATCTAGAGGAGAAAGTGTTAGTCCCCAGCCTGCTGTGTTTGTTCCAGCCATGTCAGTAACCCAACCACTTGTATTAGTAGATTTATTAAATTCTAGTTGTTCCTCCTTAGAGTGGAAGATTATATTATTTTCAACAGTGATTCCTAATGGTAAGAATAAGTTTTCTGTTGCAAAGTCAAATACAGATTGTTCAGTTACGTTTACAAGAATACCTGATAAAATATCTGGACCTATAAGAGGAGTGTATCTAAATGTTCCTATTTTTCCTTTGCCACCTAATAAATCAAGAGTGAATTTTACACTATCATCACTTGTGAAATATTTTATGTAAGGGGCAAATTTATATTTATAGGGTGCAGTCATTGTCAACAAATCCTTAAGCGTAATATTTTGTATTGTATTTTCTCTTTTCTTAACTACATATTCAGGAAAAAAATCTAATACTTTCTGGTCGGTGCTTTGTATGTATCCTTTGTCCATAGCAATCCCAATCAATATAGAAATAATGCTTTTTGTTACTGAATAAATATGAATACGGCTAGTAGCAGTACATTCATTAAAGTAACCTTCATATAATAGCTTGCCGTCCTTTAATACAGCTATACCAGCAATATTGTTATAGTCAATGTGTACCATCTTCTCAAACTCTTTAATTTTTTCTTGGTTCATATAATATATCTCCTTAATGTTATATAAGGATATCCTTAAAATAAAGGATATATCCATTTAAAATGCTTTGCAACCCTTATTTTAAAAAAATATATTGACAATATAGCCACTTTGTATTATTGTATTAATATCATAATACAATAATACAAAGGAGGTGTGCTATGAATTGGGAATTTAATAATGATACCCCCATATATCTGCAGATTATGGAACAGATAAAGGCGCAGATAGCAATAGGTAATATTAAAGCAGGCGATAAGTTGCCACCAGTTAGAGAAATGGCAGTAGAAGCAGAAGTTAATCCTAACACTATGCAAAAAGCATTATCTGAATTAGAACGAGAAGGTCTATTATATTCACAGAGAACTTCTGGAAGATTTGTATCAGATAATAGTGAAAAAGTAAAATCAATACAAAAAGAACTGCTTATTGAATATATGAATAGCTTTACAGAAAATATGAGCAAGCTTGGATATACCAAAGAAGAAGCAGCAAATTTGTATATGGAGTATATTGATAAAAAATAGGAGGAGATTATATGAGCAATTTAGTTGAATGCAAGGATTTGAATAAAAGCTATAAAAAGCTTCATGCATTAAAAGATTTTTCTATAGAAATAGAAAGTGGAAAGATAATAGGTCTTCTAGGACCTAACGGAAGTGGTAAGACAACATTTATAAAAATACTAAGTGGTATTCTTAAAAATGATTCTGGTGAAGTTACTATAGACGGTAAACCTATAGGCTTAGATAGTAAGAAAATAGTGTCTTACTTACCAGAGAGAACTTATTTTTCAACATCTATGAAGGTTATTGATTATATGGAGATGTTTAAGGATTTTTATGAGGATTTTAACTATAACACAGCAAAAGAGATGCTTGAAAGATTAGATATATCTTTAGATGCGAGAATTAAATCTTTATCAAAAGGAACTAGAGAAAAAGTTCAATTAGTATTAGTTATGAGTAGAGAAGCTAGATTGTATTTATTAGATGAGCCAATAGGTGGTGTTGATCCAGCAGCGAGAGATTATATTCTTAAAACCATAATTTCTAACTACAATGAGAACGCAAGTGTTATTATATCTACACATTTAATAGCAGATGTTGAGAAAGTTCTTGATGATATTATATTTATTAAAAATGGAGAATTAGTGTTGCATAATACAGTAGATGAGATTAGAGAAGAGCATAAAAAATCAGTAGATGCATTATTTAGGGAGGTGTTTGCATGTTAGGAAAATTATTAAAACATGAATTTAAAGCAACATATAAAGTATTCTTAGGAGCTTATGCATTTGTTGCAATTCTAGGAATTATGTCACTTATTTTTAATGAATTATATAATAATACACCAAATAATGCAGTGTTTTCAGTTTTTAAATTAACAACAAATATGGTGTTAATTATGGCTATAGTAATAATTTTTATAGGAACAGTTTTAATGTATATATTAAGATTTAGAAGTAACATTCTAAAAGATGAAGGATATTTAATGCATACACTTCCAGTCAAGGCAAGAAATTTAGTGATTACTAAGGTTATGGCTACTATATCATGGTTGGTAGTTGATGTGATTGTAGGGTATTTCGTATATTCAATATCTAAATTAGATTTCTTATGGATTACTCCAATTATAGATGGATTTTCTGCTGAAATGAATAACAATAGTATGATTATTGTACTTTTTGCGACATATTTATTTGTAGATATAATTTTAGTAATAAGTCAAATATTTGCTAGTTTATGTATTGGATATACAGCATCGGAAAACAGAGATTTAATGTCTTTCGTGGCATATATAGGAACATATATGATAATTCAGGTAACTAATCTGATTGGATTGGTAATAGTTAGTCTTATGAATTTTGGAAAGCTAACAGTTATAATAGAATCTGAAGAGTTTCCAATAGATTTTGTAAATGATATGTTTTTAATTATGAGTATTATATTAGTTGTTTTAGTAATAGCATATAATACAGTATCTATAAAATTGTTAAATAATAAACTTAATTTAGAGTAAATACTAGGTCTTTAATAATTTCACCAGCAATAATTAGTCCTACGACAGAAGGTACGAATGCAACGCTTCCTGGAACTGGACGGATGGCTGGATCAGAAGAGGGAACTGATATAGGTTGTTCAGTAGAATATACAACCTTTAATTTATCAATGTCCCTCTTCTTTAATTCTTTTCTCATCACTTTAGCAAGAGGACACACAGAAGTATTATATATATCATCTACAACAAATCCTGTTGGATCTAATTTATTTCCAGCCCCCATGCTACTAATAATAGGAGTATTGGTTTTATTTGCTTGTATAATTAATTCAATCTTTGCAGTAACAGTATCAACAGCATCTACTACATAAGAATATTTACTAAAATCGAAGTTATCGCTATTTTCAGGCAAGTAAAAGCAGTGATGTGTTTCAACTATAGCATTGGGATTAATATCAAGTATTCTATCCTTCATAACATCAACTTTATATTTTCCTACAGTGCTGTGCAAAGCAATAATCTGGCGGTTAATATTAGATATACTTACATCATCTTTATCAATTAACACAAAATGCCCCACACCACTTCTTGCTAAAGCTTCAGTAACATATCCACCAACACCACCAACGCCAAATATAGCAACAGTAGAATTTTTAAGTTTATCTATAGAATCATTTCCAAGCAATAATTCAGTTCTTTCAAATTGGTTTTCCATAACAATCTCCTTATAATAAGCAATTTAAAATATTTCATATTATATCAAGGCATAGTGCATATTACAATAATTAATATATCTTTTATAACAAACAACTATTCAAAGGAATATACTATATAGAATATATTTTTATAAGGAGTATGTATGTTTAAACCATCTAAACGTATTTTAGCAGTTGTTTGTGTAGTTGTACTTGTTATGTGTACATTTACAGGTTGCAAAAAACCTAAAGGTAATCTGACGGAGGTAACTTTAAATGAGGTTGCACATTCTATATTTTATGCACCAATGTACGTAGCAATTGAAGAAGGGTATTTTGAAGATGAAGGCATTGATTTAACTCTTGTAACAGGATTTGGAGCAGATAAAACTATGACTGCTTTGGTATCAGGAGAGGCTGATATTGGATTTATGGGAGCAGAATCATCTATTTATTTATATAGCGAAGGTGCAACTGATTATGCAGTGAATTTTGCACAGCTTACTCAAAGAGCAGGTAACTTCTTAGTTGGCAGAGAACCTGTAGAAAATTTTTCATGGGATAGTATAAAAAATAGTTATGTAATCGGAGGAAGAGCTGGCGGGATGCCGGAAATGGTCTTCGAATATATTCTTAAAAAGAATGGTATTGACCCAGCAACAGATTTAACAATAGATCAAAGTATAGATTTTGGCTCGACGGCAGCAGCATTTTCAGGCGGTCAAGGAGATTATACAGTTGAATTTGAGCCTGCAGCAACTGCTCTAGAATCAGAAGGTCAAGGATATGTTATAGCATCACTAGGTGTTGAATCTGGATATGTGCCATATACAGCATTTTCAGCACTTAATAGTTATATTGAGAAAAATCCAGAAATAATTCAAAGTTTTACAAATGCGCTTCAAAAGGGTATGGATTATGTAAACTCACATACACCAGAAGAAATAGCGAAAGTTATTTCACCACAATTTCCTGAAACTGACATGGATACTTTAACAACAATAGTTAGTCGTTATTATGAGCAAGAAACTTGGAAAGGCGATTTGATATTCCAAGAAGATAGCTTAGATTTATTACAAAGTATCTTAGAAAGTGCGGGAGAGTTACAAGAAAGAGTTCCTTATGAGAATCTTGTTAATACAAGTTTTGCAGAGAAAGCAGTAGAATAAATATAGATATTATACACATTTTAGGGGAGATATAGTTGTCTCCCCTACTTTACTATAACCTATAATTCTGTTATACTTTATATGTTTATTTCTTATATATAGTAGGAGGTATTTTAAATGAAGAATAATGGACTTATGATGCAGTACTTTGAGTGGTATATGCCTAGTGATCAAACGTTATGGGCACAGATTGCAAAAGATGTTAATAAATTAAAGCGTATGGGAATTACAGGGGTTTGGTTACCACCTGCATATAAAGGTGCAGCAGGAGCAGAAGATGTAGGATATGGTGTATATGATACCTATGATTTAGGTGAATTTAATCAAAAGGGTAGTATTCCAACTAAATATGGAACTAAGAAAGAATATATAGATGCCATACAAACTCTACAGAAAAATGGGATACAAGTATATGCGGATATAGTGCTTAATCATAGAATTGGTGCTGATAATGTAGAATACATAGAAGCAGAAGAATTTAATGAAAATAGTCGTAATCAAATGGTTGGTGATAATAGAGTAATATGTGGATGGACAAAGTTCAATTTTCCTGGACGTAAGAATAAATATTCTAAGTTTAAATGGAATTGGACTCATTTTGATGGAATAGATTGGGATCAAGATGGTCTTAAAAAAGCCATTTTCAAATTTACGGGTAAAGAATGGGATCAAGATGTTGATGAAGAAAATGAAAACTATGACTATTTAATGGGTGCAGATATTGACTTTGACAATATGGAAGTTATTGATGAATTATATCGGTGGGGTGAATGGTATACAAAACTTACAGGAGTAGATGGATATAGACTAGATGCTGTTAAACATATAGGTCATTATTTCTATAGAGACTGGTTACCAAAGATGAGTCAAATAGCAGGAAAAGACTTATTTAGCGTTGGAGAGTATTGGCATTGGGATGTTAATAAACTTAATAATTATATAGAGAAGACAAATGGTATTGTATCATTATTTGATGTGCCTTTACATTTTAAATTCCATGATGCATCAAAGGCTCATGGTGATTTTGATATGAGTAAACTTTTAGAAGGGACTTTAGTACAGACTAATCCACTAAAAGCAGTTACATTTGTAGACAACCATGATACACAAATAGGGCAATCATTACAGTCGTGGGTTGAGGATTGGTTTAAACCACATGCATACTCAATAATAATGCTTCGTAGAGATGGTTATCCATGTGTATTCTATGGAGATTATTATGGAATTCCACATGATAATGTTGAACCTAAAAAGAAAGAATTAGATATATTTATGAAACTTCGCAAGAAATTTGCATACGGAGTTCAACATGATTATTTTGACAATAATAATGTTGTTGGCTGGACTAGAGAGGGTGATGAAGATCATAAAGATTCTGGTTTAGCTGTTATAATGAGTGATGGAAGTGGTGGAACTAAGAGAATGTACATAGGAAAACAATTTGCAGGAATGCATTTTGTAGATGCATTTAATAATGCAAAATATAACATTAAAATAGATGATGATGGTTGTGGAGAGTTTTATTGTAATAGAGCGTCTGTTAGTGTTTGGATTAAAAAAGATTGCAAATTATAGTAATTTGTATTATTATGATATTACTTTAATACAGTAAAATTTCACAGTGTTACAGAATCCAAGCTATGAGGTGTATATAATGGGAAAAAGCGTTAGAACAGATGCGGTAAAGCTATTATTTGAAGCAATATTAACATTAGAATCAGAAGAAGAATGTTTTGATTTTTTTGAAGATGTTTGTACGGTTAATGAATTACTATCCCTTGCACAAAGATTTGAAGTGGCTAAGATGCTTAGAGAGAAACATACATATATGGATGTTGCAGAGAAAACAGGAGCTTCAACAGCAACTATAAGTAGGGTTAATCGCTCTCTTAATTATGGTAAAGATGGATACGAACTTGTATTTGATCGTATGAAAAAAGATGATAAATAATATAATAACAATAAATTAATGGAAGTGTAGAATATACACTTCCATTAATTTATTACTAGTTTTTAGTTTTTCTTTCTCTATCTTTAACTCGTTGGTCTTTTGCTTTAGCAGTATCTCTGGACTTTGTATCTTTTGCTTTAGTAGTATCTTTTGTTGAATCCACTGTAGCATCCTCTGGTTCAGCAGGTTTCATGTTATCTATCATTTTCTCAATCATTTGCTTTTTTAGATATATATCATAACTCATAATTGATATAAATGCTAAATCATGAAGATATTTATCATCATTCTCGCTGTATTTTGATTCCGCAAGACGTTTACTTCTATAAATACTCTTTGTCATATCATCTCTATGAGCTTTTTCTAAATCAAATATATCTTTGTAAATATCTGATAATGAGAGATCAGATTCCTTATCCTCTCCAAAATATGCCTCTATCATAGGAGTAATTAATGATTGTATATCTGAAATAGATACAAAGTTTTTAAGATAATAAATAAAGATTAATAAGATAATGTGATCCTTAGAATACTTCTTCTTGTTAGGGGGAGGAAGTAACTCATTCTTTGTATAATTATTAATCATAGTTTTTGTAAGTGTTTTATCATCGGCTGAACGCTTATTATTTGCTAATTGATTATCCATAAAAGTTGTAACCTGATCCATGTAAAGTTCAATGGAAGGAATATCTTCAGGCAATATATAATCAACATGAACTAATTCACTAATAAGTTTGCGTACACTTTCGATTGATGTATTATCCATAACATACCTCTTTCGCAATTAAATAACTACATTATATAGTAATAAATACTATATTACAATGAAATTGAAAAAAAAGCAATGAAAAATAAGAAGCTATAGTTACTATTTTAGCAAATTATTCATATATATCGTGCAGTTAAATGAACTTGCTTAAACTAAAATTATATTGTATAATTTTGTATTGTAAAAGGTTTTAAATAGTGTATTTATTAAGGAGGACAATTATGGGTATAATTAAGAGATTTGGAGATATAATGTCTGCTAATATTAATGCTTTATTAGATAAGGCAGAAGATCCAGCAAAGATGGTAGATGAGTGTTTAAGAGATTTAGAAAGCGATTTGGGTAAGGTTAAATCAGAAACAGCAGCAGTTATGGCAGAAGAGCAAAGATGTAAGAGATTACTTGATGAGAATTCTGCAGAGATAGATAAGATGCAAAAATATGCTGAGAAGGCACTAGTAGCAGGTAATGAAAGCGATGCTAGAAAGTTTCTTGAGAAGAAATCATTACTTTCAACTAAGCAAGCAAGCTTACAACAATCATATGATCTTGCAAATGCTAACGCAACTAAGATGCGTCAGATGCATGACAAACTTGTAAAAGATATAGGTGAACTACAGGCTAGAAAAGATGCTATTAAGGCTAAAGTTCAAGTTGCTAAGACTCAAGAGAAGATGAATAAGATGACTTCAGGGGTTGGTAATGCGGCATCGAGTATGAGCGCATTTGATAGAATGGAAGCAAAGGCAGATGCAATGTTAGACAAAGCTAATGCAATGGCAGAACTTAACAGTGTTCCAGTTGATGAAACAGATGATTTAGCAGCAAAATATGATATGGAAGAACCAAACGCAGCAGTTGACGATGAATTAGCAGCACTTAAGGCTAGCATGGGATTATAATTATATACTATTAAAACTCAGCAAATCTATTATAGGTTTGCTGGGTTAATATTAAGGCCGTTTATGTGACAGCCTTTTTCTAATTTAGGAGGATATAATGGGAGAAAACCAATATAGATGTGAGTCATGTAATGGGATTATGGAATTTGATGCAGTAACGCAAACATTAAAGTGTCCTAACTGTGATTCCGTAATGGAGATAATAAAGGAAGATAAGATTGTTGAACATAGATTAACACTAGATTCTAGAAGAAGTATTAAATCAACTCAAAAAGAATCTAAGACTATGGTATGTAATGGATGTGGTGCTCATATGGAAGTTGGAGGTAATGAAACTGCTGCTAAGTGTCCATATTGTGATTCTACATATGTACTTGCCAATGAGCAAGAAGAGACTTTGATACCTGATGGAGTAGTTCCATTTAAAATAGATGCTAAAGAACTATCTAATTTATTTGCTAAGTGGATTAAGAAGAAATGGCTTGCACCAGGAGAACTTAAAAAGTTATATCAAGCAGGTAGTTTTCAAGGTGTATATGTACCATATTGGACTTTTGATGCAGATACAGATTGTTATTATACTGCAATGGGTGGAAGAGATAGAGAAGAGCATTATACAGACAAAGAAGGTAATAGAAAAACAAGAACACATACAGATTGGTATTATACACATGGTCGTTTACATAGATTTTTTGATGATATACAGGTTCCAGCATCTACAAGATTCAAAAAGGGACTATTTTCTGGTTTAGAGCCATTTAATTTTAATCAATTAGAAGGATATTCACCAAGCTTTTTTGCAGGACATATGTCTGAGAATTACAGCATAGGATTAGAAGATGGACATAGGGATGCTGTAAGAGAGATGGAGAACCATTTAAGACAAGATGCATCAAGTGATGTAAGAAGAAGATATGATAGAGTTAAGGACGTTAAACTTAATGTAAATTATTTAGATGAAACATATAAATATGTTATGCTACCAGTATATTCTACAGCATATTCTTTTAAAGATAAGAATTATACGGTTCTTGTTAATGGTCAAACAGGAAAGATAAAAGGAGAGTATCCTAAGAGTCCTATTAAGATAGTTCTTATTGCCATAGCAGTATTAGTGGTGTTAATATTAGGATATATCTTTACTAATAGACAAGATAAGGATTATGGTTACATGGAAGATACATATACATCAACATATGTATGCGAAGATAACATTATAGATACAAGTATTGATTACGAGGAGGACTTATAAGATGGGATTATTTTCAAATCAATTTTTAAACGTAGTAGAGTGGGAAGAGTATAGAGATGATATACTATTTTGGAAGTGGAAAAACAGAGAAATTAAGAAGGATTCAAAACTTATAATAAGACCAGGTCAAGATGCTATATTTATGTTTAATGGTAAAGTAGAAGGTATCTTTACTGATGATGGAGATTATGATATTGAATCACAAATCGTACCATTTTTATCAACACTTAAGGGATTCAAATTTGGCTTTAACAGTGGAATGAGAGCGGAAGTAATATTTGTAAATACCAAAGAGTTTACTATGAAATGGGGAACTAAGAATCCTATTAGAGTACCAGCACCAGAATTTCCAGGTGGAATTCCAATAAGATCAAATGGTTCATTTACATTTAAGATTAATGATTATAATATGTTTATAGAAAACGTAGCAGGTGTTAAGCAACAATACTCAATTAATGAAGTTAGAGAAAGAGTAGTTTCTATGCTTGACGGATTATTAATGAGATGGATTTCTAAAGCAGGAAAAAATATGTTTGACCTTATGGCAAACTCGGTTGAGATTCAAAAAGGTATATTAGAAGATCTAGATATGGATTTAATAAAGATTGGTCTTACTGTAACAGATTTTAGAATAAATGAATTCTCATATCCAGAAAATATTCAAAAGCGTGCTGATCAAGCAGTTGAACATTCAATGATTGGTGATATGAATAGATTCCAACAAGTTAGTATGGTAGATGCTATGACTAATGCTAATGGCAATGGAAATAATGCAGCAGGCAATATGGCAAATAATATGATGGGTATGCAAATGGGAATGATGATGGGTCAACAAATGATGAACAACATGAATGCCCAGAATCAACAATCTCAACAACAAATGCAACAGCCACAACAACAGAATCAACAACCTCAAGGTGGAGGAGAAGTGCCTAAGTTCTGTCCAAATTGTGGGACAGCTACAAATGGTATGAAATTCTGTGGAAACTGTGGAAGTCAACTAGGCTAAGTTTACATAAAACAGAGCTATTACATTAAGATAATATAATGTAATAGCTCCTTTTTATGGAATAAACTAATTATATATGCTATAATTAACAAGTTATTTTAGATATTAGTATTTACAGCAGAAAAGAGGATACAATGAGCATTTACGATACATTAAACGACCCACAAAAAGAGGGAGTTATAACAACAGAAGGCCCCCTGCTATTATTAGCAGGAGCAGGATCGGGAAAAACAAGAGTAATCACACATAGAATAGCATATTTAATTGAAGAAAAAGGTGTTAATCCTTATAATATTTTAGCCATTACATTTACTAATAAGGCAGCAGGTGAGATGAGGGAAAGAGTTGATAAGCTTGTTGGTTTTGGGGCTGAGAATGTATGGATTAGTACATTTCACTCTATGTGTGTAAGGATTCTTAGAAGATATATTGACAGAATAGGATATAATACTAATTTTACAATATATGATACAGATGACCAAAAAGCAGTTGTAAAAGAGTGCATTAAAAAATTAGAATTAGACCCTAAAATGTACCCAGAAAAGATGTTGATTGGTGCAATTTCTAAAGCAAAAGAGCAGTACAAATCTGTTCATGAATATGATATTGAAGCACAAGGTGATTATAGAAGGATGCAAATTGCTAAAGTATATGCTGAATATCAGAGAAAGCTTAAAGCAAACAATGCACTTGATTTTGATGACCTTCTTTTTAAAACTGTGGATTTATTTAGAATTGATCCAGAAGTATTAAATAGTTATCAAGAAAGATTTAAATACATAATGATAGATGAATATCAAGATACTAATAATATTCAATTTCTTCTTATTAGTCATTTAGCAAGTAAGTATAAAAACTTATGTGTTGTTGGTGACGATGACCAATCTATATATAAATTTAGAGGTGCAAATATTTATAATATTCTTAATTTTGAAAATGAATATAAGAATACAAAAGTTATTAAATTAGAGCAAAATTATCGTTCTACAGGAAATATATTGAAGGCAGCTAATCAAGTAATTAAACATAATCAAGGTCGTAAAGATAAAGCTTTATGGACTGAACAAGATGATGGTGATTTAATAGCATTTAGGCAATATGAAAGTGAGTATATGGAGGCAGAAGGAGTAATTTCTGAAATTGCTAGAAGTCATAGAGATGAAGGTAGAGATTATAATGATTTTGCTATTCTTTATAGAACTAATGCGCAGTCACGTATATATGAAGAAAAACTTCTTATGAGAAATATTCCATATAAAATAATTGGCGGTCAAAATTTCTATGCAAGACGGGAAATAAAAGATTTAATTTGCTATTTAAAGACTATAGAAAATGGACAAGATGATATATCAGTAAAAAGGGTTGTAAATGTCCCTAAAAGAGGAATAGGAGCAGCTACAATAGATAAATTGCAAATGTATGCTGACAGTGTAGGTGTTGGAATATTAGATGCTATGTTTGAAGCAGAAGCAGTTCCAGGATTAGGTAAAACTATTGCAAAGCTTACACCATTTACTGATTTAATAGTAGACATGCGTGAAATGTTGAAAACAGGTAGTAGTATTATTGAAATGTTTGAAGAATTACTTGCTAGAACAGGATATTGGGAAGGCTTAGTTGCAGAACATACAGATGAGGCACAAGCCAGATTAGAAAATATAGATGAGCTTAAAAATAAAATAATAAAATATGAGGAAGAAACAGAAAATCCTAATTTAAGTGAGTTATTAGAAGAAATAGCTCTCGTAGCAGAAATTGATAATTTAGATCAATCTAATGATAGCGTCGTATTAATGACTCTTCATAGTGCTAAAGGTCTAGAGTTTCCTTGTGTATTTCTTGGTGGAATGGAAGAGCAATTATTTCCAAGTGGAATGGCTGTTAAATCTGATGATGAAGATGAAATTGAAGAAGAGAGAAGATTGTGTTATGTAGGTATTACTAGGGCAATGGAAAGATTATATTTAAGTGCAGCTAAGATTCGTATGATACATGGTAACACTAATGCTAATGCAGTTTCTAGATTTATAAAAGAAATCTCACCAGATATATTAGATATGGATAGGAGAACCACAGAAGCGACAAGTAAACCTGTATTTAAATTAAACCCCAATGCACCTGAAAGCTATAATCAGAAACCACTTTTTGGTAAAGAATTTGTTATAAATAAGGCAGAGACATTGGAATACCAAGTAGGAGATACAGTTAAACATATTAAATTTGGTATTGGAACTGTTACGGGAATTGTATCAGGAGGCAAGGATTACGAAGTTACTGTAGACTTTGAAACTGTAGGTATTAAGAAGATGTTTGCATCCTTTGCTAATTTAAAAAAACAATAGCAAATGTAATATAGGTATGATATAATACATAATAAATTGTAAAATGTGGTATTATATATAATGACCACAGAATCTAAACTATGTAATAATATGGAAAGGGTGAATTATTATGAAACGTATTGAAGATTTAATTAGTGTAGCAAAATTAAGTGAGTTAATGAAAAAAGATAATCATACTGAAAAAACAGGAAATAAAATATTATGGGTATTAGCAATTATAGGTGCTGTTGCAGCAGTAGCAGGTATTGCATTTGCAGTATACAAATATTTAACACCTGATTATCTAGATGATTTTGATGATTTCGATGATGATTTTGATGATGATTTTTTTGATGATGACGATGCAGAAATTGTAAAATAATAGCATAATTAATTGTTGTTACTTTTCTCAAGGAGACAATTAAATTTTTGTTTCCTTGAGTTTTTTTGATTTTTCAACATGTGAAAAACCTCGTATTTACGTTGAATTTTCACAATTTTATATAAAATTAAAAAAAATTAAAAAATATGGTTGACAAGGGTATCTAGTTGAGATATAATGGGTCTTGCGTTGAAGAACAGAAGAAATTAAAAACGCTTCAACGGGGTGTGGCTCAGCTTGGCTAGAGCGCTTGATTTGGGATCAAGAGGTCGCAGGTTCGAATCCTGTCACCCCGATTACGCAAGTAACTATTTAAGCATATATGCGGGTGTAGTTCAATGGTAGAACACTAGCCTTCCAAGCTAGATACGTGGGTTCGATTCCCATCACCCGCTTTTTCTTTAGCCCAAAGCTAAGGAGTATGTGTTCGTAGCTCAGTTGGATAGAGCAACGGCCTTCTAAGCCGTGGGTCGGGGGTTCGAATCCCTTCGAGCACATTAGGCAATTAAATATGGTGGGTATAGTGCAGTTGGTTAGCGCGCCAGATTGTGGTTCTGGATGTCTCGGGTTCGAATCCCGATATCCACCCTTCAAGTCATAAACGATTTGGTTTAAGTAATGATGGGCTATCGCCAAGCGGTAAGGCACAGGACTTTGACTCCTGCATTCGTTGGTTCAAATCCAACTAGCCCAGTTATGGAGCACTAGCTCAGTCGGTAGAGCACCTGACTTTTAATCAGGTTGTCGGGGGTTCGAATCCCCCGTGCTTCACTTGGTAAAATTACCAATTAGTGTTAAGATATAACTTAATGCAAAAGAATATGCGGATGTGGCGGAACTGGCAGACGCGCTAGACTTAGGATCTAGTGGGAGACCGTGCAGGTTCAATTCCTGTCATCCGCATTAACAAAAAGACTTCAGTAATTACTGAGGTCTTTTTTGTTTGTAAAATATATAGTGCGCATACTGAATGTTATATTTGATAATGTTAGTAATTAATCATTGTTTTATATTTCTAAATTTAATATAATATAGATTAATAT
>JAVBSN010000040.1:0-42627 GCA_031547045.1 Lachnospiraceae bacterium
ATAGCTACAATCTTTCTTATATTTTTCATATTGTTTTCTCCTCTACTGTTTAATATTACTAGCCCCAACTAAATGTTTTTTAAGCTGTAATAAATCTGCCGAACTTACTCCACCATTTTTATCTATATCAGCAGCATTCAAATAAGCTCCTGATAAAGAGGTTGCTCCTACAAGTTGTTTCTTTAACTGTAATAAATCCGCAGAGCTTATAGCTCCATCGCCATTAATATCTCCATATATAGTAACTGTGTATGATGTAGTTGTTTTTCCATTTGTAACCTTAACTATATTTCCTGTTCCAACATTTCCTGTTTGTTCTGTAACGCCATCACCCATATATACTTTGGCTGTTGATCCACTTATACCTAAATTAGCTATCAAGTTAGCTGCTCCCGTTTCTACAGCAACTCCTGTTATTGCTGAATTACCTACATTATAGCTGGTATTAAATGTTACATTTCCATCTATTGTATTATTTCCCCCAGTAGTACCATCTGCTTTAATCCTTACTACTGTTAGATTATATGTTCTTACATTGCCATTTTGTGCAGTAACTTTTATTGAAATATTATTATTACCTTCACTAAGGTCATATGTTCCAACACCTGCTACCTTTGCATTTGAATTAACCGTTGTTCCAGATATCTGAATTGATGTAGTTGTATAAGGTACTATTAATGAGTAATCATTTACTGCATTAACTCCAAATGATGGAGTAAGAGCATATCCTGTTACATTTAATGTCTTTAACCAGTTGTTTGGATTGCCAGAATCTGCTGGTTTTGCACATGCAGTGCTTGGCATATTATTATATACAGGAATACTAAATGATAATTTATTATTAGTTAATCCATTACTTTTATATGCTGTTGCCAATTTGGCTGCTTCTGTTGATGGAGCTTGCACATTTGACATGTATTGATGGGAATATAATGAGTTCTTATATGTAACATTAAATTTTTGAGTATATAATGTATTTTGTCCTACTAATATATACTTTTCTCCAATATACATGGCTCCACCTGTAATTGATTTGTATGGAGTATTCCAAGGTCTTAAATATGTGTTTCCTGTTGCTGCCCATTTTAAACCATTTAATACTGCACCTCCACCAGAGGTATCATTTGCACCTATATTATAGAAATTATATATGTTTGGATATGTAGTATTATTACCTGTAACTGAAGCAGATACTGTTGTTCCTATTTCTTGCTTAATTCTTGATGCTATATGATAAGGGCTAACGTTACTATCCTTTCCGGCTTGCATCATTATTTTTGAATATGATTCTGTACCTCCTGCTGCATTTGCTTTAGCCATAAATGAACCTGCTAATATTGCTTCTACACCATCTTGTGTCTGAACCCCATCCATATATGTAAGACTTTCAAAGCAATATATATATGTATCAGATAAATATGTTCTTGGATCCATATAATATTTTAGTAAATCATCTGAAACAGCAAACCATGAAGTTCCATCATATGGATACCATGTATCAGTTGCCCATGTATAACCAGCTGCTGTAGAACGCCAATTATAATGTGGTGCACTAGAAGTTCCTTGTACCAAGTTTTTAACCTGTCCTGATTTACTTCTTTCATTTTCAATTACTGTATTCCAATCCAAACCTGTTTTCACAGCATTAAATTCCCAATTAGGATATTTCTCATGCAATTGTCTTAAATATACCTTATAGCTTTCTGGAAATCCTTGAGCTGTAAGTTTCGCTTCAAAATTGGCATCTGAGTTTGGTGCTCCACCAGTACCAGACCCTGTATTATTAACAGTAACATAAGATGATGCTATATATCCCGTATATGTTGCATTATTATATGTAAAAGATATTTTATACCATGTTGGATAAGACGCGTTAGTTGAACTTTCCGTTCCTAATATTGTTACTGCTACACCAGTGCTTAATTTAATTCCAGTACTTCCAGCCATTACTACACCATATGTTGTATTAGGCCCTGAACGTATATTTACATTATTACCTGTTACTGTTCCAGTTTTGTTAGCTGCCGATTGACCAGAATCCATCTCATCTGAAACTTCAATTTCGTCATCATTCCCAATATCATCCGTTTCACTACTTACATCACTTTCTTCCGGTGAAATAGATGTCATTGGATATACTTTTGTTAGACTTTCTTGAATTGGATTAACATTTATAATCCCCAATGAACAAACAGCTATCCCTATTACTATTCTATTGTATATATCCCTTCTTCTCATATTAATTCTCTCCGCTCGCATTTATGTAAACCACTAAATATCTATAATTAGTTAAAACATACCACAATTGCTAGTATTTTTCAACATTTATCGTTGTGTTTTTACATATTTTTTTACATTATTAAATTTTATCAAAAAAATAACCTAATATGTTGAATTACATCAAACATATCAGGTTATTTTCATTATTTAAAACATTATGTTAACTATTGTTCGTCTATTGCTTTACCAATATCATTTCTCATATATTTATTATCAAAGTCTATCAATTTTACAGCTTCATATGCATTTGCTCTAGCTTTTACTAAATCTTCTCCTTTAGCTGTTACACCAAGAACTCTTCCACCATTTGTAACTACTTCATTGTTATCAAATTTTGTACCTGCGTGGAATACATAATATCCTTCTTTGTCCTTAAATGTATCTAGACCTTTAATTGGGAATCCTTTGTCATATGCAACTGGATAACCGTCTGATGCTAATACTACACAAACTGCTGCATTATCTTCAAATTCAAGATTGATTTCATCAAGTTTTCCGTCAATACAAGCTTCTAATACATCTATTATATCATTCTTCATTCTTGGAAGAACTACTTGAGCTTCTGGATCACCAAATCTAGCATTATATTCTAATACCTTTGTTCCCTTTGGCGTAATCATTAATCCTGTAAATAATATACCTACAAAATCTCTTCCTTCCGCCTTCATTGCTGCCATAGTTTTCTTATATACTTCTTCTTGACAGAATTCATCTATTTCTTTTGTATAGAATGGGCTAGGTGAAAATGTTCCCATACCACCTGTGTTCAAGCCTTGATCTCCATCTTTAGCTCTCTTATGGTCTTGAGCTGATGTCATTGTCTTAATAGTTGTTCCATCACAGAATGCTAATACAGAAACTTCTCTTCCTGTCATAAACTCTTCTATAACCATCTTGTTTCCAGCGCTACCAAATTGCTTGTCTAGCATAATTGATTTAACGCCTTCTTTTGCTTCTTCTAATGTACTACAGATTAATACACCTTTTCCTAATGCTAATCCGTCTGCCTTAAGTACAATAGGAAAATCTGCTGTTTCTAAATATGCTAATGCTTCATCAGGATTATCAAAGTTCTCATATCCTGCTGTTGGTATATCATATTTCTTCATTAAGTCTTTTGAAAATGCTTTTGAGCCTTCTATTATAGCAGCATTTTTTCTTGGTCCAAAAACCTTTAATCCAGCTTGTTCAAATGCGTCAACAAGGCCAGCAACTAATGGATCATCTGGCCCTACTATTGTCATATCGATTTCTTTTTCTTTTGCAAATTCAACTAACTTGTCAAATTCCATTACACCAATATCAACACATTCTGCTAACTCTGCAATACCTGCATTTCCTGGCGCACAATATATTTTAGAAACTCTTTTACTTTTAGCTACACTTGATGCGATAGCATGTTCTCTTCCACCACTACCTATAATTAATATTTTCATTAAAATATCCTCCTAAAGTAAATTCATCTATAAATCACTGTACATTTTACTCTTTTATAATTGTTTTTCCATCTACTACTTGAACCTTGCCATTGGCAATCAAATCTATAGTTTTAGGAAGCAACATCCATTCAGCCTCTTCCATAACTCTTTGTTGAAGTTCTTTGGCTGTATCATATTCTCTAACATTTACTGCTTTTTGCATAATAATTGGCCCTGTATCTGTTCCTTTATCTACAAAGTGAACTGTCGCACCAACTACTTTTACGCCTCTTTCTAAAGCTTTTTCATGTACTATAAGTCCATAATAACCTGTTCCACAAAATGAAGGAATAAGTGATGGATGGATATTTATTATTCTATTTTCATATTTATCAATCATAGCTTCTGGTATAACTACTAAATATCCAGCTAATACAATTAAATCTACATTTAGTGAATCCACTGTTTCTACTAACGCAACATTAAATTCTTCTCTTGTAGCATAATCTTTAGGGGATACACATAACGCATTAATTCCTGCACTTCCCGCTCTCTCTAATGCAAAAGCATTTTTATTATTGCTAATAACTGCTGTAATCTCAGTATTAGTTATAGTTCCATTATTAACTGCATCTATTATTGCTTGAAGATTAGTACCACCACCTGATACCATTACTGCAATTTTTAGCATAATGTAACTCCTTTTTCACCATCTTCAATCTTACCTATTACATAAGCATCTTCGCCAACAGCTTTTAATGCCTCTAATGTTTTATCTACATCTGCTGGATCTAATGCTAACATCATACCAATACCCATATTATAAGTGTTATACATCATCTCTTCTGCAATATCACCTTTCTTAGCCATAAGTTTAAATATAGCTGGCATATCGTATGAATCTTTATTAATAACAGCCTTTACGCCTTCTGGTAACATTCTTGGAACGTTTTCATAGAAACCACCACCTGTAATATGGCTACATCCCTTAATTGTTACACCAGCTTCTTTAATTGAACGTAAAGCTTTTACATATATCTTTGTAGGCTCTATTAAAGCCTCTCCTAATGTCTTTCCTAATTCATCATAATATGTATCTAATGACTCTTTTGTCATATCAAATACTTTTCTTACTAATGAGAATCCATTACTGTGAACACCACTTGAAGTAATACCTACAATAACATCTCCTGCTTTAATTGCTTTACCAGTAATTAAATCTTTCTCATCAACAATACCAACTGCAAATCCAGCTAAATCATATTCATCTTCTGGATAGAAACCTGGCATCTCTGCTGTTTCTCCACCAATTAATGCTGCATTTGATTGCTCACATCCATTAGCTACACCACTAACAATTGTTGCTATCTTTTCTGGAAAGTTCTTTCCACAAGCTATATAATCTAAGAAAAATAATGGCTCACCACCAGCACAAGCAATATCATTAACACACATAGCAACACAATCAATACCAATAGTATCATGCTTATCCATAATAAATGCTAATTTCAACTTAGTTCCAACTCCGTCTGTACCAGATACTAAAGTAGGTTTTTCCATACCTGCAAATTTCTCTAATGAGAATGCTCCTGAAAATCCTCCTATATTAGTAAGAACTTCATCACGCATAGTTTTCTTGACATGCTCTTTCATAAGTTCAACTGACTTATATCCAGCTTCAATATCGACTCCTGCTTTCTTGTAATCCATTATAATAATCCTCCTAAAATTTCATTTATATATAATAATAAATCTAAAATCATAGACATACAGTGACATTATAATTCATGAAGCTATATTTTACAAGATAAATAAAAACGGAAATTCTGTATTTTTTTTTATTTAATTTGTATAATCTGGTCGAATATAGTATAATCTTTATAACTTATTAACATACTTATTCCTTGTCTAAGGGGTGATTAATATGGACCAAAAACGATTGAATATTGGATTTTTCACATGCCATCTTGATAATGATTATGCATATGATATATGCAAAGGGGTGGACTATGCCTGTAAAGAGTTAGATGTTAATCTTATTATCTTTCCTGGTATGTATATTAACTCTACATACAATTATGCACAAAAAGCACACTATGATTATCAATATAATTCTATATTTTATTATGCTTCTAAAAAAAACCTAGATGCTCTAATTGTATCAACAGGTACTATTGGCAGTTTTTTGGCCGAAAAGGACCTCCAATCATTTTTAAATAACTTCAAAGACATTCCTCTTATTACAATCGAAGTACCCGTACAAGGATATAATCACTTATATATTGAAAGTAATACTGGTTTAGCAAAAGCTATTGAACATTTAATCCTTGAACATAACAAAAAATGCATTGGATTTGTTGGGGGGCGACAAACTAATGCTGATTCTATTGATAGATTTAATACATATACAGATACATTAACAAAACATAATTTACCTATTGAAGATAGTTTAATTGTACATGGTGATTATTCAGAATTTTGCGAAGATTTAGTAGAACAATTACTTGATAGCAATCCAGATATAGATTCCATAGTATTTGCTAATGATCAAATGGCATTAGGCGGATATAACGTATTTAATCGAAGAGGGATGGTCATCGGAAGAGATATTTCTGTTGTTGGTTATGATGATGCTCCTATCGCACTAGCTCTTGATCCTCCACTAACTACTGTTAAAGCTAATCCTTCTGATATGGGATATTATGCAGTTCACGAAGTTGTTAATCTAGCAAACACAGGCTCTACTAATAATTCCATTTTGAATTCTGATTTAATAATTCGTGAATCCTGTGGTTGTGGTAGCAGGAATGATTATATTGTTAAATACTTAAATAGTTTAAAAATATCTGCAGAGAATTCAGATGAGATTATTGATAATATTATTAATACATTACTTAATGACTTGGCAAATACTTACATTCGCGAGGAACTTAACAACTCAATTAGAGATATATTTAGTATTATTTTAAAAATAGCATTAGATAATAATATAGATGAATTTCCAGTAGATAGAATTAACGAATCTATTACTAAGCTTCTTAATTCCTCTCTTATAATGCACTATAACATTAATAGACTAATATATTTATTTAATGCTTTCAATAAAGTTGTTATTCCGTTAATTCACAATAGTACAAAACAGATTAATTATAGTATTACTATTAATGCTATTTTCAGCAAATTAAGTGCCAATATTGCAAGTGCAAGGTACAGTGAGCGACGTGATTATAATATTAACACTTGGACTACTAGTTATATTATTAGAGACGCTTTAGCATATGGTCGTGATGA
Organism: Lachnospiraceae bacterium; assembly: GCA_031547045.1. Classification (GTDB taxonomy): domain Bacteria; phylum Bacillota; class Clostridia; order Lachnospirales; family Lachnospiraceae; genus JAVBSN01. Next base: position 6,990 of record JAVBSN010000040.1, read on the forward strand.
TAATGAATGCTTTAATGCAATTATGACTACCCTTAGACAACTTCCTTTTGAAAGTTCATATTTATATTTATATGATACTCCTGCTTTACAGATGAAAGATGGTAGTTGGAAACTTCCTAAAACACTTACCTTAAAAGCTTATAATAAAGATGATGCCACTACGGTTCTTAAAAGTGATAATGCTACTGTTAGTAGTTGTAAAATATTTAACAATCGATATGTAAATAGTAAAGACAGATCTACAATAGTTCTTACACCATTATTTACAAACGAACAAAACTATGGAATATTTGTATGTAATGTAGATATAAAATATTTTTATCATATATGTTCTACTAGTCTACAACTAGGTGCTGCCCTTAGATTTTTACATTTATTAAAGGAACAGACTTCTACACAAGATAAGTTGCTTCTTTCATTACAAGAAATACATGATAAAAATCTTCAATTAAATCATATATCCGAATCTGATGAGTTAACAGGATTATATAACAGACGTGGCTTCCTTGAAAAAGCACAATATTTTATTAGAAGTAGCACCCATCAAGGAAAACGTGCAATTATTATATTTGCTGATATGGATAATCTTAAACTTGTTAATGATAAGTTCGGTCATAAAGATGGAGATTTCGCATTAAAAAACATTGCACAAATTCTTAAAAAAAGTTTTAGAAATGAGGATATTATTGGTCGTCGTGGTGGCGATGAATTTGTAGCCTTTGCCATAGTAGATGAAGATAATTTAGCTACTAAGATTCAAGAAAATATAGAATATCACTCAAAACTATTAAATGATACTTGTGATAAGCCGTACTATATTGACATGAGCATTGGTCTTTCAGAATTTATTTGTGGTAATGATGCCAATTTAGAAGACATATTATCTGAAGCTGACGATGTTCTATATTCAAATAAGAAATATAAACGTAAATCGGTTCTTAAAAATATATAATAATATCAACGGAGACAAGCGTCTATGCTTGTCTCCATCTATATATAAGAAAAAGATTTATAACTTACTTACATTTGCTGCTTGAGGTCCATTGCTTCCTTCAACAACCTCATATTCTACTGTATCGCCTTCTTCTAACACCTTAAACCCATCCATATTTAGCGCACTAAAATGAACAAAAGTTTCTTTGTTATCCTCATCAAAAATAAATCCATAACCTTTCTTAGCATTAAACCACTTAACTGTTCCTTTTTTCATAAACTTATTACCTCCTAGACCATAATTACTACAATATGACAATTCATAGAAATTACTTTTCTATGAATAAAAAAAGGCACGACAAAATTGTCGTACCTCTTCGTAACGTAAATTAATTATATATTATTGTTTTAAAAATATCAAGTTATTTTTTACTATCCTTATAATCAAATTTTAATGCTACTACTGAAAGTGGTGGCAAATCAACTGTTATAGAATATTCTCTATTATCATAATTTTCCTTAACTGCTTTAATAGGTTTACTATTAATTCTTCCCAATCCACCATATGCTTCATTGTCTGAGTTAATAACTTCTGTATAATTACCTTCACATGGAACTCCCAATTTGAAACCTGGCTTATCAACTGGTGTAAAGTTACATATGAATAATAATTGATTCTTTGCCGTACTACCTCTTCTTATAAATGAAACTGTGCTACTTTGTGGATTGCTACAATTAATCCATTCAAATCCCATAGGATCTGAATCATTATAATATAGTGCATTATATTTATTATATAGTGCATTAAGGTCTTTGACATACTTTTGTAGCTTAGCATGATAAGGATCTTCTTCTAATAAGAACCAATCTAAACTTCTGCTTTCGCTCCATTCTCTTAATTGGCCAAATTCTTGTCCCATAAATAATAATTTCTTTCCAGGATGTCCATACATAAATCCATATGCTGCTCTTAAATTAGCAAATTTATCATCATGTAATCCTGGCATCTTATTTAACATAGAGCATTTTAAATGTACTACTTCATCATGGGATATAACTAATATGAAGTTTTCTGAATATGTGTACATCAAACTAAATGTTAATCTATTATGATTAAACTGTCTAAAATATGGATCTAACTTCATATATTCTAAGAAATCATTCATCCAACCCATATTCCATTTAAATAGAAATCCTAATCCATCCATAGATGTAGGTGCTGTAACACCAGCCCATGAAGTTGATTCTTCTGCAATAATATAAGCTCCTGGAACTCTTTCTTCAACAGCTTTATTAAGCTTCTTTAATAATTCTATTGCATCAAGATTCTCATTTCCGCCATGTTCATTGGGAAGCCATGCTCCGTCTTGCTTCCCATAATCAAGATATAGCATTGATGCAACTGCATCAACTCTAAGTCCATCTATGTGGAATTTCTCTAGCCAAAACAATGCATTAGCTACTAAATAATTTGATACTTCATTTCTTCCAAAGTTAAATATATAAGTTCCCCAGTCAGGATGTTCTCCTCTTCTTGAATCTGGATGCTCATATAATGCCATTCCATCAAATTTTCCAAGTCCATGTGCATCTTTAGGGAAATGTGCTGGTACCCAATCTAATATTACTTGTATACCATTCTTATGCATATAATCTACAAAATACATAAAGTCTTCTGGTTTTCCATATCTTCTTGTAGGCGCATAATAATTAGTAACTTGGTATCCCCAAGAACCATCAAAAGGATATTCTGCTACACCCATAAGTTCTATATGAGTATATCCCATATCTTTAACATACATAGCTAATTGCTCAGCCAATTGACGATATCCAAAAAAACCATCATCTGTATCTTCTATTCGTTTCTTCCAAGATCCTAAATGTACTTCATAAATAGACATCGGTTGTCTTAATCTATCATTTCTACTACTTGTTGCTCTCTTTTCTAACCAAGAAGTATCTTTCCATTTATATCTTGTTAAATCCGTAACTACTGAGCCATTGTCTGGTCTAAATTGTGCGCAATTTCCATATGGATCACTCTTATATATAATCTCGCCAAATCTTGTTAATATTTGAAATTTGTATACTGCATCTTCGCCTACATTTGGTATAAACAACTCATGAATACCTGATGAACTTTTTATATTCATTGGATGAAGAGCTCCATCCCACATATTAAAGTCACCAACAACTGATACTCTTCTTGCATTAGGAGCCCACACTGCAAAATATGTTCCATTAACACCATCTATTTTCATAGGGTGTGCACCTAATTTATTATATATCTCATAATTATTGCCCTCTGCAAATAAGTATACATCCATATCAGTTATAATAGATCCAAAGCTATATGGATCTGATGTTGTTACAACAGAACCATCTTGATATGTTGTTGTTACTAAATATTTACTTCCTTTGAAAACCTTCTTAGGAATATATATACCATATAAACCTTCTTCTCCTACTGCTTCTAACATCATCTCATTCTTACCCGTTGAAGATGATACCATAACGCTAGTAGAATGTGGCTTAAATACAGTTATAACCTGACCTTTTCCAAAATCATGTAATCCTAATAAATGTTTAGGTGCATTAAGCTCACCTTTCATTAATTCATCATACAATATCCAATTTATCCAGTGTTCTAGCTTATTATCCATAGAAGACTCCCTCCTCATATTTTAGACATTTATTAATGTCTAAAATGTCTCATATTTGTAAATACCATAGCTATTCCATATTCATTACATTTATCAATAGAATCTTGATCTCTTCCAGCTCCACCAGGTTGAATTATGGCTTTAATTCCTGCTTTAGCTGCTGCCTCTACACAATCATCAAATGGGAAAAATGCATCTGAAGCCATAACTGCACCTTCACAAATACCTTCGCATATTTGTTGATTAGCATGCTCTATACCTTGCTCTGTAGCCCATATTCTATTAACCTGTCCTGGCCCAATTCCTATAGTTTGTTTGTCTTTTGCAAATGCAATACCATTTGATTTAACATATTTAACAACTTTCCAAGCAAATAATAAATCTTCCATCTCTGCTTCTGTAGGTTTTCTATCAGTAACTACTTTTAATTCATCTTCATTATATAATTGATTATCAACAGATTGAACTACTATACCACCATTAACCTTCTTCATATCTAATGCTTCTTCTGGTTGTTTTGCTGATATATCTGGTAATTCAAGAATCCTAATATTTTTCTTACTACATAATATTTCTTTTGCGTCATCTGAATAACTTGGAGCAACAACAACCTCCATAAATATACTATTAATATCTTCCGCTATTTCTTTAGTAATCTCTCTATTGGCTACTACTATACCACCAAAGATTGACATCTTATCTGCTTCATAAGCTTTCTTCCAAGCATCTGTAATATTATCTGCTGAACCAACTCCACAAGGATTACCATGCTTACATCCAACTACTGTTGGCTCTTCAAATTCTTTAAGAAGCTCCAATGCTCCATTAGTATCATTAATATTGTTATATGATAATTCTTTACCATTAAGTTGATTTGCACAAGTAAGAGAACCTTTAAGATTAGCTATCTCTTTATAAAGTGCTGCCTTTTGGTGTCCATTCTCACCATATCTCATCTCTTGAACCTTCTCATATGTAAGAGTAAGTGTCTCTGGGAATGATAAGTCATTTCTTTCTTTCTTTAAGTATGTTGCTATCATAGTGTCATAGTTAGATGTATGTTGGAATACTTTTTGCATTAAATAAAACTTAGTATCTAATGATACTTCTTTATTATTCTTTAATTCATCTAATACTGTTACATAATCTGCTGGGTCAACTACTACTGCTACATCTTGATAATTCTTAGCTGCTGCTCTAAGCATAGTTGGTCCACCTATATCAATATTCTCTACTGCTTCATCTCTCGTAACTCCTTCTTTAAGAACGGTTGCCTTAAATGGATATAAGTTAACAATAACAATATCTATAGTTTCTATGTTAAGTTCTTTCAATGTTGCCATATGCTCTTCATTAGAACGCATAGCTAGTAAACCTGCATGTACTATTGGATGAAGTGTCTTAACTCTTCCATCTAAACACTCTGGAAATCCAGTAAGTTCTGAACTCTCAATTGCCTCTATTCCTTCATCTTTAAGTTTAGCATAAGTACCACCAGTAGATATAATTTCAATACCTAATCCAGTAAGTTCTTTTGCTAATTCTACAATACCTGTTTTGTCTGAAACACTAATTAATGCTCTCATTTATATTTTTCCTCCGTATGAATATATATATGTATAAGTCATCTTTCATTGTAACCAATGAAAGATACACTTTCAATACCTTAATTGTTAAAAGTACTATTATTATTTCTATACTCACAAATTTGCTTATTTATAACCTTAATAAACCTCTCTCTAATAGCATAATCCACATCAATCCCAAGTTTTTCAAGATTCTCACTTGGTATATATCCGCCTGCCATAGTGAAATGTCCACCACCATTTCCTACACCTTCTAATGCATTCATAACCAAATACCCTGAATGTGCATACTCTGTTTCATTTCTTATAGAGAACTTATAACCGCCTTCACGTTTCGAGTAGACTACAGATACTTCAACAACATCTAATCCTAAAATAAAATCTGATACCATAGCTATTAATGCATCTGGGCAATCAAAAGGAATACTAGCAAATCCTATATTGTCATATATTATTATGTTTTCAATTGCTGCTCCATATGCTCTAAGATCTTCTAATTCCATATTATTATTGAACATTGAATTAATAAGATTATTGTCTACTATAGGATGCAGATATCCAAACATTTCTATATCTAAATCTGTAACTCCTCTACTAAATGATGCTGTATCCATCCTTATTCCATACAGTAATGCAGTTGCTGTTTTTCTATCTATCTCTATATCACTATTATAAAAATACTCAGCAATTATAGATGAACATGCTCCAACAATTCTAATATCTTTATATTTGTATTCATAATCATTATATAATGGATGATGGTCAATACACGCAACCTCATTACCAATAAAATCAGTAAAGTTAGCATTATTCTTCTGCCCATCAACAGTTACTACATAATCATTACTTGCCATTTCTGCTATTTGGTCTGCTGATTTTACTTCTATCTCAAAGGTTGTAACCATTCTTTTGGTATTTAGCTTGTCTATACTTCCGTCATAGCATATTTTACTTTCAATATCAAATGCCTTTAAGAATTGTTGTAATCCATATGCACTTGCTAATGCATCTGGGTCTGGAAAATTATGCATTTGTAAATATACTTTGTGACCCTTTAATAATTCTATTAATTTATTATATTCCATAAAACACCTCTACACATGATTTACATTTGATAATTGTATCATTTTAGTACAAAGAAGTAAATGAATTTTGTCTATTTATTTAGTGGCAATTCCTTGTTTAAACCTTGTTCGAAAACCCTATTTAGTATATAATATTAACATACTATAAAAAATAATGGAGGAGAGAAAACATGAACCAATCGCTTAATAATACTAATCAACACGCTATATTTATTATTGATTTGGCTCCTCCATATCATATTTTAGAAATTAACAAAAGTTTTAAAGATCTTACTGGATATTCTTCTAAAGATGTACTGAATCTAAAAAACACTTTAGAATCAATAGTATATCCTGAAGACTTTAACAATCTTATTGAATCAATAATCTATCAACTCAGTATTAGTAATTTAACAAATAACCAACATAGAGTTGTTAAGAAAAATGGAGATGTTTTATCTGTATTATGTAATGGTCAAATATACAATCTCCCTGATGGTCGAAATGTACTACAATGTGTGTATACTGATATAACTAATTTGGAAAGTGCTGCTCTTGAAACAAGAAAGGCAAAATCAGATCTTGCTAGTTTTGCAAAATCTGTTCCTAGTGGTTTTAGCAAGCATTTATGTGATAGTAATTTATCTGTTATCTGGGCCAATGATTACTTCTATGAGTTATCTGGATACACTCCTTCAGAATGGTCTGAGACAGTTAATAATAATACATATGCAATTATATATCACGAAGATCTACCTACTGTTGTAACTGGTATTGCTGATCTTGTAGAAACAGGCAATCAACAATGTACATTTAGAATTAAATGTAAAGATGGGTCCCTACGATGGGTTAACGCAATAGGCTCCAAATCAGATGATGTAGAAAATAATTATCCTGTTATTAATATTGTATTATCAGATATTACTGCTCTAAAACTTTCTGAAATGAGGGCCGATTTAGAAGAAAGAAAATATCAGATTATTTCAGATATTTAAGAGGAAATACCATATGAGTACGAAATTGAATCTGATGTTATTACTTATGCTCAAAAATATAGTTACACTTTTGGAAGAAACTCAATAATTAAACATCCTAAACACAAACTTGTGAAAATGGGAGCTATTTCTCCTGATACAATAGAGTCTTTTCAAGGTGTATTTGATGCGGCTAGACGTGGAGATGCTATGCACTTTGCCGAATATAAAATGTTAACTAAAACTGGTACATACGAATGGTATTATTCTACTTTCTCTGCAATAAAAGCTATAGATGGCACTACTACAAGAGTTGTAGGCTTACTAAGAAATATTCACAAACAAAAACAAGAACAATTAAGTCTTCTTAACAAGTCTGAACGTGACGCTATGACTGGACTATATAATAAAACTACAACAGAGTCTAAGATACAAGAACATCTTAAGACTATTTCAAGCAATTCAAATGGAGTTATTTTCTTATTGGATATAGACGACTTTAAAAATATTAATGACACTTATGGTCATTTGGCTGGCGATGAAGTTATTATTGATATTGCAAATACACTTAAAGCAAACTCTTCTGACGACGCTATTGCTGGACGTATTGGTGGAGATGAATTTATTTTATATTTACCTAATGTTCTTGATATTGATTATGCTTGTGAAAAAGCTGATACAATAACTAAATCTATACACAAGAAATACTCTTCCGAAAATAGTCCTTTTAAGGTTACTATAAGCTTAGGTATTGCTTATACAAACAAACCTATTCCTTATACTACTTTTGTTGAAAATGCAGATACTGCTGTATACAATGCAAAACTAAAAGGTAAGAATTGTTATAGTTTATTTAATGAAAATATAGAACGTGGTCAATATCATAATGATCGTGGAAACAATATTTATAACGAGGTTATCTCTGATACATTGGATATTTTATACACTTCATCTAATACTGCTGAAGGTATTGACCTTGCATTATCTTATATAGGTAATACATATACAATAGACAGAATATGCATATGGGAATATGATTTTGATAGAAGTTATTTAAACAGAACACACCATTGGTTAAGGGATACAAATTTCAATTATGATATATTATCTGAACATCCTGCAGCTAAATTATTAGAAGAGATTAATGCTATGTCTACTTCAGGTGTATTTCATAGCACATCACCCTCTTCTCTTTCAATATATTCTAATTACAAAAATATATTAAGTAATGTAGAAGAATTTATTATCATTACTATATACAACGGTAAATTGCCAATTGGATATGTTGGATTTTTAAATTATACCAATTCATATTCATGGACTAATTCAGAAATCAACTTATTTACACTTATGGGAAAAGTACTTTCTGAACGTGTTCGTAAGAAAATGACATATTATGAATTGGATAACTTATATGATGACACTGTAAATTTACTTAGTTCTTTCCCTAATCCTCTATTCATCGTTGATAGAGATAATTATGAAATACTATATTATAACGAGGAATTTGCTGAAAAATATCCAAAAGCTACTATTAGCAAAAAATGTTACACTAGTATGCATTCATATACTCAATCTTGCAAGAATTGTCCTATACTGCAATTAACTAATACAAATTGCCACGCTACTTCTACTATAGAGAAGGACAATAATTCACGATTAGATATTAGTGCCACATCAATTAATTGGAAAAACCATCCTAATGCTTGTATAATCTATGAATTAGAACATAAAGCTTCTGAAACAGAACAATTATCTGCTACATTAGATGAGCATAATTTTCTTGTTAGAAAATTTGCAAAAGAAGCCTTTAAGGATTCTTTAACTGGATATTCAAATTTTGATGGATTTAATCATAAGGTTCAAGATGTATTAGCCAATAACAAAGATTCTACTTATGCACTATATTATATTAACGTAAAGAATTTCAAATTAATAAATGAAGCATTTGGGCATAATATAGGCGATAAAACACTAAAGCAAATTTCTGATATATTCAACAAATATACGCGTGAAGATGAAGCCTTTGCCCGTGTTATTAGTGATACCTTTGTATTGTTTAAACGTCACAAAACAAGAAATGGACAAATTGCTACTTTTGCTGCTATTACTGATGAAATCAAGAGAACTTGTGCTCTTATTCAAGATAAATATACTATTGATTTTTCAGTTGGACTTATAGTAATAGATGATGATAACAGAGACCTTTCTGTAAATACATTAATAGATCGTGTAATTATTGCAACAAGAAATAATCCAGATAAACCTGGTACTAATTATACATTTTATGAAGATGATTTAAGACAAGAATATATATATCAAGCAAATCTTGAAAATAATATGTACACCGCTTTAGCAAAAGGAGAATTTATACCTTATCTTCAACCTAAGTTTGATATTATTACTAATAGAATTATAGGTTCTGAAGCTTTAGTAAGATGGATGTCTCCTACAAATGGATTTATGGTGCCTGATTCATTTATTCCTATATTTGAAAAAAATGGATTTATAGCAGAGATAGACCTATATATGTTAGAAGAAGTATGTAAGACTTTGCGTGATTATATAATGAACAATTACCCTATATATCCTTGTTCTGTAAACTTATCACGAGTAACCCTAAATCATCCTGATTTGGTTAGCAGAATTAAACTTATTGTAGATGAGTATAGAATACCTTCTGAATATATAGAATTTGAGATTACCGAAAATGTATTTGTAAGTGATCACGAGACAATTGCTAAGACTTTAAATGAACTAAAAGATATGGGATTCTCTATATCAATGGACGACTTTGGTTCAGGATACTCATCATTAATATTACTTAAAGACTTACCAATTGATGTACTTAAATTAGATAGACATTTTCTCGATGCAGATGATGCCAATCCAAATACATACCATATTATGAAAAGTATTATTGATATGTCCAAATCCCTTAATATTAAAGTTGTTTGTGAAGGTGTTGAAACTACTCGACAGGCTCAGTTTCTTAAGGATATTGGTTGTGAAGTTGGGCAAGGATACTTATTTGCAAAACCTATGCCTGTAAAAGATTTCAACGATTTATTTAAGAAAAAGCATAAAAAGTTTTTTAAGAAGTAATACATATATAAAAAGACTCTAATTTTGATTATTAGAGTCTTTTTATTATTGATTCATCTTTATATATCCATTTGTCTCTTCTGCCCAACTATAACCTTCCATATAATTTTCTTTATATGCATTTATAGCATGAACATCTCCTTTTATATAATTATAATAATCACATTCAAATATATTAATATCTACACATATACTATTATGGTTTCTTATAATCATATTTTCTATATTATATTCTTTCAACACTTTTACTAAATCACTAATTAATTTTCTTATATAAGATTTTGTAGAATTATCATATAACTTATCTTCAAATAAAATATTTGCAAGTTCCGAATTATTTACTTCATTACCCCTTTTATCTACTAAAAATGCTAATAATTCCTTTGATTTCGAACGATTAAAGTGTATCTTTTGATTATCTACAAATACATCAAATCCTCCAAAGCACTGTACATTTATATCATTTTTCTTCGCAAAGGGTTTAATATCGTATGCATAATCTAGTTCGTTTCTTATATCTTCAATCGTCGCTGGCTTTAAGACATATCCACCAGCTCTAATCTTAATGGCCTCTATAGCATATTCATCATAAGCAGTAACAAATACTATATGTACTTCTTTTCTTATACACTTAATACTTTTTGCTAATTCTATTCCTGTAATGCCTGGCATCTCTATATCTAAAAAAGCAATATCAACATCATTATCTTCTATATATCCTAAAACTCCTCTTGAATTACTAAACAATTCAACTTCTGCATCTTTATTTACTTGCAGTATTTTTCCTAACAAATCTTCTCTTGTATATAGTTCATCATCAACTATTATTATTTTCATACATTTACTCTCTTTCAAAAAAGCTGCCAGTGGCTAAGTATTTGGGGTAATATCATATTCACTAAACTCGTAAATACTTCGCTAAGTATTCATAGTATATCATATGTGTATAAATACATAAATTATTTTTTAATATAATTGTGTATATTTATCTATTTTTACATATGATATATAAATATTAGCCTATATAAAGTGAGATTACAAATATGAACAAAAAATTAAAACTTTACGTTTTTTATTGTATTGTCTTTGTATCAATTTTAGGAACAATATCTCATTTTCTTTATGAGTGGTCTGGTAATAATCAACTTATTGCCCTATTTACTCCTACAAATGAATCTGTCTGGGAACATATTAAACTTCTATATTTTCCTATGTTAATTTATGTTATATTTGTATCTAAAATGCTTAAGTCAAATTATCCAAATATATTATCATCTATGCTTATAGGAATAATAATTGGATTTATGTTAATACCGACTATTTTCTATGTATACTCAGGAGTACTTGGTTATAACTTACTTATAATAGACATATCTTCTTTTTATGCAAGTGTACTTATATCATTTTGGGCTTCATATAAACTTACTATTTTATGTAATACAAATAAGTTCCAGCCGTTTTTTATAATTGCTATTATTACTATTACCCTGCTATTTTTTGTATTTACTTACCATCCACCTAGTATAGCATTATTCAATTCAAATTTTTCTTAATCTATGCTAATTATATTTTAATTACACGTTAAAAGTACCAGCTAGTCTCTAACTGGTACTTTTATTTTAGTATTAATTTTTAAATTATGATTTTTTGGTATATTTTAAAGATATCCATCCACTTACTTTATTATAGGTGGTATATCCCCAACCATTGTTTTTTCTAGTAATAGTCAATGTTTTATTATAAGGTATGGCACTACCCGCCTTAGCATAATTAGTTCCAGCTCCCTTTCTAATATTGACTCCTTTTTTTGCTGTTACTTTAACATTATAACTAGTACTTTCTTTCTTATATACTATCTTTCCATTATTATCAAATACCGAATATCCCTCTTTGCAAGCTCTTTTTGCATTTTCTAAAATAGTAAATGCCCCTATCTGGCTTTTAGAATCATCCCATGATATTCTAACTCTATAATATTCTCCGCTAATTGGTGCTATAGGCTCTTCTGGACCCTTGAGTAATAAATTTTTAAAATCTTTCCATGCATTTTCATCATGCACATATGGAGCAGGACATGTTTTTCCTGTTACATCATAATGCCTAACAATATGGTCTATATCAATATTATATTTAACCATTAATTTCTTTATTAATTCAACTGTTGAATCAATTGTAGCCTTTTCAAAATACCAGTCCTTATCAGAAGCATTTAGTGTAGATGTGTTCCTTTTTTTTACACACATTTCTACACCTATGCTATTGGCGTTTCTACATTCAAAATGCCTATATCCTGCCTTAGAACCACAATGCCATGCTACATTTTTGTCTTCTACTGACTGCCATATGTCACCATTATGCCCTACAAAATAATGAGCTGATGCATCTTTATTACCTGATGCATAATAACTAGCATTTGCTTTTGCATCTCCAAGTGCACCTACATAGTGGACTACTATATATTTAACTCTATTTTCTGTACTTTTATTAAAATTATAATTAGATATTAATTTATTTATTACCATATGCATTCTCCATCTTTCAATACATTTATTCATGTTATAACATATGGTATTTAACTATATATTGTTACTATGATGATTTAAGGATGTATTTTGAATCTAACACCATTATAAACAAATATAATAATTGCAATACTTATAATCGGCACTCCAACTAAAAGTGAAAAGGCTGTCACAATCATTTTTGCTTTATCCTCTTCCTTCACAGCTTTAAGCAAGAGCTTGTACATAAATATACCTATAAGTCCGCCTATACAATTAAGTATTAAATCATCTACATCTGCTGAACCTAAGTTAAAGGTAAATTGTATAATTTCAATAGCAAAAGAAGTAATTGCTACCTGTAAAAAACTTATATTAAACCTCTTATCTTTACGAAGTATCTGAATATATAATCCATAAGGAATAAAAACAATAATATTTCCCAATACATTATTTAAAGCAAGCGAGCTAGAAACTTTATTTGCTCCTGATAGATACTCCCAAATAGTATAAAAAGGAATTAGATTAACACTTCTTGGACCAAATATTTTTATATCTCCTAATGAATCCACCCGAAAAAACAATAGTAACATTAAAAAAATATAACAAATAAACATTGCATAAAATGACACTGATAATATTTTTTTCTTCATAGTTCCTCCTTTACCTCTTTTATCTAATAAAATGGAACTCCACTACCATCATCCCAATATATTTCAACAAAACACATCCATCCTATATTCTCCATATACATCCAGTCATGACATTGGATATATACATTGGTTATTGGTCCTTGTTCAATCATCATATCATACAATCGTCGTGCTACAACATTCGTATTAGACCATTGCACTTCTCCAATCCAAAATCCTATATACCATTGACTTGAATTCCATATTCCTGTATTAACAACACAGTTAGGATTAGTTTCCTTACATAGTCTGTAGACCTCATTAATCATAGCTTGTTGACTAGGTGGTGTTGGTCTAGTTGTACTTCCACTTGCAAATCTTCCCAAAAAATGTCCATCGGTAATATCCATGTCATAATACCATATTCCATCTGTTATAAGCCCTCTTGCTACCATTCCATTCCAATGATAGAATACTGCCCTTCCTTGATTATCAATCCCAAAACAATTATTCATTAGACTTCCGTCTGCATTAGCATAACCATAATCTACTCCATTATCAAACTTAAAGTATTCATATGTCTTCATTCTACCTGTACCATCTAAATAATATGGTTTATTATTCACAAATGTTATTTGATCGAAGTAAGCATATCCAAAAGTATCAAAATAACAAGTGTAGCCTACATTTTGACAATATTGAAATGTGTCAAACAATTCATGTCCTTTATTATCAAAGTATATAATATGTACTCCATCAGGATGATAGGTTAATGTATTCTTCATTGGTGTACCATTACTTTGTAAATAGTAAGTATATGTTCCATCACAGAAAAATGCATCCTTAACAATTTGATTATTTAACTTATAATATATCCCATCCCAGTTGCCACCATTTGTATTAATGTTGTAATAAGGTACTTCTCTAGCTCCTACTACCTCTTCTCCTGAAGTAACTTCTCCTATATCTTCCGCTTGTACTGTTACATTAAATGCTACACTACTGATAAATATTGCTACTAGTGTAAATAATAATTTTTTTATCCTCATATTATTTCTTCCCCATTTTTCATTAACTATGTAGTGACAATATTACATTACCATATTTTGTATCGGTTGTCACTACATATATAGTATTCTACATATTATACAAATTAATGATAATAAAAAACAGAACCAATAACCACAATTCAAACAAAAAACAGCAAGTATACATCATAATATACCTACTGCTTTCTTAACTTCAATTCATAATTTCTATTTAATTCTTTAAATCCCTTTGATTTAATGATGCTATATATCCACATTCATTACAAACATATGACTTTACTTTTACTTTTTTGTCCTCACTATTTTCAGGATCACTTATCAGTCCAGTTACATATTTTATATTCATTTCTCCAGCTTGTATAAGTCTAAATCCTCTTGCATTGCACATAGGACACTTTGTGTTACTCATATCAATTTGTTCACTCATAAGCATTCTCCTTTTTTAATTATACCTACATTATATTACATCGTGTTACCATTTACAACACTTGCACATAACCCAAAAGCTATATAAAGTACTAATTTAAATAAAAGTAACTTACCTTTTGTACTTATAACTCTTCCATTATCGTCAGCAAACGAATCCTCTACTTCAAAATCCAAGTATATATATGCTACTACTATAAGTATATCATATATTTTATACTATACTCCATTTTATTTTAATAATTCTCATATGACATTAATCTTCAATTAGATTTCCAATAAAATATGCCTTTACACTGTCAATGCTTGTTTGACGACTCCCCAACCTTTTCTTATTAATTATGATATTATCAAAATATAACAATATTCGCAATATATCTTTTAAATTAAATTTTACAAATAAAAAAGACAACAACCCTTGTTTTCCAATGATTGTTATCCCTTTTACAAATGCGGGCGAAGCAGGATAAATTTGAACTCTCTACTTCTGCAAGTGTAACTGTTTTGAGCCTTCTTTATAATTAAAGGTCAGTATAACCTTATCCTCATAAAGATACACTGCATTGACGAAGCTATAAATCGCTGCCATTGTTCTTGATTCGTTATATCCGTTTTATGGAATCGATAGATAAAAAATGCTATCTGTTCTCTGTCAGAACAGATTTTCACATTTATTCCTGCAAGATACTTATTTCCAACTGATTTTTCGTTTCTTCCAGTTCATCCAATCACTGTAAACTTCTTTTTAATATGCTTCCTTGTTTTTCTCATAAACTTTTTGAGCTTGATCCAATAATTCAGATTCTGTTAATATCTTTTTTTCAACTACCCTTTCTTCTATTGACATAAATTTTTTAGGATTAAATATATCTGATGAAAATCCAACCATTCGATTTGGTTGTTCCTTTTTATTTATTCTATCAAATACGAATTCAGCTAATCCTTGATTTTTATGTGTATTGTTTATCATGTCCGTTATATATGTATAAGTAATTCTACCTTTTTCATCATCTATAATTACACGTTCTGATGTCCATGTACCTTTAAAGGTTCTATCTTCATAAAAACATTTTCCTCTTATTACAAGTCCATCAAAATCTTGTTCAAACGATTCAATATAATACTGTGGTTTGCCATCATGCCCCAAATAGCATCCTACCCATATCCCTTCTAAATAACAACTGCCAAAGAGCAACTTCTTAATTCTAGGTAATTTTAAAAACGCCCATTCCATAAACTTCAAAATAATTCTATAAGTTCCCAGAGAAATTACACCACTCAGCAAAGTCCCTAACCATATATTCTGTGCCATCAGTTGACTAATTGTGTACCAAAAAAAGAATGTAACCGCAGTGGTTACTGTAAAAACAATCGAACGATAAGTATTATATGCCCTCACGTATTCTCCTCCTTTATATCTTCCGCAAAATATTGCTTCATAATTCTTAGCTAAAAATTTTAATTACTCTGTTTAAGCTTATTATTTATAACTTCATCAATATCTTTTCCTGCCAATAGATATTCTGAAACATCTATTATTTTTTGTGCTTCAAATCCTGTGAGTTTTCTAATTTCGCTAATTGTCAACCCTACATTAATTAATCCCTCCACTCCCTTTAATGCAATCGTTGTAGAATTAATACCACTCACTTCTTCTTTTAATACCTTTTGTTTCAATGAATCCAAAACACTTCCTGAATTCAATCTTTTCCCTTTAGTATTCGTAAATAAATACTGCCTATCTGGATATTTTTGAATAGAACAGTATTTTTCAAAAAGCTCTACTAATTCATCATTTAATTCTAATTTTATTGGACATTCATCATCATTACATATAGTTAATATATTGTTTTCTAAATCAAGAGCTTCTCTAGGCATGAAAAAAATCACTTGTGCTTTAAAACCATAATTTAAAAATAAATCGAAAATTATTTTTTGTCCAAGTTGATAAAACTTTATATCATTTAATTCATTTATTAGTTTCTTTGTTATTTCTACTTCTTCATCATTCAATGGAAGATATATCTTCTGCTTTAAATCTTGATTTATTCCATCGCAAATCCACTTAATTACTTGCTTATTGCGGCATCCATTTTCTAATGCCTCACATCTTATTCCACGTGGAATTAAATATTCTGAATAAAATAAATCTATAGCACTCAAAAACCGATTTATCGCTTCTAGCGTTTTTGTCTTTTTACTGGAAAGAAAATATTTTTTACATGCCTGCTCAATTTCATGTAGGGTAATAACATTATTAAATAATTCTTTTAGTCCATAATCCGAAAACACATCGCAGTAATCCAGAAAACTATTATAACAAGATTTGTAATTTTTTCTTTTATCCCTTTTTAAATTATTGTATTCATCAAGTGCACTTTTTAATGAATTATTCATAAAATCAATCCTCCATTTTACTACTAATATTTTTTCTAAAATCACCTTATCCATAATATTGCTCTACCCAAACCCTGATTTGATTATAGCAAATATAAATGTAAAAATATAGCACTGAATATTTATAAATTTATTCTCAATATTATGCCTTATAAATCCGCCTTAGCTGTAAATCATAACTACTGGCTTAGCCGGTAGTTTGCCCTGCGACTATAAGTCGCTGTTCCCTACTTGCCTCTAAAGAGGCTACTACTGTTACTGTTATTTCCCTTACCTCCTTTTTAAAACTGTTTCTTATTGATCTTCCTAATTATTCCTTTTATAATATTCCTACAGGCTCCCTCAAGCCGAGTATAAAAGAAAAGGAGAACAAAATATGAATGATTTAAACATATCTCCAGATAAATTGTCTGATACCTCGACAGACGTTCAAATAACAGTCAACAATATTCCTACTAAAATTATTAGTATGTCCGATGAACATGGATTGTTTTTCGCCATTCTAGATACTGATCCAGAACTTTCAAACATTTGTGGTGATTTTGTTTTTGGTAAACTCATCAAAGAAATCAATTATTTGAAATATCAAGGTCAAATAGCAGTTATAAAGTCTTATTATGATTAATTTTTCTGCTATAACTTACCTTTAATTCATCACGATCTTCTAAGGGATTTTTCAATTCTGAATTGAAAAATTTTTAAAACATATATTTTTCTTGCCTGGTATGAGTGACGATAATCGGAATTTCTTTTATCCCTTTACCGTTAGTTTTCAAGAGATCATTATCTAAATCAATCTCTAGTTTCCGTATTTTTTCCACTTAAATACCTCCTTGTTAACTTTAATTGTTTAAAATAAAACTTTCTAAAATCGAAATCGTAGTTGTAACTTTCACAATATATTGTATTTTCTTCGTAAAATTCTCTATATATTGTTATTTTTTGTTGACATATAATATTTTGTCTGTTACCATATTTTTAGAACACTAGTTCTTTGCGATAAATGTGTGTATCTGTTCTTTAATTTTAAACTAACATTAAAATCTAAAAGAAAGAAGGTGATACACTTGAACAACATACCACGAGTAAAAGTTATAAGGGAATCTAACACTGGAAGAAATGAAAGATTCCGCGATACTAAAACCGGTAACGAAATGACACGCAATCAGTTCGTAAAAGCTATTGACAATGGCACTTATTCCGCTGACTATTACAACAGAAAAATAAATGGCGTAATGACACCTGTCTCTAAACCTGACGGAAACACTAAAAATAATCTAGGTTAATTTTGAATTGGTACACACATTACTTTGCAATCCTTTTCGTCAATAATATCTTTATCTGTAATACTTGTTAATAAGTTGTTTTCTGAATCAGTTATCAATATTTCTGAATATTCTTTACCTACTATTATCACTTAATCATCTCCTTCTTTATAAAGTTCGTTCATATCAACATCTAGTGCTTTTGCAATTACCAATGCATCACACGGTTTAATCATTTTCCTTCCATTTAACATTGCACTAAATGCTGTTGCCGAAAAATCAGCCTTATTTGCAACTGCCAATTGTTTTAATTCCTTTTCAGCAATAACCTTTTGAATGTTGGTTGATAAATGTTTGTTACTTTCTAAAACATTCACTTATTCATCTCCCTTGACGAATTATTTATCTACTTTTAATAGATTTATTTGACAAAAAATATAGTCAGCTGGTACATTAAGAACATTCGATAGAATTGTTAATTCAGGGATACCTATTAATACTTTACCTTTTTCCCAGTTATTCACCGTTTACCTTGTAACCCCTAGCCTTTTTGCTAATTGTTCTTATGATAATTCGGCGTTTATTCTTGCTACAGCTAATGATATTTTAAACTCATTTTTCACCCAATCAACTCTTTTCTAATAAGATAGTCTTAGTATATATCTACTTTTGTAATTCTTTTTACTTTACACTTGATTACACTTTACTTTATGTTACAAAATAAATATGTCAGAAAAGAGGTGTTACTTATGTCAGAGGATATATACAAACTAATATTTTCAAAGAACTTAAAGAAATATATGGGTAGGGATAATAAAGAACAAATTGATTTAGTCAACAATCTTGGATTCAACAAATCAGCAGTCTCAACATGGTGTAATGCAACTTAATTACCCCTCATGGATAAAATTGATATGCTTGCAAAATATTTTAATATTAATAAATCTGATTTAATTGAAGACAAATTAACTCTAGATGAACAAGCTTCAAAGATGTTTCCTCAACTAGCTATAACAAATGTATGTTATCTCTATCTAAATCAAATCAAGATAAGGTCTTAGATTATGTCAAAGGTTTTCTTAAGTTGCAAGAACAGGAATATGAACTTAATGCAGCGCATGCCCTTCCGAATGCAACACAAGAAGATATAGACAATGATGAAGATATAATAGATGATGATGATTTCTAAAAGTTGCACTACTTTGACCACAACATATGTTTAACTAATTAGGGTGATGCATAAATGACATATGATGAATTATTGACCAGTGCAGACAGTACAGAGCTTATTGTAAGAGAAAAGACTCTAAAAGCTAATAAAAATAGACTTAAAAGAAAACATATTTCAATAAAGAAAGACCTTAACAACACAGATAAAGTATACATCAGCAGAAGAACTTAGGATTATAACCTACTAATTAATTTAGATAGAATAATAGCTGCTTATGAATATGGATGTAAAACATCTATGAAATGGCTGATTTTTTTTAGAAGTTACTGTAGAATTCTTGAATGAATCTATTGAAATTTACAAAAATAAATACGGAATATATATAGCTTATAGATATTATATAATTTACTTTATCCCTAATTTAACAATAATGAAGAAGATATAAATTGACATATTACGTTATATTTTATATGATTATTAAAACTAATGATATAGGAGGATTTATTTATGGATTTTATTGATCAATTAAAACAATTTTCAACAAGAGTAGTAAAATTAAAAGATTCTATTACTACAGAAGAAGCTACTAAAATGTCTTTAATCATACCCTTTTTTCAATTATTAGGATATGATGTATTTAACCCTGACGAGTTTACTCCAGAATTCACTGCTGACGTTGGTATTAAAAAGGGTGAAAAAGTTGATTATGCAATTATGGTAGACTATAAACCGTCTATTCTTATTGAATGTAAATGGTGTGGTGAAGAGTTAGACAAACATACATCTCAACTTTTTAGATACTTTGGCACATCTCAAGCAAAATTCGGAATATTAACTAATGGGTTACGTTATCAATTCTATACTGATTTAGATGAAGTTAACAAGATGGACTTAACTCCATTTTTAGATTTTGATTTAACAAATATCAAACCAACTACAGTATCTGAATTAAAAAAATTTCACAAAGATGCTTATGATGAAGAAAACATCTTTAGTACAGCATCCGAACTAAAATATTCAAAATTAATAAAAGCGCTATTTGCAGAACAACTAAAAGAGCCATCTAACGAATTTACAAAATATATATTAAGTGAAGTATACGGTGGTGTAAAAACCCAAAATGTCATTGACAAATACAAGCCTGTTGTTAAAAATTCTTTAAACGATTATATAAATGAGATGATGAACGATAAGATAACTGCTGCTTTAAAAAATGACGAAATTAAAGACGAATCAAACAATAGCAGTCCTTTACCAGAAGAAGCTGCTGCAACTACTGAATCTAAAATAATTACTACTGATGAAGAAATTGAAAGCTATTATATAATCAAATCATTGCTTGCTGATATTGTCAATCCTAGCGATATTACATATAAAGATAACGAAAGATACTTTTCTATTTTATATAAAGGCAATGTTCGTAAGACTATATGTAGAATAAACCTTGATACAAAAAGAAAACAAATAATGATACCGACTGAAAGCAAAGATTTTGAACGATTTTATGTAGATTCAATTAATGATTTTTATGCATATAAAGAAAAGCTCACCGAAATAATTAAAAATTTTGGAATTGATACAATCTAATATATAACAAACAAAAATCGCCCCTGTGTTGGAGTACAGAGACGATTCACACCACAACATAATCAGAGATTAATGCTATAGCTCTTAGACAAGCATATTATATCATTTTTACTCTAATTTAGCAATCAGGGTATTTTTTATATCCTTTTTTAGAAAGGATGATAAAAATGTGGGTAGAGGAACTAAGCAATGGTAAATTCAAATTTGTTGAACGTTATACAGATTATATGACTGGTAAGGTCAAAAGAGTCTCTGTGACAATGGATAAAATACACCTGCTACATGTTAGCCTTTGAAGAACTTGATAGTAGAATAAATCAAATATCCACAATCACAGTAGATACAGATATAAGACTACGTCAATTAGCAGATAAATATATGGTTTACCACATAAACACCTACCTTTATATAAAAATAGCCAAATAGATTTCTCTACTCGGCTCTTGGTACTGATATAATTATATATTATATCGTTATATTTGTATATAACTATTAGTTATGTATTGTACTCTCCTCTTGTTTACTAATTTGTTCTTGCAATGTTTGTGAAAATGGACTATCTTTCAAAAGTCCTTTATTATATATATCAAAAAACTCATACCTATTTATTGAATATAATGCACTGATAAAATTACCGAAGTCTGGTTGACTAACTTCCGCTAATACTAAATATCCTTCCGTAAATACCTTATGTCTAAATGCACCTTGCCTTGCAAGAAATAATAATGATTCTCTTAAGTCTGCTGGACTCTTTGATAATTTTTCTACTATCGCAATCCATACAATATCACTTCTGTTTTCATCAAAAATATTGGTAAGCAAATTCTTTGATACTAAAGGAAAATGTCCCTTAATCTTTATTGATAGTTCATTGTCATCAGTTATTTTTGTTAATAAATCTGAATCAAAAGTGGGTCTAAACTTACCTTCTTGCATTTTTATCTCAATATGGTTATATAATTTTGTTTCTAAATCATACTTGCTTTCAAATTCTCCATATAAAGAATCATTTTTATACATCTGTTTTAACTCGCGGACTTTTTGTATTTGTTCTAGATTAGCATCTGACGGAAAATCTTTCTTGGAAAAATATAACATTGCAAGTTTACGTTCACCAACATGTCGAGCAATTTCTTCTATTGTTCCACTTTCAAACCTCTTGGTCGGACTACCTATACTTGACCAGAAAACACCTATTAGAATATCGCATTTGCTTAAAATCTGTTCATTTATATATTCTTGTGCCGAACGTCCAGTCTCTGGAGCTGAATGTGTATCCCAACCAATAGGAAGTAGTACCGCTTGCTGTGTTTCTGAGTTTATAGCATTCCATCGTGCTAAAACAGAACGTACTACTTCTCTTTCTTCTGACACGTCACTTGGTGATGCAATAAATACTTTATACACTTTTGCTTTATAACTCATTACCAGAATCCTCCTTATTTATTTTAACTACATTATATATCATAAAACTACATTTAACAACACTATGTAATCTTTCAATAATAAAAAGCCAATATTCAATTAAGAATACTGGCTTATCTAGTATACAGAACTCTCCTTTCTGGACTAATTCTGTAATATTTGATTACCTTTTTGATTACCTTTTGATTTCCTAGTCATAAAAACCCTGTAAAATCAAGGCTTACGAATGCGGGCGACGGGACTTGAACCCGTACGTTGTAACCAACACAAGATCCTTAGTCTTGCCTGTCTGCCAATTCCAGCACGCCCGCAAATTATCACATTAGGCTATTTGCCTAATGTGTATAATATTTAATTAAGCTAATTTTGATTTAGCAACTTCTACTAATTTAGTGAAGCCTTCTGCATCTGAAATAGCCATCTCTGATAACATTTTTCTGTTAATCTCGATACCAGCTAATTTAAGACCATACATTAATTTGCTGTAAGAAATATCGTTCATTCTAGCTGCTGCATTAATACGTGCTATCCATAAACTTCTAAATTGTCTCTTTCTTTGCTTTCTACCAGCGTATGAGCTTGTTAATGCTCTCATAACAGATTGTTTAGCCACTCTATATTGTTTAGATCTAGCTCCTCTATAACCTTTAGCTAGCTTTAATACTCTATTATGTCTTTTCTTAGCGTTAACGCCACCTTTAACTCTTGCCATTAGTCATTTCCTCCTAAAATTCTTCTTATAAATATGGTAAAATCTTCTTCATAACTTTTTCGTTAGTAGAATCAGTCATAGCAGATTTTCTAAGATTTCTCTTTCTCTTTGTAGTCTTCTTAGTTAAGATATGACTCTTGTAAGCTTTACTTCTCTTTAAACCGCCATTAGCTGTTTTCTTGAAACGCTTTGCTGCTGCTCTGTTTGTTTTCATTTTTGGCATGTGTATATCCTCCTTAATATCCTATATATAAAAATTAACGTTTTTCAGTTAAAAACATTATCATGCTTCTACCTTCAAATTTAGCAGGTTTCTCAACTACTGCTATATCTTCAAGTTGTTTAGCAAAATCATCTAATATAACTTTACTTTGATTAACATGAGCTAACTCTCTACCTCTAAAACGAAGAGTAACTTTAACTTTATCGCCTTTAGATATAAACTTTCTAGCATGGTTAATCTTTGTATTCAAATCATTTGTATCAATATTAGGTGATAATCGAACTTCCTTAATATCAATTGTCTTTTGCTTTTTCTTAGCTTCTTTGTCCTTACGAGCAAGTTCATAACGGTATTTACCATAATCGATAATCTTACATACTGGCGGTTGAGCCTTTGGAGCTATCTTAACTAAATCTACTCCTGCTTCTTTTGCCATCTTAAGTGCATCTTTTGAACTTACAACACCTAATTGCTCACCGTCTTCACCAATAAGACGTACCTCTTTGTCTCTAATTTGCTCATTAATCATTAAATCTGCGATAACCTTACACCTCCATATGATATAAATAAAGATTAAAAAAGTGGATAGCCTAGCTATCCACTAAATATTCCAAGTATAATAATCAAATTATTAATTCTTAAATATTAACCCAAGTCACTATCCACATTAAAGTGCTAAGGTGAGAGCGGATACTCTGCTTTGTAACTGTCAATCAACATTGACCTGTGTGTAATTAACACGCGAATATGATAATACCATATACATGATGCATTTGTCAATACTTAACCAACATTATTTTTCTACATACTACTAGTTATATAAATATCTATTACTACTTATGTTCTACTGGTTCAAATACTCTTTTTACTGGTTCCTTTTCCGCTTCCTCATCAAGTCCAAAGGCCCTCTCACAAAATACATCTTGAGAAGATATTTTTTCTCTACCTCTTAAATCAAGTTTTTCATATGAACCGTCTGGTTGTAAAATATGAGTTTTCATAGTATCAGCTAATTGTACATCTAATACTTCTATTACTTTATTTTTAGCAATCTCATCTTCTACCGGGAATATAATCTCAACCCTCTTATCTAAGTTACGAGGCATCCAATCTGCACTTCCCATATATACATCTTCAAATCCATTATTATAAAAATAGAATATTCTTGCATGTTCTAGGAAGTTACCTATAATAGATCTAACTGTAATATTTTCACTTACACCTGGTATTCCTGTTTTTAAACAACATATTCCTCTTACAATTAACTCTATTTTAACACCTGCCACCGATGCTTCATATAATGCTTCCATTACTTTTGGCTCTGATAATGAATTCATTTTAGCAATTATCTTAGCCTCTTTACCTGCTAATGCATTGTCTCTTTCCCTATTTATAAGCATAATAAACTTATCTTTAAGCCAAATAGGTGCCACTATTAATTTATTCCAACTTGGTGGTTCTGAATATCCAGATAACATGTTAAATACTGCTGTAGCATCCTCTCCTATTGGATCTGATGCAGTAAGGAGTCCCATATCAGTATATAACTTAGCTGTAATATCATTATAATTACCTGTTCCTAGATGTACATATCTCTTAATTCCATCTTCTTCACGTCTAACTACTAATGCGATTTTAGAGTGTGTTTTTAATCCTACAAGACCATATATTACATGACAACCTGCTTTTTCAAGTTTTCTAGCCCATATAATATTATTTTCTTCATCAAACCTTGCTTTTAATTCTACTAGTACTGTAACTTGCTTTCCGTTCTCTGCTGCAAGGGCTAATGAAGCTACTATTGGTGAATTACCACTAACCCTATATAATGTTTGCTTAATTGCTAATACATTAGGGTCTACTGCTGCCTGACTAATAAAATCTTCTACTGGAGTAAACTCATCATAAGGGTGATGTAATAATATATCTTTACGTTTTATTTGTGTAAATATATCTTCATCTTTATTAAGTTGCTTCACAGGTTGTGGAATATACTTTGGATATTTTAAATGTTCAAATCCTTCAATTCCATTTACCTTCATTAAAAATGTTAAATCAATAGGTCCATTAATCTTATATACCGCTTCCTCACTTACTGATAGCTGTTTTTTAAGCTCCTTAAGTAATCTCTTATCCATAGAGTCACTTACTTCAAGTTTGATTACTTCACCCCATTGACGCCTCTTAATTTGTTTTTGTATCTCTTTAAGTAAATCTTCTGCTTCATCTTCATCTATAGATAAATCTGCATTTCTCATTATTCTATATGGATGTGCACATATTACTTTATAATTTAAGAATAACTTATCAATATTTTTCTCAATTATTTCTTCTAACAAAATAATAGTTGCAGTAGCTTCTTTATCTGAAGGAATTCTAACAAATCTAGGTAATACTGAAGGCACTTGAACTGTAGCTATATCTACAATTCCTTCATTCTTTTTATCTTCAACAAGAGCACCTATATTAAGGGATTTATTTCTGATAAGTGGAAATGGTCTTGACGAATCAACTGCCATTGGCGTAAGAACAGGATATACTGCTTTATCAAAATATTCATCTACATATTTTCCTTGACTCTCACTTAATTCTTCATGAGATTTTATTACCTTAAGCCCTTCTTTTTCTACTAATGGTAATAAGGAACGATTATATGTATTATATTGATTCTCCATTAGTTTTCTTGCCACTGGTAATATTTTCTCTAATTGTTCACTTGGTGTTAATCCTGCAATATCTCTTTTAGTATAATTTGCATGAATCATATCCATAAGAGATGCAGCACGAACCATAAAAAATTCATCTAAGTTAGAGGCAGTTATGCTTAAAAATTTTACTCTTTCAAACAATGGAATCTTCTTATCTTTTGCCTCACTAAGAACTCTATAATTAAACTCTAACCAACTTAATTCCCTATTATAATAATACTCTGGTTTGCTATATATTTTTTTCTCACCCATGTTATAAACTCCTCCTTTGCCTCAATATTGGTCTTACACCATAAACTTGTTCAAAGAAGTCTGCTTTACCCCTAAACATTTCCGCTTCTAAAGTAAGGTCCAACAAAGTATCCGCTGTTATAATCAGATTCTTTTCTCGAATGGATACTGTATATTTCTCAATTTTTTGTTTATTACTTCTAGCTAGTACATTAGCTATTCTAAGGATTGCTACTAATTTTGCTACTTTTACATAATTACAATCTCCAAATTCATTTTTTACTTTTTCATAAGAAGGTAAATACAGTGTTAAATATTTAACAACATTAGCTATCTCTGATTTCTCTGTCATTGATAATCCTATAATTTCTGTTGATAAAATTATATTATATGAATTGTTTCCACTATCATTCATATTAATATATTTGCCTGAATCTTGAAGTATAGCTGCTACTTCTAGTTGCATTCTCTCAGATATTCCAAGTCCGTACACTCTTTTAACTGAATCAAATATACTAAGGGCAATGTCTGTTACATTTTCAATATGAGTTTTACTACATCTATATCTTTTAGCTATTGCATGGGCTGAAGCAATTATATCCACATCAAAACTCTTATCTGCCGCAAGCCATTTACTCTTTTCCATATAATGAGCAACAATACCATCACACAATACAATATTAGGAATCCATATAGTGTCTGCCTTTGATTGTTTTAAGAAACTTAAATATACAATTGCAGATGGTATTATAAGCGTAGCTTGCTCAAATGGTATTCCATATTCTACAGATATATCTTGAATATTTGAATGTATAATCTTTTTGTAAATATAAGAAAACTGCTCTAGGGATATATAATCTTTAATATTTAATTCAGGTACAACTTTTATAAGACTACCAATTTCATCACCTATTGCTATAACTTGTTTAAGTTGCTTATCTTTAAGATATATATTTCTAAATGTGGTTATCTCATCATTAATATACTCTTCAATAACTTTATAATAATCAACTGTTCTAAATTCCATGTTTGCCAAAGAATCTCTTACTCTAACTGACCCTATAGGAATATTTTGAGTTATGCTTAATTGCTCTTTATCAAATATTGATATTTGAACACTTCCTGCACCTATATCAACAAGAGCTGTATTCTTCTCTACTATTTTATCTAGATTTTCATATTTCGCTGCTAAACCTTTATACATCATAAATCTATGTTCAGCATTACTTAAAATAGTTACTGTAAATTCCGTTTTTCTCTTTATTCTATCAAGTATCATTTGACTATTTGTTGCTTCACGAATGGCACTTGTAGCATATGCTATATAATCAATTACATTATACTCTTTCATTTTCTTTCTGAATTTTAGAAGTATCTCACATAATTCATCTAGTATCTCATTTTCAATTCTTCCATTCTTATATGTACCACTTCCAAGCTCAATCATGTTACTTACATAATCTAATTCTCTAAAACCTTTTCTAGCTGTAACTTCAAATACTTTCATAGATACATCATTTGAACCTACATCTATTGCCGCAAATGTTTTATATGCCATAATATACCTACCTTCTGCATGTTATAAACTCTAATAATTTCCTAGTATTTTAAATCCTGTAGATTCTTCTTTTATACCCTTTAGAGCATTTCTCACATTGTCTTCACTTAACTTACCTTCAAATGCTATAATGAATTCATATTCCCAATCTTTATTTGGACAAGGAATTGATTCAATACTTGTCATACTAATATTATTAAATATAAAATGAGCTAATATATTATATAAACTTCCGCTTTCATGAGCTAAAGAAAAACTAATGCCTATATTTCTAGCATTACTTGTATATACTTTTTTCTTAGTAATAATTACAAATCTTGTAGAATTATTTTTCTCTCCATTAATAGCTTCTTTTATAATATCCAAATCATATAACTGAGCATTTCTAGCACTTGCTATTGCTGCCTTTGTCTTATCATCTTTTTCTTTTACTAATTTGGCACTTAATGCTGTATTAGACATACTAATTTGTTCCCAATTATACTTATCTAGAAAATCCTTTGTCTGTAATAAACCTTGTGGATGAGAATATACAGTTTTAATATCTTCTATATTTGCTCCTTGTATACCTAATAGTGCTTGGTCTACTTTAATAATATGCTCATCAACAATAGTTAAATCATATCTAACTAATAAATCATATATTCCATTAACAAATCCTGCTGTTGAATTCTCAATAGGTAATATTCCATATTTAGCATTACCTTTATCTAATTCAATCATAACATCTTCAAATGCTGCAACATTGTAGCTATTAATATTTTTTCCAAAGTATTCAAGACATGCTTGCTCACTAAATGCACCTTCTACACCTTGATATACTATCTTTGTATCATTATTTATATCTAACTTATCTACCTTTTCATATAAGTTATCAATATATCCATCATTATCTCCAATTACACTATATTGATACCTTCTACTAATAGACATGATTTGTAAAAATATTTCTGCTAATGCTTCTGCATTAAAGTCTGTACTTGCCATGCCTCTTATCTTATCAATCTTTTCATCTTCTCTTTGTCTATCATATATAGGTTTGCCTGTTGAATTCTTATATTTAGCCACTTCAAGAGCTAATCCCATACGCCTTTCTAATAAATCTATTATTTCTCTATCAACTTTATCAATGTCTTCTCGTATAAAACTTAGATCTCTCATTCTATTCTCCCTGTAAATCCTGTAATAATTCCTTAATTGTTTTGTTATAGATAGGATGTCTATAATATGGTGCTATTGTTTCTAAAGGTTTTAACACAAATTCCCTTTTACACATTTCAACATGTGGAATTATCAGACTTTCTTCACTTATAATTTCTCTATCATAAGTTAGTATGTCCACATCTAATGTTCTTGGTCCCCAATGTATTATTCTTTCTCGCTTAGCCTCTGTCTCAATACTTCCAACAAGATCTAGTAATTCCATTGGATCCCTTAATGTATGTATTTCCAAACAACCATTTAAAAAATCTTCTTGTTCTACATTTCCATAAGGCTCTGTTTCTATATACTCTGATGCCTTTGTAACCTTTGTATATTTGTCCTCATTTAATTTATCAATAGCCAGGTCTAGATACCCTTCCTTATCTCCTATATTTGAACCAATACTAAGATATGCTGTATGCCATCCCCTATGTATGGTCACTGATACTGTATCAATTGGTAATAAAATTGGAGCCCATGGCTTCTTAACTTCTATCTCTACTGATTCAATTAATTCAAAATGTAGTAATAAATGATTGGCTATTTCCTCTGCAACTGATTCAATTAATTTGTGGGTTGTATTCTCCATTAAATGTTTTATTGTATGACATACACTACCATAATCTATTGATTTTGATAATTCGTCAGTCTTGCCTGCCTCTTTTGTATCTAAAAATAACTTACAAGAAATCAAAAACTTTTGCCCTAATGTATTCTCTTCTTCAAATACCCCATGATGTGCAAATATTTCTAGATTGGAAATGCTAATAAAATCCATGTGTTACTCCTCCTTTTCTATATTGCTTTATATATTGCTTTTGCCATATTAATAGCTCTTATATTAGCTTCAACATTATGTACTCTAAAAAATGAACATCCTGCTTCATATCCTAAAACAGTAGTTACTATTGTACCTTCTTCTCTCTGGTCTATAGGTAAATTAAGTGCTAATCCTATCATAGATTTTCTAGATGTACCTAATAGTACTGGATACCCTAATTCTTTAATTCTACCTACATGTTTCATTACTGATAAATTCATATCCAAATCTTTTGCAAAACCAATTCCTGGATCCGTCATAATTTGATTCATATCCATATTAGATGCTTTTGCTATATTAATACTCTCTTCTAAATCACTTATAACATCTTCTATTATATTAGAGTAATTCATATCTTTCCTATTATGCATAATACAACAAGCAGCATTATGCTTTGCTATAACATCAGCCATCTTATTATCCCACTTTAATCCCCATATATCATTGATTAAATGCGCTCCCGCGATTAATCCAGCCTCAGCAACCTGACTTTTATATGTATCTAATGATATAGGAATATCAAATCTTTCACTTATTGCTCCTATTATAGGACATACTCGTTCAATCTCTTCTTCACAAGAAATATCTACATGTCCAGGTCTAGTAGATTCTCCACCAATGTCTATAATATCTGCTCCACTATCAATTAAATGTTTTGCTTGTTCAAGAGCCAAGTCTATACTATTATATTTTCCCCCATCAGAAAAAGAATCTGGTGTAACATTTAAAATTCCCATTATATATGCTTCATTTTCTGTATCAAAATAGTATTTACCTATATTCATGTCTATCTCCTCAAGTTATTAATATCTAATGCCACTATTTTTAAGCTGTATATCCCAATAGCAGTCCTTATATGCATTACAATCAAAACAATTTCTTGAAATCTTATCTGCTTTATACAACAAAGATTTAAGTGTATTATTATCTTCTTCCATAGAATGATGTGATGCTATTGCATCGCATATTACCTCTATCTCTTCATTAGTAAAATTATATTTTTCTAACAATCTTCTACCAATATCTGCACCAGCTTGATGGTGTGAAATATTAGCTTCATATTGAGCATATCTTCCTATATCATGTAATAATGCAGAAGCATATATAATCTCTTTATTAATGTTCAAATCATTTTCTAAAACTAATATATATAATATTCTTGCAACATCTAAAGAATGTTCTATGCCATGTTTACAAAACACTCTATCTTTCTCTAATTCCTTATTTATAGCTGTATATTTAACAAAATCTACATCCTTTATTAACCCATTAACTCTATCCATTATCCTCTTTCTCCATACGTTTTAATTTTCGTTAAAACAAGAAATATTTCCTATATATGATAATGAACCAAAGACTATAACTACCCCTTCTTCTCCAGCTTCTAATATAGCTTCCTTCAATACTAGGTTAATATCAATATCTCCTCTGTCCCTAACATCACTGTTATACTTCCTCGCTGACTCACATAACTCTTTGCTATCAAGTCCTCGAACTCCTGGAGCTGTTATTGTATATATAATATTTGCATACTTCCCTGTTATCTTAAGAACCTTATCATATTCCTTATCTTTTAACATTCCTATTATATAAACAATTTGCTTTTTTGTAAAATGCTTTTCAATAGTATTTACAAGACTTTTTGCAGCATCTACATTATGAGCTCCATCTCTAATAACTATAGGATTATTGCTTATAATCTCAAATCTACCCTTCCAATTTGTTTTTCTAAGTCCTACATATATTCGGTTATAATTTATATTATTAATATTATCTACTCTACATATTGCATCGATTACCTCTATG
Organism: Lachnospiraceae bacterium; assembly: GCA_031547045.1. Lineage (GTDB taxonomy): Bacteria > Bacillota > Clostridia > Lachnospirales > Lachnospiraceae > JAVBSN01. The sequence continues at coordinate 39,029 of JAVBSN010000040.1, forward strand.
GCTGTTATACTATTATATACTTGATGAACTCCTATCATTTCTATGTGATATTCATTATCTTTATATATAAATCTAGTACCATCCAAAGTCTCTTCCAATATTTCAAGTTTTTTAGTATTAGTAAATATTAATTCTGTATTCTGTTTATTACATCCTTCTGCTATTACCTTATTAACAATTTCTTCATTATCGTAAGACACACAGATAGTATTTTCTTTTATTATTTTTGATTTTTCTATAGCTATCTTTTCCAATGTATCTCCTAAGAAATTCATATGATCCATACTAATAGACGCTATAACATCACATACAGGTGACTCAACAACATTAGTTGCATCTAGTCTACCTCCCATACCTGTTTCCAATAGCATATAGTCTACATTTTCATCCATACAATATAAGAAACTTATTGCTGTCTCTATTTCAAATGAAGTTGGACTAGGATAACCATCTACTATCATATCATCTATAATATTTTTTATAACTGTTATATATTTTGCAAAAGAGGCTTCACTTATATATGTTTTGTTAATTTGAAATCTCTCTAAATACGTAAATATAGTAGGTGATATATATCTTCCTACTGTATATCCAGATTCAATTAAAATGCTTTCTATAAAGGATAATATTGATCCTTTACCATTAGTACCTGCTATATGTATTACCTTTATTTTATTTTGAGGATTTTCCAATCTATTTAATAGCTCAGTAATAAGTTCTAAGCCTAATACACTTCCTAAATTGTTTTTTTCTTCAATATATTCTAGTGATTCTTTATATGTCATTTGTTCGACCTCTCAATTTCTTATTCCAACATGTTTATAATACAACTTTGACAACCCAAGAGCAATAGATTAGACTATATTTGACATCAACATTACAAATATTTTACACCAAACAAAAAAATGCCATAGATATTATATATTATAACATCTACAGCATTACTTTTAATCTTCATAATCAAATGTTCTATGTTGTATAACTGGAGTATTTTCATCTATTGGTAATATTTCATACCCTTCACTTTTAAGTGTATCTATCAATAATTGTAATGATTCTACAGTTGTATGTCTAGATTGCAAATCATGCATAAGCACAATTGAATTCTCATGTTTTCTTACATCATACATAATATTGTCTACTAATTTCCATGGTGATAAATCTTTGGTCACTGCGTCACCATTAAGGGCATTCCAATCATAATATTCTATATCTTGCTCATCTAAATATTCTACCAATTCTTCCATTGGAATATTACATACTGAATTACTACTACCACCTGGGAATCTATAAATCTTACTTCTAACACCTGTTCTCTCATATAAGAAATCAGATAAAGTATCTACATCATTAATAAAATCTTCCTTTGAAGAATATATATCACAATATACATGGGTATAACTATGCATGCCTAGTGTATGACCATCATCTACTATTCGTTGATAATACGGCCAATAAGATTCATCTTCTCTTCCAATAACAAAAAATGTAGCTTTAACATTATTTTCTGCTAATATATCCAATATCTCATCTGTATATATACTTGGTCCATCATCAAAGGTTAAATATACTTTTTTTGTTTCTGTAATATCTTCTGTTGTATTTTCTAAATTACCTATATTATGTTCTTCACTTTCAGTACCATATGGCATAGTTAAGGGTTGAGTTTCAACTGGTGTACTACTAGCAAATGTTGAATATTCTTTATCCATCTTATTCTCTACTAGAAAATCTATTTTAGTTTCTAATTGATGTACTTTAATAAACATACCTATAGTAATAATGAAAGGTAAAGTTAAGCATAGCAAAAAAACACTTACTATGATTTTTTTATATAACTGTATTCTCTTTCTTCTAATAATGCTATTATGTACATCATTTGAATTCATAAATATAACCTCTATTTTATATGTATTATTATCTTACTATTATATACACCTTATTCTTATTTATGTTACTAAACAAGGGGATAAATCCTATTAAATCATTGTTTAAAACCTCTGTCAACCCTCTATTTTTCTGGGTTTTTCTACCTCCACAACATGTATCTATATTTCTAAATTTATTACAAGATATTGTGCTGTAATTATAAAATTTATCATTTTACAACATCTTTTTTAGTCAAACTTTGCCATTTTAATAATATTTTCAACATTTTTCTTCATATAAGAAAATAATTTATATATTATTAAAACTTTTAAATTTATTATGCATATTTTATAGTATATGACTTTAAGGGGGTATATATATGAGTAAGCCAGTATTGGAATTATCAAACGTAAGTTATACTTACCATACTCTTGCTGGCGAAACCTTAGCATTACGTGACATTAATTTTTCAGTGTCACAGGGTGAATTTGTATCCATTGTAGGACCTTCTGGATGTGGCAAATCAACACTCCTTAATATTATTGCAGGGTTAATCCCAATAAATGTTGGCAACATACAAATAAATAAAATACCTATTAACGAAACAGATTGTACCTTTGGCTATATGCTTCAAAAAGATCACTTACTAGAATGGAGAACCATCTACAAAAATATAACCTTAGGGCTTGAAATTCAAAAGAAACTTGATTCAAATGCTATAGACAAAATAAATAGCATGTTAAAAACTTACGGTTTGTGGGAATTTAAAGATTCCTATCCAAAACATTTATCAGGTGGTATGCGACAAAGAGTTGCTCTAATAAGAACCTTAGCACTTTCCCCTGAAATATTATTACTTGATGAACCATTTAGTGCCTTAGATTATCAAACCAGTCTTAATGTATCAGATGATATTGGTTCAATTATAAAAGAACAAAACATTACCACGATCCTAGGTACCCATGATTTATCTGAAGCTGTTAGTATGGCTGATCGAATAATTATATTATCACATCGTCCTGGAACAATAAAAAATACCATGGATATTAAACTTTCTTGCCCTGATAAAACACCTCGAAAGGCTAGAAATGCTCCTGAATTCAAAGATTACTTTAATACACTTTGGCGGGAGGTAGAAAATGAACAAGAAAATTAAACAGTCTTTAAAATCTACTTCTATTTCAAATGCACAAAGAGAATATTTAAAGCAGGAACAAAAATATTCTAACTCAATTAAGCTTTATCAATGGTTAATATTTATTATCTTTTTAAGTTTATGGGAAGTATGTGCTAGATTAGAAATAATAAATTCATTTGTATTTTGTAGCCCTAGTAAAATTGCTATATGCTTTTTTGATATGTTAGTAAATAAATCCTTAATTACACACATAGGAATTACCCTATTAGAAGTTTTTATTGGATTTTTATTGGTTATAATTTTCAGTCTATTATTATCTGTTATATTATGGTGGAATCCTAAATTATCAGAAATAGTAGAACCTTATTTAGTAGTATTAAATAGTTTACCAAAATCTGCTCTTGCACCTTTACTTATTGTATGGTTAGGTGCTACAACAAAGACTATAATTGTATGTGCCATATCTCTTGCTATATTTGGAAGCATACTTAATATATATACTGGCTTTACAACTGTTGAGCCTGAAAAATTAAAATTAATTCAAACCTTAAAGGGTAATCGCTTACAATGCTTATATTTAGTGGTTATCCCT
>JAVBSN010000116.1:0-18367 GCA_031547045.1 Lachnospiraceae bacterium
AGGATATTCTTTTTGAATAATTCTATGCATCTTACTTAATTCATCCATTAAGTTCTTTTTGTTATGAAGTCTTCCTGCTGTATCACATAATAATATATCTACATTTCTTGACTTTGCAGCTTGTACTGCATCATATACAACAGCAGAAGGATCACTGCCTTCTTGTTGAGCTATAATTTCTACACCAGCTCTATTGGCCCAAGTTTTAAGTTGCTCTATTGCTCCTGCTCTAAATGTATCCGCAGCAGCCATCATAACTTTTTTACCTCTAGCTTTATACTGAGAAGCTAATTTACCAATAGACGTTGTTTTTCCAACTCCGTTAACACCAATTATTAATACCACTGTTTTCTTATCTTCAAATTCATAGGCATTGTCTTCAACAAGCATTTGCTCTTTAATAATATTAATAATTAATTCTCTACAAGCCTCTGGTTCTTTTATTTTAGACTTTTTAACCTGCTCTTTTAAATCATCAATAATATTAGTTGTTGTTTCATAACCCAGATCTGCCATTACTAATGTTTCTTCTAATTCATCATAGAAGTCATCATCAATATGTGATAGTGAAAATATTCTATCAAAATTTTGACTTATACTATTTCTTGTTTTCGTCAGTCCTGATACTAGTTTACTAAAAAAGCCTTTTTTCTCTTCACTCATACTACTACCTCTTCTCTATTTATTATGAGTAGCTTCCATTTTATCAAGCTCGCTCTCTATTAAATTAACTGAAACTAATGTAGATACACCTTTTTCTTGCATAGTTATACCATATAGTATATCAGCAGCTTCCATTGTACCTTTTCTATGAGTAATAACAATAAATTGAGTATCTTTTGTAAGCTTTCCAAGATACTTAGCAAATCTCTTAACGTTAGAATCATCTAATGCCGCCTCAATCTCATCTAGCAAACAGAATGGAGATGGCTTAAGACTTTGTATTGCAAATAGTAAGGCTATTGCTGTTAGAGATTTCTCGCCACCTGATAATTGCATCATATTTTGAAGTTTCTTTCCTGGTGGTTGTGCAATAATTCTTATACCTGCTTCTAATACATCTTCTTCATCTACTAATTCAAGGCTTGCTTTACCGCCACCAAACAACTCTTTAAATACTGCATCAAACATTTTCTGAATCTCAGCAAATTTCTCATTGAATTGTTCTCTCATCGCTGTATCTAATTCTTCTATAACCCGTTTTAGATTTTCTTCTGCCTTAATAATATCGTCATGTTGAGTTTTTAAGAATTCATATCTCTCAGATACATTTTTATAATCTTCAATGGCATTAACATTAACATCACCAAGTGATTTTATCTTACCCTTAACAGCACCTAATTCTCTTTTCAAAGAATCTAAATCATCAAGTTTATCATCTCTAAGTTCTAATGCTGTGTTATATGTTAATTCATATGTTTCCCACATATATCCACTTAAGACTTCTGATTGTTCATTTACTTTTTCTATTTGAGCATTAATTCTAAACGATGCCTTATCAAGACCTGTAATTTCTTCATTAAGCTCTTCTCTTCTTTTAAAGAATTCTTTGTGATTTGCAGTAATAGTATCCTTTTCTTTGATAAACAAATCTAACTTAGTTTCTAACTCACTAATAGTTGTTTTATTATTTTCAATATTATTTTTAGCAGTTTCAATACGCTTTGTAAGTATTCCTATTTCAGAATCAGCACCCTCAACTTTAGAGTTATAACTATTTAATTCTTCAGTTAATCTGTTTTCTTCATCTTTAATTCTTCTAATATTTTCAATAATAAAATCATATTGTTGTTTAACAGTATTAAATTCCAACATAAGTGAAGATACATTTTCATTAGCTTTTTTAAGATTCTCTCTCTCTGTAACTAATGATTCTTCAAATTGCTTAATTGTATCTTCGCAAGTTTCTTTTGCAGATTCTTGTTGCTTATTATCTTCATGTAATTGAGTTTTATTAGAATTAATCTCTTCAACTTGAGAATCTAACTCTCTATTTTCTTTTTGAACAGATGCAAAGGCTGTTGCCGATTCTGATAATCTCTTGCTTACTTGTTCAATATTAAGAACTATTGTATTTTTGTCTATGTATAATTGGTGAAGCTTGTCTGATAATTCTTCTTTTTGGTTTTTAAGATTATCTCTTCTAACCTTAAGTTCTCTATCTAGCTTATCCGCTTCTATAGATTGCATTTTAACACTATTTATTTCCTTTGTTAAATCATCAATCTCTCTTTTTCTTCCCAAAAGATTACTGGTGTTCTTGTAAGCACCACCTGTCATTGCACCACCTGCAGTTAGTAGTTCACCTTCTACAGTTACGATTCTTAATGACTGATTATACTTCTTAGATACAGTAAGTGCATTATCTATATTATCAACTACAATAATTCTTCCTAGTAAATGATTTGCTACAGCCTTGTATTTATCAGCTATTGTAACAAGCTCTGATGCAATACCAATAACACCTTTTTCTCTTAGCACCTCTGGTCTTGAAAAATTATTATTACCATTTATATTTGTTAATGGTAGAAATGTTGCTCTACCAAATTTATTTTGCTTTAAGTAGTTAATCATTTTTTTAGCTGTACCATCATTGTCTGTAACAATGTTTTGTATACTTCCGCCTAAGGCTGTTTCTACAGCTATTTCATATTCTTTATTAACTGTTATTATATCTGCAACAACACCAATAATTCCTTGATTAGTGTCTTTTTGCTCCATAACCTTCTTAATACTATTACCATAACCATCATATCTTTCAGTAATATTCTTAAGGGCTTCTAATTTTGATTTAATACTGCTATATTTTGAGCTAAGTGTAGTTATCAATTCTCTATTAGTTCGGTTTTTTTCTATATTACTATTTAATTCAATTTCACAATCATTTAATACATTTTGATTATTAGATATATGCTCTTCAACATCTTTTAATTGATTATTGTAATTATCATATTCTTCTTTATCTCTTAACTCATCACTTTTGAATTGTAAATATCTTTGATTCAATTGAGTCTTTCTAAAGTTAATATTCTCAAGCATTGTATCATAACGTCCAACCTTTGCTTTTAACGTTGAACCTTCATTCAGATACTCAATTATATCAGCCTTACATTTTTCAATGCCTTCTTCATAGGAAGCAATCTTATCCATAATTGCTTGACTATTTTCTTTTGCATTATCTAATACATTGTCTGCATTGTTTAGCTTATTATCTAATTGTTCTTTCTTTGATTCATACTCTGTCTTTTCATAGATTTGTTTGTTTAATTCAGCTTGTATTCTATTAATCTGAGTACTAATATGCTCATCATTTTGTCTAGCACTATTTATTTGCTCACTAATAACCTTTACATCACCCTCAGCTCTTTCATTTGATAGCTTAAGTTCATGTATAGTATTTTTTGTTGTATCAATATCAGCATTATATTTTTCTAAGTCTGCTTCTAATCTATCATACTCTTCTTTTGTTTTTTCGTATTCTGTACCAAGTCTTATAGTGTCATCATTTATAATATTTAGTTTTTCTTGGTATTCATCTAATTGTTTCTTAACTCTGTTCCTCTCTAATAAGAATACATTTACATCAAAACGTTTCATTTCTTCCTTGTATAGAAGGTATTTTTTTGCAACTTCTGATTGTTCCTGAAGGGGACCTACTTGTTTTTCAAGTTCGGTTAGAATATCGTTTACACGATATAGATTTTGACGTTCTGCTTCTAATGCTTTTTCTGTAGCATATTTATTTTTCTTATACTTAACAATACCTGCAGCTTCATCAAATAATTCTCTTCTCTCTTCTGGCTTTCCACTAATTATTCGTTCAATCTGACCTTGTCCAATTATAGAATAACCTTCTTTACCAATACCAGTATCAAAGAATAATGAATGTACATCCCTTAGTCTGCACACTGTACCATTAATTAAATATTCACTTTCACCTGAACGGTATACTCGTCTTGCAACAGTAACCTCTTCATAATCAACTGGAAGACTATGATCACTATTATCAAGTGTTATTGCAACATAAGCAGAGCCTTGTGGCTTTCTCATCTCAGTTCCTGAAAATATTACATCTTCCATCTTAGCACCACGAAGTTGCTTTGCACTTTGCTCACCAAGAACCCACCTTACTGCATCTGATACATTACTTTTACCACTTCCATTTGGTCCTACAATACCAGTAATACCATTATTAAATTTAAACAATATTTTGTTTGCAAATGATTTGAAACCATATACTTCTATACTTTTTAAATACATATTATAACCTACTATTCTTTAATATTAACAATGCATTAAAGGCTGCCATCTGTTCAGCAGCTTTGTGAGATTGTCCCACACCTTTTGCAAAGTATTTATCTCCAATATACACCTCAGATGTATATGTTTTATTGTGTTCTGGACCTTCTTCTGAAACTAATTCATATCTAACTTCTTCATGAATATCCTTTTGTACTAATTCTTGCAAATTAGTCTTTGCATCATAAAACAAACTCTTATTTTCTATATCTTTTAATAAATGTTTATTAACATATTCTCTAGCGGGTGTAATCCCACCATCTAAATATATTCCACCTAATACTGCTTCAAATAAATCACACAAAATAGAACTCCTATCTCTTCCACCAGTCATATCTTCACCTTTACTAAGACGAACATATCCTCCATAGTTAAGTTCCTTAGCACAAGAAGATAAAGTGTATTCACATACATATGAAGCACGAGTTTTTGTAAGATACCCTTCTTGTTTATCTGGCATTGTATTATATAAATGCTCACTAACAATTAATTCAAGAATAGCATCACCTAGATATTCTAGTCTTTCGTAACTATTAATTTTATTAATTTTTCTTTCGTTAGCATATGAACTATGGGTCATAGATTGTTCAAGTAAAGCTTTATTTTTGAAACTATAACCAATCTTTTGTTCTAATTCATTTAGATTTGTATTATTCATTTATACTCTCTTCTTTACTTTTAAGCAGATTTTCTCTAATCTTCTCATTTATATTTTGTTGTTTAAATGTTACACATTGGAATATTGCATTCTTAACTTCTTTGTGACTTGCATTTCCATGAATCTTAACTACTAATCCATTAAGTCCAAGCAATGGTGCTCCACCATGCTCTGTAGCATCGAATTTACCCATTGTTTTCTTAAGTTCACCTTTTATTAGTAATGCCCCCATTTTGCTTTTTGTACTCGACATCATTGCTGATTTTATTTCTTTAAGAAGCATTTTTGATAAACCTTCCATAAGCTTAAGGATTACATTACCTACAAAAGCTTCTGTAACAATTACATCTGCTGCTCCGTTAGGTATTTCTCTTGCTTCAATACTTCCAATAAAGTTAATATTTTTACATGCCTTAAGTAATGGATAAGTTTCCTTAACTAAAGCATTACCTTTTTCTTCTTCATCGCCAATATTTACAATGGCTACTGTAGGATTCTTAATTCCTACTACATTCTCCATGTATATAGAACCCATCTGAGCAAATTGAACTAACTGTGATGGTCTTGCATCTACGTTAGCTCCACAATCTATTAATAAAGAAACTCCCTTTGATGTAGGAATAAGTGGTGCAAGAGGTGTTCTCTCTATACCCTTATCACGTTTAACTATAAATTGTCCGCCTACTAATACTGCTCCTGAACTTCCTGCTGATACAAATGCATCTGCCTTTCCTTCTTTTACTTGGTTAAGTCCAACTACCATTGATGATTCTTTTTTATTACGAATTGCAGCTACTGGTGCATCATGGCAAGTTATCTCATCCCCAGCATGTAATACTTCAATAGATTCATTCTTATATTGATACTTCTTTAATTCTTCTTTGATAACATCTTCCTTACCAACTAAGATTATTGTAATATCATCTCTTTCGTTAACTGCATTAACAGCACCTTCTACCATTGCAAATGGTGAATTGTCACCGCCAACTGTATCTACAACTATTCTAACTTGTTCTGCCATAATGTATTTTCACTCTCCTTTAAATTTACATACTTATTTATTATATAATTCTAAAACAATATAGTCAATGTTTTACGAGTTTTTTTCCATTTTTGCTCAAATAAATAAAGACCTTTCGAAAACATCGAAAGGTCTTTTGCACAAAATTAATCTTGAGCTATTATTTCTTTTTTATTGTATGAACCACAAGATTTACATACTCTGTGAGGCATCATTAATTGACCACACTTGCTACACTTAACTAATGTAGGAGCACTCATTTTCCAGTTAGCTCTTCTCTTATCTCTTCTTGCTTTTGAAGATTTATTCTTTGGACAGATTGACATAGGTTACACCTCCTTAAAATTAATGAAGATATCTTAAAACTGCCAATCCTTAACTATGTTATGTCTTGCAGTTATGTTTACTTTGTATCTCCCATTCACATACCTTACATATTATACATACAAGTGTTTTTTTTGTCAATACCTAAAATCACTTTCTGATTCTCATTACACAATCCTTCCACCCTGTATATAATTGTTCTCTATCCTCTTTTGTTATATTAGGAGATAGCACTTGTTCTTGTTGCCAATTCAACTTAATTTCTTCAATATCTTTATAATATCCAACTGCTAGTCCTGCAAGATAAGCGGCTCCTAAGGCTGTCGTTTCAATCACTTTTGGTTTTACAATATCAGAGCCTAATATATCAGCTTGAAATTGCAGTAAAAATGTATTAGTACTTGCACCACCATCTACTCTTAGAGAGGATAAAGAAATCCCCGAATCTTCTTCCATTGCTATTAGAACATCCTTTGTTTGATATGCCAATGATTCTAGTGTTGCTCGTACAAAATGAGCCTTTGTTGTACCTCTAGAAAGTCCAAATACAGCCCCTCTAGCATAGGCATCCCAATAAGGTGCGCCCAGTCCTGTAAATGCAGGAACTACATAAACTCCATTACTATCTGATACAGAATTAGCTAATTCTTCTGTCTCGCTTGCATCTGTAATTAATTTCATCTCATCTCTAAGCCATTTAATAGCGGCACCTGCAACAAACACACTACCTTCTAAGGCATACTGTACCTTTCCATCTAATCCAATAGCAATAGTTGTTAATAATCCATTCTTAGAATCTACTGCCTTCTCGCCTGTGTTCATTAGTAAAAAGCAACCTGTTCCGTAAGTATTCTTACCTTGTCCAGCTTCAAAACAACACTGTCCAAACAATGCTGATTGTTGGTCTCCTGCTACACCTGCAATAGCCACTTCTCCACCAAATAAAGTTGCATCTGTATACCCATATACACAACTGGAATCCTTAACTTCTGGCATCATACTTATAGGAATATTGAATTTCTCAAGTAATTCCGTATCCCAAGTAAGTGTATGAATGTTATATAACATAGTACGAGAAGCATTTGTATAGTCTGTAGCAAATACTTTACCTTTAGTTAACTTATATATTAACCATGTATCTACTGTACCAAATAATAATTCTCCAGCTTCTGCCTTATCCCTTGCTCCTTCAATATGTTCTAATAACCAAGCAATCTTTGTCGCAGAAAAATATGGGTCTGCAACAAGTCCTGTTTTTTCTTTAATTATCCTATCATAACCCTCTTCTTTTAATGCATCTACCATATCTGCCGTTCTTCTACATTGCCATACAATAGCATTATAAATAGGTTCACATGTATTCTTATCCCATACAATAGTTGTTTCTCTCTGATTGGTTATTCCAATAGCTACAATATCCGTTGGTTCAATATCGAATTTAGCCTTTGCTTCTGCTAGTACTCCAAACTGTGATGACCAGATTTCATTAGCATCTTGTTCAACCCAGCCATTTTTCGGAAAGTACTGTGTAAATTCTTTCTGTGCGCTAGATACTATTTCTCCAGATTTATTAAAAATTATACAACGAGAACTTGTTGTCCCCTGATCCAATGCCATAATATATTTTTTCATTATAACAATTTTTCTCCCCATTCTTTTTCTTTAAATCCAACCAATACAAAATCTTCACCAATTATCAATGGACGTTTCACCAACATTCCATCTGTTGCTAGCAATTTCAGTTGTGCCTCCTCAGTCATATCAGCCAATTTGTCTTTTAATTGCATATCTTTATAAATAAGTCCACTTGTATTAAAGAAACGTTTTAATGGTAAACCACTACGCTTATACCATATAGTTAATTCTTCTACATTAGGATTTTGTGTTTTAATATTTCTATCAATAAATTCTATTTGATGCTCTTCTAACCATTTTTTTCCACGCTGACAAGTGCTACATTTAGGATATTCCACAAATAAAATACTCATATATACCTCCTTTCAATTTTATTAAAATTAGAACCCATAAATTTTATGTAATATATAAAGTAAAACATTACACGAAATTCATGGGTTTTATAATTTAATTATCAATATTAAACTGATTAAATACATCTCCAAACACAGACATTCTAGGATCCATAACATGTTGATCACATCCACAATCTGTTTCATTCATGTTACAGCCACATACCTTACATAGACCTTTACAATCCTTTGAACATAACGTTTGAATAGGTAGCATTGGAAATAATTCATCTATTATTAATCTATCTATATCTAATTCACCTTTGTCAACATAAGGAACTTCTTCTAATATACCTTTGTCTTCTTTATCTACCTCTTCCATATCAATAACTTCATCAATACTAATTGAGAATACTTCTGGAATATCCTTTAGACAACGTGAACAACTAAGGTTAACTGTAAATTCTGTATTAAACTTTACACTTACCTTTTTCTTTCCTATATTAGTAATTGTAATTGGAAATTCTACAAGATTACTAAGTGTATACTTATTATCTTGAAAACATATATCTTCCATGTCTATATGTCCATTTATAATCTCTACTTTATCAGGTACAGATAATATTTCGGATAACTTAATCTTCATTAATAATACCTCTCTATTATAATAATTCTACTGTTTCTCTAGCAATAGCTAGTTCTTCATTAGTAGGAACTACGTATATTTTGGTCTTTGATTCTGGTGTAGTAATCTCTAATTCTTCACCTCTTATAGCATTCTTTTCTTCATTAATATATGCTCCAAGATATTCAAGATTCTTACATACCAATCTTCTTACCATAGAATTATTCTCACCTATTCCAGCAGTAAATACTATAGCATCTATACCATTCATTGTTGCAACATAAGAACCAATGAATTTCACTACCCAGTGGCAAAATACATCCATAGCTACCTTTGCTCTATCATTACCTTCATATATAGCATTTTCAATATCTCTAAAATCACTTGAAACATTTGATAAACCATGTACTCCAGATTTTTTATTAAGTATATCTAATATATCAGATAATGGTTTGTCTAATTTCTTTGCAAGAACTTCTATAATAGCTGGATCAATACTTCCACTTCTAGTTCCCATTACAAGTCCATCAAGAGGAGTAAGTCCCATACTTGTCTCTACTGATTTGCCACCATCTACAGCACATATACTTGCACCATTTCCCAAGTGACATACAATAATCTTAGTATCTTCAATAGGTTTTCCTAATAATTCTGCTGTTCTCTTTGATACAAAACTATGACTTGTTCCATGAAATCCATATCTTCTTATCTTATGATTCTCATAAAATTCGTATGGTATTCCATAAAGATAAGCTTCTTTTTCCATTGTTTGATGAAATGCTGTATCAAATACTGCTACCATTGGTGTATTTGGCATTAATTCTTTACATGCATTAATACCTATTATATTTGCCGGATTATGAAGTGGTGCTAAGTCATTACATTTTTCAATAGCTGCCATAACTTCATCATCTATTATTGTTGACTTGCTAAAATACTCTCCACCATGAACAACTCTATGTCCAACAGCATCTATTTTGTCAAGAGAATCTATTACTCCATTTTCACTATCTATTAATTGTTCTAATACAAGTTTAACTGCTGATGTATGATTCGGCATAGGTGTTTCAAAAATAACAGGTTCTTTACCTGTTGGATAATGTTTTACTATACCATCTATAGATATTCTATCACATACGCCCTTAGCTAATACATCCTCCGTTACTGAATCAATAAGTTGATATTTTAGTGAAGAACTACCACAATTAATTACTAATACATTCATAATATATTTCCTTTCCAAAACAAAATTTTATATATAATAAAGGGAAATATATATATTTCCCTTATCAAAATCAATATTATGTATTCACTATCTCCCTTGTGCTTGTACTGCTGTTATTGCAATAACACCTACTATATCATCAGCACAACAACCACGAGATAAATCATTAACTGGTTTGGCAATACCTTGTGTAATAGGACCATAGGCATCTGCTTTAGCCAATCTCTGAACTAACTTGTATCCAATATTACCTGCATCTAAATCTGGAAATACTAATACATTAGCCTTACCTGCTACATCACTAAGTGGTGCTTTTGAAGAAGCAATTTCTGGAACTATAGCAGCATCTGATTGTAATTCTCCATCAATCTTAAGATCTGGATTAGACGCTTTAACAAGTTTAGTTGCATTAACTACTTTATCTATCTCTACATGCTTTGCACTACCTTTAGTAGAATGAGATAACATAGCAACTATAGGTTCTTCTTCAACTAATAATTTAAATGATTCTGCTGAACTCTCAGCAATAGCCGCAAGCTCTTCTGAATTAGGACTTTGATTAAGTCCTGCATCTGAAAATATAAATGTTCCATCTGCACCCATATCACAATTAGGTACTACCACTACAAAAAACGCTGATACTAACTTAGTACCTGGTGCTGTTTTCAATATCTGTAAAGAGGCTCTAAGTACATTAGCTGAGGAATTAATAGCTCCTGCTACCATTCCATCAGCATCTCCTACTTTAACCATCATACAACCAAAATATAATACATTAGTAAGTAATAATTCTTCCGCTTCTTCATAAGTCATTCCTTTGCTCTTACGAAGATCAACTAAAATATCTACATACTTGTCCATCTTATCAAAATCTTGTGGATCAATAAATGTAGCTTTTGATAAATCTAATCCTTCTGCAACCGCTAATATTCTTTTCTTTTCTCCAATGAGAATAATATCTGCAATATCTTCTTGTAAAATTTTATGTGCTGCAACTACAGTTCTCCTATCTGTAGTCTCTGGTAACACTATTCTTTTCCTATCACTTTTCGCCCTAGCTTTTATATTCTCTATAAATCCCACTTTGCTACTCCTTTCGAGTCCCGTACATATGAAATATTATAATATTTTTTTTCATTGTATACAATACACAATACGAAAAAAATTGTCTTTTTATAAGTACATTACAAGAACAATATATTAATTTTACACTACTTTATATCTTCATTATCAACTGTAATACATCCTCGACCATGTTCTTTTGAATAATACATTGTCCAATCTGCTCTTAATAACAAATTATCTGGATTATCACATGTTTCAGGATAAGAAGTTAAACCAATACTTACATTAATTTTAATCTTAACATTATTGTATTCAATCTCCATGTTGGCAATCTTTTCATGTAATTCCTCTATTATAGGTAATGCAACTTCTATATTTTTATTAGGCAATACAGCTACAAATTCTTCTCCACCATATCGACAAACAAAACCATCATACATATCTATTAACTCTTCTGTAGCTGTAGCAATTGCTTTAATAACTTCGTCACCCATTAAATGTCCATATGTATCATTAACACGCTTGAAATTATCAATATCAAATAAGGCAACAGATATGTTCTTATCTTTTTTAACTATTTCATCAATTGTTTCTTTGAATAATTGATTAAAATATGTTCTATTATTAATTCCTGTTAATCCATCTTTTCTTGCCATATGTTGAACCTGATTATATATAATAGCATTTTTAACCGCAATATTAAACTGTGCTATTGTAACTTCATAATAAGATATATTATCGTCAAATACATGTTCTTCCCTATCCCCAACAATAAGGATTCCATACATGTCATCCTCTAAACATAAAGGCATATATAATACAGAATTAATGTTAACGTTTGTTAAAAAATCATATCTATCTTTTGTTTCTATATCATCAATAATAATTCCATAATTATTTTCTTTGAACTCATTAAATATATAATCAATCTCATCCCTAATCTTATGAGTAATAGATGCTATAGATGTCTTTACCACATTATTAGGATATTTATTTAAATATATATCTTTGCTAATGTATATTGCACAAAATCCAGGTGACTTAACTGAAAGTATAGTATCTGCAATTGTATTAATAATCTTAGGCACATCAAAAGAAGATGCAATATACTTTAGCATTTCAACTTGCATCATCATTTCATAATTAGCCTGTTGAATTGTATCATTAGCTTTCTCTACTTCTCTCTTTTGCAAATTAAGTTCTATATTTACATTATTTATTCTTTTTTGATAATTTAACAGATTCAGATTAGATGCTTCTATATTATCAAGTAACAATATTTGTTTTTTGGTATTTTCATTATGTTCTATAAGAATATATGAATAACTATATATTGTTTTAACAACAACTAGTATAAATATTAATTCTGAAAAGAAATAATATACCCATATATTCATATTCTGATTCTTTTGATAATACATAACAAATACAAAAGGAACTACTGATATAAATATACTCCATGAAATACCATATTTCTCAGTTAAATCTGTAGAAATAATTAAATCAAATAAAAATAGCATTGCCAACATTACAAATATAATCGCCGAATACATATCATCTGTATACACCATTAATTGTAATACGACTAAAAAATATTCAAAAAATCTAAATCCTCTTAATATCCATACATTATTCAAGAAATTAAGATAATTAAAAGTCTCTTCTAATATAAAACATATTGCAGTAACACTAATTGTAGTGACTACATAGCTAATATTAGTAAACACATTAGAAGAAACACATACTATTACATAAAACATAAACAATATATATGACATTCTGTGAAACATCAAACTGTTTTTTTGATATTTAATTATGTTTTTAGTATTCATAATATTCTATTCCTTCCAGTATAGCTCCACTATTGCTCCTTGGTGCAATGGGCTAAAATGATCTGCCTTTACACCATCTAGATTCATAACTAACTCTGATCCCCTTACATTTTTTAAATCAAAATTATAATAATCAAATATATCTACAAATACATAATTGGCCTTACCGCTCATAGTTATTAATTCACCATTAATTGTTATTATCATAGTACTTGTTGATTCTGTATTTTGATGAGAAACATTTTCTGTGGCATTACTTTCATTATCATCAATACGCTCTTCAACAACCTCTTCTAATTCATCATAACTAATATCTTCTGACCATTTTATTTTAAAATTCCCATAAATTTTTGTATTATCATTTGCAACTTCATTATTAACATAGATTTTTCCTATTGGAGTAACATCCATAAAAACTAATAACTGTTTCAACGTATAATAATTAAGTATTTCTACTACATCTTCATTACAAATCTCATAATATTCTGATTCTAACTGTCCGTTTACTACTGCAAATTTTGGACAAATAATAGATGTATCGTTAACATTAAATTCTATTGTATTAGTAAACTCAGGTAATTGTCCTAAAGTCTGATTAGCTGATTCACCTTTTGTTGATTCTGTAATTATTATCTTATCATTTGCCTCTATTGAAACATTCATTCCAACAGTTTTACCATTAAGCGTAATTACAGCAGCATCTCCACCATGTCCTCTAACAATCTTTGTTTTACCATTTAATTTATATGTAATATCATCGCCACGTTTAGGGAATAGATTTTCATTTGATAATCCAAATTGAACTGCGGCATCAAAAATAGTTAAATGATTATTATTATATAATTTAACTCTTTCATTATTAACACTTACAAAAATAAAGTTGTTTTTCTGGTCATAAAAATTCATGCAAATACCAATAGGTGTAACTAATAACGGATCCTTCTTCACACCCTCTACAAAAATATTAATATCTCTTAGAACTTCTTCTCCTCTAAGTGCAACCCTATCATTTGTCAAATCAAGATATGATGCTAAATGTTCAATAAACCCTGGAAATTTACCACCGCCACCAACTACAAATACAGCACTTACTGGTTTGCCACCATTAAGTTCTACAATCTTATCTGCAATACTTTTGGTTATCTCGTTAACAACCTTTTCAGCCGTTTCACTTACTTCTTTTGGCGTAACTTTTTGATTAATTCCCATTATATCTTTATATGATAGACTTTTTCTTGTCTTGCCTATCATCTTTATCTTCTCAGCTATTTTAAAATCAACTAAATATTTTTTCAGTATTGATTCTGTAATCTCATCACCTGCTGATGGAATCATTCCATATCCTACAATACTTCCATCTTTAGTAATACATATATCTGAAGTACCTGCGCCAACATCTACTAAAGCTATGTTTAATAATCTATAATGTTCCGGAATTGCAACATTAATAGCAGCAATAGGCTCTAATGTAAGATTAGCAACTTCTAATTCAGCAAGACCAACCGCTGCATATAATCCATCAATAACCTCTTCTGGTAAAAATGTTGCTAAAACATCTGCTCCAATTTTATTAGCTTTATGACCTTCCAGATTAGTTATTTCAAATTCATTTAAATAATATTTTACTACCGTATATCCTACGCAGAAAAATTTAATTCCATTATTATTATCTTCTAATATTTTATCATGTGCTTTCTCAACACCTATTAATTCTAATGAGTGTATATATTCTTGATTAACAATAGTATTCTCGTTAAACTCATATTCTCCAAATCCAACTGCTGTCTTCAAAACTCGACCTGCTGCTGCTATACATACTTCCTTAAGCTTACGACCACCTAATTGTTTCTCTAGCTCTTGCTTTACGTATAATATATCTTCACCAACTTTAGTTATATCGTGAATCTGACCATCCATCATAGATCTAGTATCATGAAGTTTTACACATTGTGCAACTATATTAAATTGATTGTTTTCCGTAAAACCTACAGTTCCAACAATACTTCTAGTTCCAATATCAAGTCCAAATACTAGAGGCTCTGGATACTTTACCGGTGCTATCATACTCAAATTTTCCCCTATCGTTAGTTAAATTTTATATAAGCTCTGTAATTATATCACATTTTTTGTGCTATTTCAATAAATCCTAGTCTCTTAATATAAAAAGAAAAAGTCTCAGATATAATCTGAAACTCTTTCTCCAATATAAGACATAATCTAACTTAATCTTACTATATGATCTATACCTACAGAACACACAACAGCGCCTGCATCTGAATTTAATCCATGTTCCGCATTTATACTTTCCATAATAATATTTCTTGTTTGTTTAGGAGCTACAATGGCTATTAATTCCTTTTCTTCCTGTAAAGTAATTCCATAAAAGCTCTCAATCTCTTCATTAGGAACAAATCTTGAACGTATAACAGTTCCTCCCCTAGCTCCAGCTTTTTTGGCTGTTTCCATTACTGCATCTGTATTTCCTGCATTAACCGAAACTATAACTAAACTATAATAATTTTCACCTTGCTCTATCATAACCTTCTCCTCCACTTCAGTACTAGGTCTATTTACAAAAAAACTTGCTGCTATATTGCTAATTCCAGTTAACGGTATATCAAAAATAATACCTTTAGTTTCAACATTTCCTCTAAAATCATTATTTAAATTATACATTAATTCGTTAGCAACATCTGTAGGTGCAAGAGAAAATAATATTTCTCGCTCAGACGTTCCGAAACCCAACGCACCCAACAATTCTGATGTAGCAGTTCCTTCACCTACACTATAATAATGCCAAATAACATTATTATCTGTATATAATTTTGCCATTATTTTTCCTTGTCTTCTCTCAACAATGGTAACAATTATTTTCATCCCATTTATCTTATTAGGCATATTACTCCTCCTTGTTATAGATCAAAATATAAAATACCATCTTCCATTGGTGTATCATCTATAACTACTATGTTTTCTACTTTTTTCTTAGCATTCTTTGTTTTTATCTTTCCAATTAAACCAAGTACTTGGATGGCACACAAAGGTGTCATGGCTACCATAGCAACAATTCCAAATGCATCTGTTAAAATATTACCCCCCACTGCTTCACAAGCTCCCATTGCAAGTGGTAATAAAAATGTAGCAGTCATTGGTCCACTAGCAACTCCACCTGAGTCAAAAGCTATACCTGTAAACATTTGTGGAACAAAAAATGTTAATGCTAATGAAATTAAATATCCTGGTATTAAGAACCACATTATAGATACTCCAGATAATATACGTACCATAGAAAGTCCAACTGATACTGCAATACTAATTGATAGAGTTGTTGATATTGCTTTTTCTGTTATAGAACCATTAGATACTTCTTCTACTTGTTTGGTTAATACTTGTACTGCTGGTTCAGCTTTTACGATAAAATATCCGATTAACATACCTACTGGTATAAGAAGGAACTTCTTATCTCCACTAGCTAAAGATTTGCCTATATGTTCACCAACAGGCATAAAACCTACATTAACACCTGTCAAAAATAAAATCAAACCAAAATATGCATATACCATACCAATACATATTCTTATAACTTGATGATGATGAAATCGTCTAGAAATAAGTTGAAATATTATAAATAATAAAACAATAGGTAACAAAGATACTGCTACTTCCTTCATATATATTGGAAATGCTATCATAAATTCTTTGGCAACAGCTTTTGTAGTTAATAACTCCCCTAATTCTGTTACTGTATACACAGCTCCAGAAGGTTCATAAAAAATTCCTAATAATAATACTGACATAATAGGACCGATACTACAAAGTGCAATTAATCCAAAACTGTCACTATTAGAATTCTTATCACTTCTAACTGAAGCCATACCAATACCTAATGCCATAATAAAAGGTACAGTAATAGGTCCAGTAGTAACACCTCCAGAATCAAATGATACAGGAATAAAATCCTCTGGTGCAAATATTGATAAAACAAACAATATTGCATAAAAGAATACTAATGTGTATGAAAGTGGAATCTTAAATAACATACGAAATTCTGATACTGCTAAGAAAATACCAACGCCTATTGCTACAGTAGCAATTAAGGTTAGATTTGGAATTGCTGGAACTTGATTTGCTAGAACTTGTAAATCAGGTTCTGCAACAGTGATAAGTGCTCCTAATACAAAGCACAATAATAACAATATTAATATTTTTTTGTTTTTACTAATCTGAATTCCAACACCTTCTCCCATTGGAATCATTGCCATATCTGCACCTAATGTAAAAAATCCCATTCCGATTATTAACATAAATGCCCCAAACAAAAACAGCACTAAGGAACTAGGTGATAACGGCGTGACCGTGACACTTAGTACTAATACAATTAATGTAATAGGCAAAACAGCTACAATGGACTCATATACTTTTGTTTTCAATTGCTCATTTACTCTCAAATAATTACTCCCTTCCATGTTGTCTTGCATATTATTATATAATAAAGAAATACCATTTTTCCATTAAATAACTGTTAAGATTTTATAAAATTACTATTTAATAAATATATTAGGTTTATATTTGGTTATTCATAATTTTAAAAATAATATTCTTAGTATTATTAAGTTCATGTGTATTATCAATTATATAATCACAGTTAGATTTATAAAATTCATCATCATTTTGAGAATTAATAATAGATATACATTTATCATAATCATACCCTCTTGATGACATTAGTCTATCGATACGAACTGACTTATCTGTATAGATAGACCATAACTCATCGCATATTGATTTATATCCATCTTCAATAAGCAATGCAGCTTCTATAATCACATATTTATATTCTCCATTAGTCTGTGCATCATAGATTTGATTTTGGATATATTTTTTTACAGCGGGATGTACAATGGAATTAAGTTTTAATAATTGATGACTATCATTAAATACAATACTGCCTAATACATTTCTATTAATTTCTCTATTAGCATATAATATATCTTCACCAAATAAATGTACTATTTCAGTATATGCTTCTTTATCTGGCTCCATTAAAAAATGTGCAACCTTATCCGCTTCTATTATCTTGGCATTATAATCATTTTCTAATATTGATAATACTGTACTTTTACCAGTACCTACTCCACCTGTTACTCCTATTACCTTCATATACACTCCTATTTATTTAGCATCATACCAATTCCCACCTATATTGACCTATTTTGCATCATACCAGTTTTCACCCATATTAACTTCAATATCAAGTGGAACGCTTAAGGAAGATGCGTTCATCATTTGCGTTTCCATAATTTCTTTAACTATATCTACTTCATCTTTGTGAGTCTCAACAATAAGTTCAT
>JAVBSN010000121.1:0-3618 GCA_031547045.1 Lachnospiraceae bacterium
ACTTTAGCGTGGTACAGTGATAATTCACTAAACCAAAATTATTATAATGTAACTATTTAAATTTGTCAAATATTCATTACATTATTTATGCTCAATCCATTATTTAGAACTTCTTTCTTGTAAATCCCTATTAAGTCCTTCTAAATAATGAACCAATACTCCATTACTAGCTTTAACAAAGTAATTATGATCTAATTCATTATATTTAAAATTCTTAGCATGTCCATCTGCTATTCTATCCATAAATATTTTTAATTGCCTATATGGTAGATAATATAATTCATTACGATGGGTAAAGTATATAATGAGAAAACTTACACCATCTTGCTTCTCAAATTCAGCCATAAAATTAAATTGATGTTCATGTATATTTTGAAGTGAAAATGTATCAGTATTACATTCCTTTGCATCAAAACATATAGGAACTCCCTGTACAACCCCTATGTAATCAACTGTAGAATCCTTTTCAAAGTATGCTAAGGTTATTTGTGAACTATTCTTATCAATCTTAATAGGTTTAATAGGGGTTGGAATCTTCTGTACAAGCGCAAGTCCTTTTTCTCTATATATGTCATTACTTAAATTTATAAAATCTTCAAGGGTAGAACCTCTAAGACCTCTAGAATTCCATGTTGCCATTTTAATATCTCCTATGGTATCTGAATCTAATCAAATAAATCTTTTCTTATATCTAAGAATTGTTTAGGTAAATCTGCTTCAAAACTTTTGTTACTAAGATTTCTAAGTTCATTATCTAAAGTTGGAAATTCAACTAAATATGCATGCAATAGCTGATATTTTAGCTTGTATCCCTCTCTAAACATCTTATTAGTCTTAATATCTCCGTATTTGCTATCACCTATTATAGGATGTCCTATAGATGATAAATGTGCTCTGATTTGATGAGGTTTTCCAGTAATAAGTTTTACTTTAAGATATGTATATTGTCCATTATATTTAATGGGTTCATATTCTGTCTTAATTGGTTGGAAACCATCTTTGGCACTTGAAGAATATTCTACTTTATTTAAATTATTATCTTTGCTTAAATAGCCATTTATAACAGCCTTTTTTTTAACATGTCCTTTAACAATTGTTAAATAGTACTTATTAAGAGTTCTATCTCTAAGAAGTTCAGATAAAATCTGACTACCCTTTAGGGACATTCCAGCAAGTATAATACCTGATGTATTTCTATCTAATCTATTACATACTGATGGTTTAAATTCTATTGAATTATTAACTTTATAAGAATAATCATTTGATTGATAATAGGCTACAATATGCTCATTAATAGATATATCAGTTATCTCTGCTTTCTGTGACAACATTCCTACTGGTTTATTTATAATAAGGGCATTCTTATCTTCATATATAATATTAAGGGTATAATCACTCTTAATAATCTCATTTTTAGCCACTTCTCTAAAGCTATCAATAGTGTCATCAGCTAAAAAAATATTTATTATATCTCCTTCTTGTAACATTTCATTTCCAGAAGCCTTGCCTTTATTAAGTTTAATATTTTTCTTACGTAACATCTTATATATAAAGCTCTTAGGTGCTTTATTAAGGTATCTGGCAATTAATTTATCTAATCGTTGACCAGAATCATTACTACTTACAATGATTTCTTTCATATTTTCCCCAATCTATACTATTATCACTTAACGAGGTGTTTTCGAGTTTAGTGGATATGGTATACTATTATCACTTAGTGAGGTGTTTTCGAGTTTAGTGAATATAGTAACTATGTCAAACATAGAATTACAAGTCTTTCATAAACACTTCTAGTTGCATTAAATCTAGATTCTTCCTTAATGGTTGTATTAACACCTTTAATTAAATTATTAATATTATTATATGATGTTACAGTACACTCATCTTCATATCCAGCACTTTTTATTGTATCCATAAATACACTTTTCTGAACTTCTTTATGAGCGTCTTTATGCTTACTATAAGGAATATAGTGTATATTACCATCATATATAACTATAACTGGTGCTCCTGTTACAACATCTTTTGCACTTATAGTCATATCATATAGAATCTTAACTTCTTCATTATCTGCAAAAATATCTTCAAGTTTATCTTTATCTTCTATTGATATTGATTTGTATTTTGCGCCTAATATAAATGCAACTATAAATTTTGCAAATGGTATAGCTAGTATAACTGCTGGTAGTATTAATACATTACTTGTAGTCTTATATTTTACAACACATACAATTACTCCAATTAAAATACCTGCTAATAATATAGCGCTTATAATTAAATTTTTCTTATTGTAACTCTTATAATATCCGTATGTTCCTCTGTCCATATTTCATCCTTCTTAACGATATAATCGTATAATATATTTGATTATTAATTTCTTATTTAACAAATTTAATCATAATTTCATGTGGCAATACTTTAGCTATAAATCTAAAACAATTCATAAGTATACCATACACAGAAACAGTCTTACCCAAATTAACATCTTTAAGCGCTTTATAAACAACCTTATCTGCTTTTGCCATAAATAATCTCTTATACATTTTTATGCTAGTCTCAGTCTCTGCTATATCAAAGAACTCTGTTTTAACAGGGCCAGGGCATATGGAAGTAACTGTAATTCCCTTTCCTTCTAATTCAGAATTAAGGGCTCTTGAGAAACTTAATACAAATGATTTTGTTGCTGCATATATAGCAAAACTTGGTTGAGGTAGAAATGCTGCACTAGAAGCCATTTGTATAATATTTGATGGATAGCTCATATATGGTATAGTTAAATAAGATATTTTAACTAATGATGTACAGTTAAGATTAATCATTCCTACACTATCATTAATATCATGGTCAGCAAATTTTCCTATTTTACCAAATCCTGATGCATTAACTAATATTCTTACCTCTGGTTTCTCTTTTTCTAAAGTGTTTTTATAGATTTCAATATCACTATCATTAGTTAAGTCTAAAGGCAATACACGTATACGTTTATTTGGTATATTTATCTTTAATTCATTAAGCTTATCTTCTCTTCTTGCAATAACCCATATCTCTTCTATTGTCTTATATCTTCTTGCTATTTGTTTAACAAATTCTTTTCCTATTCCTGATGATGCTCCTGTTATAACTGCTATCTTCATAAGAACCTCCAAATAATTAAATTATAGTGTTTCATAAGTATTATTAAGTATATCATAATAATTCTTAATGTAATAATCAGCTATGTTTTTCTTTTTGTCAATCTCATAGGCTGAAAAATCATCTTCAACAGCACAAGTTTTCATTCCTGCATTCTTGCCTGCCAATAATCCATTTGAAATATCTTCAAATACAAGACATTTACTTGAATCTACTTGTAAATCACTAGCAACCTTAAGATATATATCTGGTGCTGGTTTACCATTAGCAACCTCACAAGATACTCTTACAGAGTTCATATAAGGAGTTATTCCTATACTTTTAGCACCTATATCTGCTAATTCACGAGAATTAGAGGTAGCAACCCCCATTTTTATATTTATAGATTTTAGATAATCTAGAAAATCAATTGCTCCTTTTTTAGGTGTAATTACATGTTCATATTTATATGCTGCCATTACATTCCAATCATTCATCATCTTTTCT
>JAVBSN010000021.1:0-18353 GCA_031547045.1 Lachnospiraceae bacterium
CATCCATCAGCCTTTGAGTTGTTAGATTTTCCAGCAACAACAGCTTGTGGATTCTCAAATCCATTATATAATCCTACAAAGCTTTCTCTATCACAATCATATCCTGTAATGTCAGCATTAACTGTGTAGAAAGCAAAGTGATCACGACGCTCTTTGTACTCAGTCTTATGGAATAATGTAGAACCTTCAACTTCAACTTCACCTGTATTAAAGTTTCTTTGGAAGTTAGTAGAATCATCTTCTGCGTTCCATAAACACCACTCTAAGAATGAGAATAATGTAAATGTCTTATTAGCTGAACCTTCATTAGTAAGAACTACCTTTTGAACCTCACCTTGATAATTGTTTGGTACAAAGAAAGTAACCTCTGACTTAAGATCATTGCTCTTACCTGTAATAACTGTATATCCCATACCATGACGGCACTCATAAAAATCAAGATCTTTCTTAACTGGAGACCATCCTGGTGACCATAAGTTACCACCTTCATTTATGTAGAAATAACGTCCACCCATATCAACTGGAACGTTGTTATAACGATAACGAGTTATTCTACGAAGACGTGCATCTTTATAAAAGTGATATCCTCCTGCTGTATTTGAAATTAGTGAGAAGAAATCCTGTGTTCCTAAGTAGTTAATCCATGGATATGGAGTCTTAGGAGAAGTGATAACATACTCTTTCTTGGCATCATCAAAATGTCCGAATTTCATAAACCTATAACCTCTCTTTCTCTTAATTCAAGCATAATGTGTGTGTGCTTGGGCTATTTATAGCCGACTGTTTTTAATTATACAGTATATATTTATAAATGGGAAGATATTTTATCTCACATTGTAAATATTCTTTCTCTAATTGTCTTAGCTTCACCAGGTGCTAATTCCACATATCCTGACTCATCAGCAGACATACTAATATTAGGTGCATCTATTATCCAAGACATAGGTTCTGGGCAAAAATAATCTTTAGTCCCCCACTCATTCCATATAATCCAGAATTTGAATGCTTCATCAATCTCATAACATACTCTTTTGTTAGTAACAATATCTGTAGTAACTGATCCATAAAATGGTTTTCCATCAAGTTCTCCCATTACAGCATAGTACATATCATTATCAAGAGAATGTCCAACCGGAACCATAGATCCACTTAAGTACATCTTATCGTAATTATCTTGAGGTAATACCTCTCCTGTTGGAAGACATCTTTTATTCAATTCAACCTTATCTCCAATAGGTATATATAATCTCATATTTTCAGGTTTACAATCTTCAGAAAACGGACCCATCATTGCAGTATGATTACATACTCCATAAGGCATCTGAAAGTCTGAAATATTTGTCATTGTAAACTCATAACCAAGACCTTCTGCTGAAAGTGTAAATGTAAACTCTGCCTTAAACTTAATTGGAAGGTATGAATATGCTTCATCTTTTTCATCAAATGTATAAGAAGTCTTAGCCACTACCTTATCTTCTAATTCTTCTATGCTTACTACTTCATAATTTCTTGTATGTAAAAATCCATGAAGGTGATTGCCTAAATCTTCTTCATTAACAGGTAATTGATAAGTAGCATCACTTACTTTAAGAACACCTGCATCAAGTCTATTTGGTAAATATAATGTAGGCAAACCATATACACAACTATTGTCTGCTATCTCTTTCATTGTCATATCTTGGTGATACCTTAAAACCTCAATATCATTTTCATTATCATACAATCTGATAATATTACATCCTATACTTGGCGCTATCATTGCCTCATATTTGTCTGCAACAAGTTTAATTACTTGTCCACCATTATAATCTACTAATTTTCCAGATAATTTCATTGCGTTATACCTCCTCGTCATTGCAATTAATTGTATCATATGGACTAAATAGTGTCTATTAAATATCAATTAATTTTCTGTATATATATTTCAATTTTCAAATAGTCTATAATAATAAAAACATGGTGTTCAACCCACAAATGTGGTATAATGCTTAAATAAAATAATAAGATTTATAATGTATTTATGGAGGATTTTTATGGATGAATCACAGTTACAAAAAAACAAAATGGTTAATGCTGTTGTATTAAGGCTTACCACTATAATTTCAGTAGCATTACTTTTGGGTTATGTTGGTGAAATTGTAAAAGGGCACCGAACCGTTACCTACTTTATGACATTTGGCGCTGTTATAATTGTAAGTTTAACTATTGACTTTATATGTTATTTCTTAAACAAGTCAGCAACTTATTTAAGATATGTTTTTATGTTTGGATATTTAGCCGTATATGGCTTTGCAATGCTTACTAAAGGTAATGATCTTACTTTTGTATTCTGGATACCAGCATTTATCACTTATATCTTATACTTTGATTTGAAAGTGTCGATAATTGCATCAGTTAATATGTTAGTTATAAATATTATTCAAGTAATAAGCGTTATAATTAGTGGGAATTTTAATTCTGAAAATTCAACCACTTATACAATTATTTTTGCTGTTATAATAATAATCTCATATGCAATTATTCAAACTACTATAACAAATAATAAAATTAATTCTGAGGCTATATCAGAGATTAATAATGAACAAGAAAAGCAACAATATATGTTAGACGATGTTCTTAAGGTTGCTATGACAGTTAAGAATAATGCCGAGAATGTTAGTATAATAATGAAAGAGCTTAACGAATCAAACTCTATAGTTTCTTCTGCTGTTAATGAGATTGCTCAAGGAATGCAACACAACGCAGAAAGTATAGAACAACAAAGTCAAATGAGTAATGCCATACAACAAGTTATAAATAATGTATCTGACAACTCTACTAACATGGTTTCAATAGCTGAGAAATCAATTAATATATTAGAGTTAGGATATACAGATGTTGATAATCTTAAAACTCAATCATTACAAGTAAGTTCAATTAATAATCAAGTAGTAGAATCAATGAACAATCTTAGAAATAAGACTCAAGAAGTTAAAGATATTGCAAGTATTATATTTGATATATCTAATCAAACTAATTTATTAGCACTTAATGCTTCTATTGAAAGTGCTAGAGCTGGTGAAGCTGGTCGTGGATTTGCTGTTGTTGCAGATCAGATTCGTAACCTTGCCGAAGAGACAAGAGTATCTACAGAAAACATTAATAATATATTAAGTGAATTATGCCACAATGCAGATTCAACTGCAGAAGCAATTAGTAATATAGAAGAAGTTTCAAACAAACAGAACCAACTTATAGAATTAACAGGTAATCATTTTGCTGATATTAAAAATATGTTATGCACATTGACTAATGATATAGAAAATGTTGATTCAATGATTCAAAACTTAGTTTCTTCAAACGAAGGAATACTTGTTAGTGTAGAAAGATTATCGTCTGTAACTGAAGAAGTAACTGCTAACTCTGAAGAAGCAGCAGGCATGTGTGATAATACTTTAGATAAGTCTGAGCAAGTTAAAGATATTATATCTGAATTAGTAGATAACGTAGAAGCTTTTAATAAATATTTATAACGGTTAGTAAATTTCTTATACGGAGGATAACATGTTAGAAAAAGCCATTATGATTGCTGTTCAATCCCACATGGGACAAGTTGATAAAGCTGGAAAGCCATATATTCTTCATCCACTTAGGGTAATGAATAGTGGAAAGACAGAAAAGGAAATGATTTGTGGTGTATTACATGATGTAATTGAAGATACCCCTGTCACTTTAGAATCACTTAGACAAGAAGGCTTTTCTGAAGATATAATACATATCTTAGATTTATTAACTAGAGATGAATCTATGACTTATGATGAATATATTGATAGAGTATCTACGGATAAAGAAGCAATAGCAATAAAATTATATGATCTAACCGATAATATGAATAGAGATCGCATACCTAATCCAACTATTACCGACGCTAAACGGCACCTAAAATATGAGAAGGCATACGCCACACTTATTCATATACTCAACACATTTTAGTATATTTATATAACATAAAAGAGGCATCCATAGGATGCCTCTTTTATGTTATATACGTACTATGCTTCTACGCCTAAAGTTTTAAGGAATTCCATAACATCCTCAACTGTATCTAGCGCTGCTAATTCATCAGAAGGTATTTCAACGTTGTATTCTTCCTCTAATGCCATTACTAACTCAAATAAATCAAGAGAATCAGCTCCTAAATCATCTTTAAAAGATGTTGTCGCATTAATCTCACTAGCTTCTACATTAAGTTGCTCAGCAATAATCTCTTTCATCTTCTCTAGCATCAATATGTCCTCCTTCAATATAATTCTTATAAACTAGAATATACAACAGCTATATATATATGTCAAGAAAATATATATTAAAAATCTAACCTATTAAATTCTTCAAAGGTCATAGGTTTTGCAAAGAAGAATCCTTGTGCTATATCGCAATTAGAATCTTGTAAAAATTCCACATGTTCCTTAGTTTCAACACCCTCTGCAATAACTCCTAGATTCAAGTCTTTAGCCATTGCAATTGTATGACTAACTACTATTTTTCCTCTTCTACTAGACAACTTTTTATCTAAGAAATTTCTGTCAATCTTAATAGTATCAATCGGAACATTTCTAAGCATACTAAGTGATGAATAACCTGAGCCAAAATCATCTACTTCTATGTGGAAACCCCTTGATTGTAATCGTGTTAATATTTCTAATACTTCTTCTTCCTTACCAGCTAATACTGATTCTGTTATCTCTAATATCAATAAATCTGATGTAAGTCTATATTTATTCATTAAGTTCTTAAGAACCCTAACTATATCATTATTTTTAATATGGTATCTAGATATATTAACCGCTAATGGAAGTGGTTTTCTTCCTAAATCTATCCATGTTCTTATTGCAATACATGCTTGTTCCCACATATATTCATCTAACTTTAGTATAAAGCCATTCTTTTCAAATAAAGGAATAAAATCGCCAGGCATAATAAGCCCTTTAACAGGATGTTGCCATCTGGCTAATACTTCTGCACCAACTACAGTTCCTTCCTTTAGACTAAACTTAGGTTGCAAATACATCTTAAACTGATTATCAGCTAATGAAGCTACCATATCTTGCTCTATTTCACGGTTCTTAATAATGTTCTCTCTATACTGTTCATCATAAAAAGCACAGAATTTCATAACATTACCCTTTACCGTTTTTCCTGCAAGCATTGCTCTATCACACATTAAGTTAACTGGAATGTCACTTTTATCTGGTAGGTATATTCCATAACTAGTGTTAACATCAAAAGAAAATTCATTAATATATACTGCTTTTCTAATCTTCTCTATTTGCCTAATTACATCTCCTCTGTTTCTGTAACTATAGCACATGCAAAATACATCTGAATGGATTCTAGCATACAATGCTTCCTCAGGAAGTTTTGTTCTAAGAACATTACCTATATGTACCAAAACCTTATCACCCATACTCATATCGAACAGGTCATTAATCATCTTGAATTTTTCTATATCGAATACTACTATTGCATATCTTTCATCTGGATTATCTTTAATCAACCTTGCTGCATCCATAAAAAATCTTGCTGAATTAGGTAATCCTGTTAACACGTCATAATCCGCTCTATATCTTAATTCTTCAAATGTTCTAGTAACAGTATCAACATCTTTAATAGTTCCAATGGCTCTTACATTTATACCATCAGCATCTCTCATTATCTGTATTGTAATCTTGTACCATAAAACATTATCATGCTTATCAACAAATCGACATGTAACTTCCCTGAAATTATCATCCCTATTATTAAATAACATATTATATATATCTAAATCTTCTTCATATATAATCTTTCTAGTATTACTATCTTTAGTAAAATCTATATTAGTTATATTTGCTATGCCAAATTTCTCTTCAAACAATGGGGAAACATAACTTGTTCCCTCAATATAATTATATTCAAATACAATAGTCTTTATCTGAGCCACTACAGTACTATATAATTCTCCTGATAGTCTAAGTTTTTCTTTGTATACATTTTCTTTTGTGCTAGTAATTTCTATCTTCTTACTCTTACCATTTGAAATCAATTCTTCTGTATTTAAAATAGAACACATTACAACATCTTTACCATCAATCCATTTTATAATACTTATTTTCTCAAACATATAACTATCAAATAAATCTGAGTATACTTTAACAGTTTTAATTTCGTTCTTTGGCAATTGAACCATAGGACAACTAAGGCATGGCAATTCACTATCCTTAAACAATTCATGACATGTCATCCCAACTATTTCATTATCTAATTTTACTAACTCGTTCATTCGTTTATTTGCATATAAAATAGTAAAATCTTCTGTACTAAGTACAAAAACAGCATTACCGGTTCCGTCCAATATGGAGCCTATTATTTCATTAGCTAATCCTAGCTCTATCGCATCATCTTTATTTGTCAAATTCATATTCACCACCTATATTTTCACCGAAAAATCTAGTAATTCAAATATATCAATTATTAATTGTTATGTCAACGAAAAGAAGAATTTTTCAACAAAAAATGCCTACTTATGTATATTGACAAATCTCTATGTCTTTTATATAATAAAAACAATAATAGTTATTATTTTTAAAGAAAAAAAGGGGGGATATTATGCAACCTGCTCTAAAACATAGTCGTCAGCGTGAAGCAATTATAGATTTTTTAAAAACTAGAAAAGATCATCCTACTGCCGATATAGTATATAGCAATTTAAGAGAAGATCTTCCTAATATAAGTCTAGGCACTGTTTATAGAAATCTTTCTTTATTGTCTGATAGAGGGGAAATATTGAGAATATCTTGCAACGGAAAAGCCGACCATTTTGACGGATTTACACATCCACATTATCATTTTTCATGTAAAGAATGTGGTGGTGTTTCTGATATAGAAATGGATTTATCAGATATGATATATGATAAGGTTTCAGATAATTTTGATGGACAAATAACAGAACACTCTTTATTATTTTCAGGTATTTGTCATGATTGTTTACAAACAAAATAAATATATGTAATAACTTATATTTAAAAAGAGATAAGACATAAATATTTACTATCTATGTCTTATTTCTTTTACGTTTATTCACTTACTAATGTCATTGGATTTATAGGTGCATCATCTTTTGTTATTGCAAAATATAGATGTGCTCCTTCTTTTTCGTAGTAGCTTGTTGGATTTGCAACTTGTCCTAGTTGTGTACCTAATACTACTGTATCTCCTTTTTGTACTACTATATTCTCTAGTTGTCCATATATGGCTTTATAGCCACTTCCCATATCTACAGTTATAACATTTCCGTATTCTTTGCTGTTTTCTATACTAATAATTTCTCCTTCAGCAGATGCCATTACAGTTTTTCCTACTTCACCTTGTATCAACATTCCTGGATTACATCTATATTGTTCTAAAGTTTGAAAATATATTGTTGTATCCATACTATATGGTAATATAACATTTCCAACTAAAGGCCAGCCTAATCCATTTTCACTATTAAATACAAGTGCTTCTGCATTGTTACTCATTACTGATGCTGTCTCTTCTGTTACTTCCTCTTCTGTGGTAATCTCTTCTGTTGTTACTTCTTCTGTTGTTCTGTCAACTATATCATTTGTTATTTTTCCTATTACATCTTCTGTTTCTTCAGTATTGTATTTAACATCCTCTACGTTAGCTAAATCTACACTTTCATTAAGATTTACATTTTGATCTTCTTCTCCTTTGTTACCCGTTCTTAGTGTGTATATTGCTACCATTGCAATTAGAGCAATTGCTCCTACACCTAATGCCACATAAAAAATATTTTGCTTTAAGACTCTTGATATATTATTCATAATTAAAATCACCTCTAATCGTATTTTTAACAATTAAAGGTGACTTTATACACATATTATTTATTATTTATTTTTTTATATTTAATCTAATAATTTTACAGTTACTTCTTTTATTGACGACTTGTTTCCAGCCTCATCTATAGCCACATATTTTACTATATATTCTCCTGCAGGTTTACTAACTATGTCGTTATAACTTACAAATATACTTCCTTGTACCATCACTTCTCCAGAATCCTTTGCAACTACACCCTCTAATAAAATATCTTTTACCTTGTCCGAGTTAGCATCTTCCATTGCTATTTCTATAGATTGTGGTATCTCTACTATCTCTGGTGAAATATTATCTACAACTGTTATTTTTACTTCTTTATAAGATTGTGTAATCTCTATTATATCTGATGAAACAATTCTCCCTTTTTTATAATTTTCTTTTTCATCTAAATTAATAACATATTTTACTGTATATACTCCTACCTTGCTAGTGTTTACAATCCCCTCTAATACAATATCCCCTGTCCAATCCTTATAATCTTCACCAATTGCCATAACTCCACTTAACAAATCTGGCATCTCACTTGCTCTTTCTATTGTTATATCTTTTGTTCCATATATTGTAGGAAGGTTGTCCTTTAACCAAGGATTATCTTCATCTGGATCTGTAGGATCCCAACATTTATTTTCACTACTCAAATCTATTTTTTCCATTGTTGGTTTACCTAAAGGTCCTATATATTCACTATCAAATATCTCAACAATTGTTCCATAAGGACAATTATCATATATCCATTTTACATCTAATATAGATAATCTAATACAACCTTGAGATGCTGCTTCTCCTAATTTATTAAATTCTTCTGATTTTAAATCATCTTTATGCTTAGTATAGTAAGGTACCGAATGAAACATTATAGGTCCATCTATTCTATAGGCATATTGCCCCCATACGTTACCATATAACAACGCCCACTCTCTTCTATTATAAGTATTATATGTTCCTGTAGGTGTCGCATTATTTAAGCCTACTGAGCATACCATGGCTTTTACAGGCACTGTATATTTATTATTTTCATCTACTGCATATATTGTTACAACATTTTGCTGTCTATTTACTTTTATGCAATAAGGCTTGCCATTATCCGAATGTTCCGAACCATTATACATTTCGTTGTCTTCTTCTATATATTT
The DNA here is from genome assembly GCA_031547045.1 of Lachnospiraceae bacterium. Classification (GTDB taxonomy): domain Bacteria; phylum Bacillota; class Clostridia; order Lachnospirales; family Lachnospiraceae; genus JAVBSN01. Next base: position 9,033 of record JAVBSN010000021.1, read on the forward strand.
ACCACTATCCTTCACCATAAATATAGGATCCTTCGAAGTATATAAAACAGATTCCTCTAGTTGTACTGTTTCTAAATATTCAACTTCTATAGTTTCATCAGATTTGTTACCAATAAACTTACTTATAGTTATTGAAACCAAGGACAATAGAATAACAATAACTAACGTAATAATGTATTTACTTTTCAAGTATTTCATATAATTGTTTTCTCCTTAGTAAGTAATTAGGTAATAGTAGTATACACTATCAAAATATTATTTGTCACTAGTATTATTTAGGGATATTCCTGAATAATAGTATTTCAATATTTCTTCGTAGGTCTTCCCTTGAGTTGCCATATAATTAGCTCCATATTGGCTAAGTCCTATACCATAACCACTTCCTAGACATATTATTTTATATCCTCCTTCTGCAATCTCAATATAGAAATTGTTAGAACATAGATTAAGGGCTCTCATTATATCATCGCCAGAATATAGAATCTCTCCTATCTTTACTTCAGCCACATAGCCATCTGAATTACTATTAGTTATTTCCATTGAAAATTCTTCTGTTCCTATGGATAACAGGGTGGCTATTTGTTCTATTGTAAATGTATATATTTCCATATAATCTTTTGATTCTATATCACAACTACTTTCAACTCTTTTTAGATAGGGGACATCTTTTCCATATAGTTCCATAGAATCTGCAGTTACCCCACAGCTTACATTATGATATACAGCTTCTATATATTCGCCTTCATAAACCATGGTTATTCCACTTGTATCTATAATAGCATTTTCTATTATTTCGTTGCATTTGTTATATCGCTTCTCTCCCCAAAGTTCTCTACGTTCTTCTTCTAATAAATACTCTTCATTTAAATCTGCTGATTCTATTACCGTAACCTCTTCCATTTCTTTTAAAATGTTTGTCCTAGCAATAATTGCCTGAGCCCTAATTGCTGCTTCTTCATTGTAAGGAGATATTTGCCCTGCTAATACACCAATAAGATATTCTTCAACATCTAGTACAACATATTCACCATCTACTTCTAGACGTACATTTTTTCCACTACTTATATCTTTAAATCTATCTTCTCGAGTACCAATAACCCCTGTACTCATAACAGTTATTATATATGGTATCATAATTGCAACCATAATTGCCGCACACCAAACAATTAGTTTGTCTCTCATACTGTACACCTCCTTACACTTGTTTAAATCTATTCTTGGAATTAACTAAATATGCAAAAAGACGCTATCTTTTTGATAACGTCTTTTTAAATGTATTCATAATAAAATAGGCAATTCCTTCATATTTGAAAGAACTGCCTATATAGATTCTAATTATTATAATTTTACTTCTACTTTTTCTAAGTTCCAGATTTCTGTAGCATATTGCTCTATAGTTCTGTCTGAAGTAAATTTACCTGAACATGCTGTGTTAAGCATAGCCATCTTAGCCCATTTTACTTCATCCCTGTATGCTTCATCTATTCTCTTATGCGCTTCTGCATATGAGTCAAAATCTTTAAGTATAAAGTACATATCATCTTTAGTTAATGAATCATATAAATCTCTAAACAACTCAGTATCGTCATTATAGAAACCATTAATAAGTTGAGTTAATACTTTACGAACTGCTTGGTTACTATTGTAAATATCCCAAGGATTATAACCACCCTCACGCTCATATTTCATAACTTCATCAGCTAACATACCAAAGATAAATGCGTTCTCTTCTCCAACTTCTTCAACTATCTCAACATTTGCTCCATCCATTGTACCAATAGTTGGTGCACCATTTAACATAAACTTCATGTTACCTGTACCAGAAGCTTCTCTTGATGCTGTTGAAATTTGCTCAGATACATCTGCTGCTGCAAATATCATCTCTGCATTTGATACTCTATAGTTTTCAATGAATACAACTTTAATCTTACCTTTAATTGATTCATCATTATTAACAACATCAGCTACACAGTTAATAAGTTTAATTGTAAGCTTAGCTCTCTTATATCCTGCTGCTGCTTTTGCACCAAAGATAAATGTTCTTGGAACAATATCCATTTCTGGATGTTCTTTGATTTCATTGTATAAATGCATAACATGTAAGATATTTAATAATTGACGTTTGTACTCATGTAATCTCTTAACTTGTACGTCATAGATTGAACGAGGGTCAATATCAACACCATTGTGCTCTTTGATGTACTCTGCTAATTTTATTTTATTTTGGTATTTGATGTTCATAAACTCTTGTTGAGCCTTTGCATCATCTACATATACTTTTAATTTAGCAATATGAGAAAGATTTGTAATCCATTCATCACCAATTTTATCAGTAATCCAATCTGCTAATTGTTGGTTACCATGTAATAAGAAACGTCTTTGTGTAATACCATTAGTCTTATTATTGAACTTATCTTTATTCATCTCATAGAAATCTTTTAATTCTCTTTCTTTAAGAATCTTAGTATGAAGTTCAGCAACACCATTTACTGAATATGAACCAGCAATAGCTAAATGTGCCATCTTAACTTGACCATCATATAGAATTGCCATACTCTTCACTTTGTCATGATTTCCTGGATATTTGTTTTCTATTTCTATAACAAAACGTCTATTTATCTCTTCAACTATTTGATATACTCTAGGTAATAATCTTGAGAATAATTCTATAGGCCATTTCTCAAGCGCTTCTGACATTATAGTGTGATTTGTATAAGCACAAGTTTTCTTTGTGATTGCCCATGCTTCATCCCACTCTAGTCCTTCTTCATCCATAAGTATTCTCATTAACTCTGCTACTGCTACTGTTGGATGTGTATCATTTAATTGGAAAGCAATCTTTTCTGGAAGTTTCTTAATATCGTCATTAGTCTCTTTGAACTTTAATATAGCTCTTTGAACTGATGCTGATATAAAGAAATATTGTTGTTTAAGTCTTAATTCTTTACCTGCATAGTGATTATCGTTTGGATATAATACTTCAACGATTGTTCTTGCAAGATTTTGTTGTTCAACTGCCTTTTGATATTCACCCTTATCAAATGAATCTAAGTTAAAGCTTTGAACTGCTTCTGCATCCCATATTCTTAATGTGTTAACAACATTATTGCCATAACCGATTATTGGTAAATCATATGGTACTGCTCTAATTGGGCTATAGTTTTCGTGAACAAATTGATTACGTCCATTAGTACCTTGCACTACACGAACATTTCCACCAAACTTCACTTCTACAGCATATTCTGCACGTCTAACTTCAAATGGATTACCATCTACTAGCCAGTCATCAGGTCTTTCAATTTGGTAACCGTCTTTGATTTCTTGCTTAAACATACCGTAACGATAACGAATACCACAACCATATGCTGGATAGCCTAAAGTTGCTAATGAATCTAAGAAACATGCTGCAAGACGTCCTAATCCGCCATTACCTAATGCTGCATCTGGTTCTTGATCCTCTATTACATTTATGTCAAATCCTAATTCATCTAATGCTTCTTTAATTTCTTTATAACAAGTTAAGTTAATTAAATTATTACCTAACGCTCTTCCCATAAGGAATTCCATAGATAAATAATATACTGTCTTTACGTTTTGTTTCTCATACTCTTTGTGAGTAGCAATCCATTGATCAATTATAGTATCCTTTATAGCAAATGATACTGCCTGAAATATTTGTTGTTGTGTAGCTTCATCGATAGTTTTACGATATAAAGTCTTTACATTAGAGATAACCTCTTTTTTGAAAGCTTCTTTATCAAACTTTTTCTTTTTCATATAATGACTCCTCATATATAAAATCTCACAATTTTCATTCTATCAGAATTAATTATTTTAAACAATAGCAAAACAGGCAGAATACACAAATATTCTGCCTGTTTACTATTTTTAGTAAATATATTCTTCTGTCTTGCTTAAAGAGGATGTTCCACCAGCTAATTGCTTAACAATTACTCTATCTCCCTCTTTTAATTCACAATCTTTCACAATTAAATTTTGAGAATTGTCAAATTCTGTTTCTTTTTTTGTACCATTTACATAAACGCAACTCCATTCATTGAAATTATCACCGTGAACATATACATCTTGTTCTAAAATGGTTACTGCATCTATATAAGCATCACTATTAGGTTTACCCATATGTAACGCGGTCTTAGTATATGGCGTATGTCCATCATATACATATTTCTTTCCATACAACATATCATATTGCAACAAATCTAATTTTTCTTCATAATCATCTGAATACATATAGTTTTGATGAAGTTTTGTAAGTGCGCCATTGTCAAATCCTAATCTACCTAATACAACTGATCCAATTTGAAATGTATTATAGTCTTCTTTAACTACATCCATATCAAAGTTAGACCATAGTACATATTCTGTTTGATATAATGTTCCTGAAGATAAGTCATCATTAGTCATTTCAAATGTTGGAAGATGATCTCCATACATTACCACTACAACTTCTTCATCAAATGCATTTAATGCATCTGTTAAATCTTTTATAAACTGGTCTTCTTCTTTTATTTGATTTATGTAATACTCAAATTGATTTTTTATAGCTACATCTTCTTCACCTTCCATAGTAATAGTTTGTGTATCATCTATTACTTCTTCTGGATATTTACCATGACATTGTACTGTTATAGTATATATAAAGTCTTGATTGTCTGTAGATTTCATTGTATCTATTATTTCATCAATTAAAATATCATCTTTTACCCAATCATTTGCATTATATTCTGGGTCTTGCATATATTCTAACGAAACAAAATTGTTAAATCCTAGTCTAGGAAATACTTTATTTCTGCTATAGAAATTACCACGATTATTATGTATTACATGATTTGTATATCCTAATTCTTGTAGATTATAACATATACTTTCACAGTTATTATCTTTAAGAATTGTCTTGTATGGGTATTCACAGAATCCAAAATAATCAAGACTCATTCCTGTAATAACTTCAAATTCTGTATTAGCAGTACCTGCTCCAATAGACGGAACTGTCATATATCCTGAACTATATTCTTCTCTTAATTTCTGCCAATTAGGTACTGGATTTTCAGAGTATGTATAATCTGCCATTCTTGTAACATCATAAAATGATTCTAATTGAACAAAAATTATATTAGGTCTATCTAAAGCTGCTCTTTTGTCTAAATCTTGAAGATCTGTTTTAAGTTCTGTCATTAGATCTTCAGAATAATTATAAGGCTTATCAATACCAACATTTACAATACTATTAAGGAAACAATAACTAAATCCACATTGATCATATGTATAGGCTATATTTCCTAGATCTAAATCTATTATTCCTGCTTTTACTTCTATTTTATCAAGACTATAGGCAACAACAAATGTTGTAGCTATTAATGCCACTGCTTTAAAATATTTAACCTTTTTCTTCATTTTAGGAATTCTAACCCATAGAGTTATGACTCCTATCACAAGCAAGATTGCTACAATTATTATTAATACAAATTCTATTATATTTAAATATTGACTCATAATACTTCCAACTGATTTTAGAAGTTTAATATCTATCCATGAAAATGGTGTGGTTCTATAACTTAACATACAATAGTTAACTGTTCCTAGGGCTAACCATACAATAGATATTAGAGATATTGCAAATAATCTTTTTCTAACTAATAGAGATAATAGCAATGTAAATAAAATTATTAATATATCTAATAAAAATATAAGAGGGCTATGTACAATAAATAGTAATGCACCACCTATTGTCCTTCTACTTAAAGCTTCTATTATTATAGTGGTTGCAATTGCCATTACGACACAGGCTAGTATTGGTTCTTCATTTATCTTCATAAAGAATTTTCCTACTTTACCCATCTTTGCTACTGCTGCTTGCTTCTTAACTGCTTTAATTCTCTGTTTTTTAACAAATTGTTTTGCCTTTTCTAAGAACTTTTCCAGGCCACTTTCTTCATCTTCATAATCTTCTTCTATGTTTTCTGTTAATGCGTCAGCCATTTCTGTCTGTTGGTCTTCTACAACCTCTATAGTTTCTACATTTTCTTCAACTTGATTTTGATTATCTAATTTTTTATTTTTCTTCACGTTATTACCTCTTTCATAAAGAACACACCTTAGCATTTTTCAATCGAAATGTATTTTAGCACCTTTATTATCAAGTTGCAACTTATAATTTTCTTAACAAAAAATAAGAAGCCAATAAACAGCTTCTTATTTTCCAAGCAATACCAGTATTATGATAATATAATATTATTCATCATAGTGAATAATGCCCTCTTTATGCACGTTCGTTCATACCATCATAAAATATATTTAATCCCCACTTAAACCTATTTTCATTTAATGAATATATTACGTTACATATACTAATATTATTTAATGTATATATGAACTACCTTGCTCACATTTGCATTATACTTATTATTTTTTATTTTTGTGTATAGTTGTAACATTTCGTATATTTTAATGTAATAATTCTACACTTCGTTGTCGAAAAAGGTCTAATTATATATCTGCCTTAGTAACACCCATGATTACTTTCTCACCATTAATGTTCCATTCTTTAGAAAATCCTTTTACTTCTCCTAGCATAATAACTTCTGCAAGTACATCATTTTTAATCTCATCTGCATTATTTTCTAGAATAGCAAATATTTTATCATTATTATCAACATATAAAACAATCTTATCTGTTACATCAAATCCAGCTTCTTTTCTCATTGTCTGAATCTTAGATATAATCTCTCTAACAAAGCCTTCTTCAATTAATTCTTCTGTTAGATTAGTATCAAGTACTACTGTAACATTATTGTCTGCCTCTGATGCAAATCCATCCATTTGAGCCACTTCAATAAGTAAGTCTTCTTCTGCTAATGCTACTTCTGCACCATTTACATCGAATTTGATTGCTCCATTAGATTTTAATTCAGCCATTGCAGTATTTCCATCTACATTAGATAGGTATTCTCTAATTCCACCTAATTGTTTTCCATACTTAGGTCCAACTGTCTTTAATTGAGGTTTGAAGCTATATGAAGTAAATCCTGCAACATCATCTTTAAATATAACATCTTTAATATTAAGCTCTTCTTCTATAATCTCAACAAAGAATTCTGATAATTCTTTCTCTGATTTTACATACATTGTTCCAATAGGTTGACGATTCTTAATGTTTGCACCATTTCTAGCTGCACGACCAAGAACTACTATTTTTAATACTTGATCCATTGATGCTTCTAATTCAGAATCTATATATTCCTCTACAGGAACCGGGAAGTCACATAAATGTATACTCTTAAGTGCAGACTTATCTACGCTGATTACAAGGTTTTGATATATATCCTCTGCCATAAATGGAATCATAGGCGCTGCAGTCTTTACTAATGTAACTAATGCTGTGTATAAAGTCATGTAAGCATTTATCTTATCTTGTGGCATATCCTTTGCCCAGAAACGCTCACGGCTTCTTCTTACATACCAGTTACTCATATCATCTACAAATTCGCTCATTGCTCTTGCTGCTTCTGGGATTCTATAGTTTCCTAAGTTATAATCAACATCTTTAACAACTGTGTTTAACTTAGAAAGTAACCATTTATCCATTACTGGAAGTTTGTCATAGTCTAATGAATATTTTGTAGGATCAAATTCATCTATATTTGCATATAGCACATAGAATGCATAAGTATTCCATAGTGTACCCATGAATTTACGTTGACCCTCAACTACTGCATCTTCATGGAAACGGTTTGGTAACCAAGGAGCTGAATTAATATAGAAGTACCATCTAATAGCATCTGCACCATATTTATTAAGTGCATTCATAGGATCTACTGAATTTCCTTTTGACTTAGACATTTTCTGTCCGTCTTTATCTTGAACATGTCCAAGTACAATTACATTCTTATATGGAGCTTCATCAAATATAAGTGTAGATATAGCCATTAATGAATAGAACCATCCTCTTGTTTGGTCAACAGCTTCACTGATAAAGTTTGCTGGGAAATTCTCTTCAAATATTTCTTTATTTTCAAATGGATAGTGCCATTGTGCAAATGGCATTGCTCCTGAGTCAAACCAACAGTCAATTACTTCTGGTACTCTCTTCATTTCACCATTACATTTCTCACAAGGGAAAGTAACTGCATCAATAAATGGGCGATGTAATTCTATATCTTCTGGACAATTATTGCTTAGACTCTTAAGTTCTTCAATTGAACCAATTGAATGTCTATGTCCACATTCACATTCCCATATATTAAGAGGCGTTCCCCAATAACGATTACGGCTAATACCCCAATCTTGTACATTTTCTAACCAATCGCCAAAACGACCTTTTCCAATGCTTTCAGGAATCCAGTTTACTTTGTTATTATTCTTAATTAAATCATCTTTAACCGCTGTCATCTTAACAAACCAAGAATCACGAGCATAGTAAATAAGTGGAGTATCACATCTCCAACAATGAGGATAACTATGTTCAAATTTTGGTGCATCAAATAATAGTCCTGCTTCTTCTAATGCAACTAAGATTAATTTATCTGCATCTTTACAGAATGTGCCTTCCCAATCTGTTTCTTTAGTCATCTCACCTTTTGCATCTACTAATTGTACAAATGGAAGGTCATAATTTCTTCCTACTTGTGCATCATCTTCACCAAATGCAGGTGCAATATGAACTACACCAGTACCGTCTGATAATGTTACATATGAATCACAAGTTACAAAATGTGATCTTTTATTTTGTTTTGCGCATATATCTGTTGCAAAATCAAATAATGGCTCATATTCTTTGTATTCTAAATCCTTACCTACATAAGTCTCTAATATTTCAGAACCTTCGCCTAATACTTTCTCCACTAATGCTTCTGCCATGTAATAAGTAAATCCATCTGAACCCTTTACTTTCACATATGCTTCAACAGGATTTACACATAAAGCTACGTTTGATGGAAGTGTCCAAGGTGTAGTTGTCCATGCTAGGATATATGCATCCTCACCTTTTACTTTAAATCTTACTACTGCTGATTTTTCTTTGACATCCTTATATCCTTGAGCTACCTCATGGCTTGATAAAGGAGTTCCACAACGCGGACAATAAGGTACAATCTTGAATCCTTTGTATAATAAATCTTTATCCCATATTTTCTTAAGAGCCCACCACTCTGACTCAATAAAGTCATTATGATATGTTACATATGGATCGTCCATATCAGCCCAGAAACCAACCTTACCTGAAAACTCTTCCCACATACCTTTGTATTTCCATACTGATTCTTTACATTTATCTATAAATGGCTCAAGACCATATTCTTCAAT
>JAVBSN010000123.1:0-15302 GCA_031547045.1 Lachnospiraceae bacterium
CTTATTAAGTATATCTGCTACATCTCCAATTACATCTCTATCTAGAAGCATAGCTCCAATAACAGATTGCTCTGCCATTTCATTATAAGGTTGTTCTTTCTTTATGATTGCCTCATTATTTTCCATCTTTGCCTCCATGAATTGTAGCATATCCTACAAATTCATTATTCCTCTGTAACTTTTACCTTTAACTTAGCTGTAACTTGTGGATGTAACTTCACTGATACTTCATGTGTTCCTAGTGATTTAATTCCATCTTTAATCTGTATCTTTTTCTTATCTATATCATATCCTAATTGTTTCTTAACAGCTTCTGCTACTTCTTTTGATGATATAGATCCAAATGTTCTTCCACCTTCACCAACTTTAAGAGTTAGTTTAACTTCTCCCTCTTCAATCCTAGCCGCTAACTCCTTTGATTGAGCTAAGTTCTCAGCAGCTACTTTTTCAGTATGTTGATTTTGAAGCTTTAATTCATTAAGGTTCTTGTTAGTTGCTTCTATTCCTAATTTCTTTGGTAATATAAAATTTCTTGCATAACCATCATTTACTTTAACTTTATCACCTTTTTTGCCAAGACTTTTAACATCTTGTAATAATATAACTTCCATCTATATATCTCCTTCCGTAGTCATTGTAAGTAATAAATCTTTCACAAGCAATACTGCTTCATTTACTGTACAATCTTTTAATTGTGTTCCCGCAACATTTGCATGACCACCGCCACCTAAACGCTCCATTATTATCTGTACATTTACATCATCTATAGACCTTGCACTAATATATACTTGTTCATTAACAAATGAAAGTACAAATGATGCCCTTACTCCGTCTATTCCTAATAATTCATTAGCAACCTTTGCCGCTTCTACTGTAGGACTATCTATAATCTCTTTTGGTAAAATAGATATTGCAAATGAGTCTAAATACATCTCTACATTAGCAATACATTTTGCTCTTAGTTTATGAGAATCCATATCACTTCTAAACATCTTACGAACACGAACTACATCAGCACCACTTTTTCTAAGGTAAGATGCCGCCTCAAATGTTCTAACACCTGTTTTCGTAACAAAATTATCCGTATCAACCAATATACCTGCATACATTGCATCTGCCTCTATCGGTCTTAGCTTTGGACTATCAACAATATACTGTAATATCTCCGCAACCATTTCACATGCTGATGATGCATTTGGCTCAATATATGATAAAATTGCATTATCAATTATCTCATTGCTTTGTCTATGGTGATCTAATACAACTATAGATTTTGTAAGGGATAATAAGTCTTCACACTCTGTATAACTTGGTCTATTAACATCTACTACCACTAACATCGTGCTATTATCCATAGCCTCTATTGCTTGGTCGCTTGTATAGAATAAATCATTGCCATATATACTATTTCCTAAGAAATTATTTATTACTGGTCTGATTGATATTGTTGCCTCATTAATAACTATATGAGCCTTCTTATTCATTGCCATTGCTAATCTATAAATACCAATTGCTGCACCTAAAGAATCTACATCAGGAAGTTTATGTCCCATAACAATAACTTTTTCTTTGGTTTCAAGCATTTCCCTAAGGGCATGAGCCTTAACTCTTGCTTTAACTCTTGTACTCTTTTCTATACCTTGAGATTTACCTCCATAGTAGAAGATTCTCTCACCCATCTTAACAACCGCTTGATCTCCACCTCTACCAAGAGCAAGATCCATCGCCATACGTGCATAATCATAACAATCATCAAATTTATCTGCTTCTGCACCTATACCAATACTAAGGGTAACTGATATTTCATTACCAATATTTATTGTTCTTACTTCATCTAATATTGAAAACTTAGTATTTTGAAGTTGTGTAAGGCTCTTTTGTTGAAATACAAAAAGGAATTTGTCCTTTTCAATTTTCTTGACAATAGCGTCTATATTCTGCATATACTTATTAACTTTTCTGTCAATTAATGCTGTAAGCAATGAACGTCTAACATCTTCAAGGCACTCTAGGGCTTCATCATAGTTATCAATATATAATAAACCACATACTAATTTCTGCTCTTTATTAGCAATAATATATTTCTGCAACTCTGTTTCATCAAATAAATATATTGCTATAAGTAAATCGTTTTCATTAATTTCTTCTTCTGCATCACCGAAATCTTCTTGAAAGTTAACTCTCTTCATCTGAACCATAAAATAAGAGTCTTCATAATTCAAACTAATTACTGATTCTTCTTCATCTATGGGAATTAATTCCTTAGTAATATCAGGGAATATATTGCAAACATTTCTCTTAGCCCTAAACACTCTTTCTCCACCAAGAGCTTTGTGAAATGCTTTATTACCCCACAATAACTTACCATCTATATCCATAATGGCATAAGGAATAGCTAATTCTTTAAGTAATTCTTTTTGTATCTTTCCATGTTCAAAAGCAAATCCCAACAGCGCCGTAGTTATATTTGGCTTAAAATGTACATATACAAGCACAACAATAAGAAGATACAATACCAAAAAAATAGATATAATAATTGCTGATGATGTATCAATAAAATATATTGCCCCATTCATAACTACTAATACAATAAATAGAATAAATGGTATTCTTAAATATTTCTCTATTTCCCTTTTTAGCATTACTTTTTCGTTCATTTGTTGCTCTCCCTGCCTAATTAAATACCTAGTGCAATCTAATTTCAAAACAATTCGATAGATGCCAATATTGTAACACAATTACAAATATTTTTAAATAGTAACATTATTTCTTGGTGTTCCCTTTAAGAATTTTTCTATATTAATACATATTTCATCTAAACATCTTTGCCTAGCCTCTACACTTCCCCAACCAATATGGGGCGTTAATATTACATTTTCATAATCCTTTAATCTAAACATTGGGCTATTAGCTGGAAATGGCTCTTTTTCATATACATCAATTCCTGCCCCTGCAATTAATTTATCCTCTATTGCTTTAACTAAATCCTCTTCTTTAATAACAGCACCTCTAGCTACATTTATTATAATAGCACTATCTTTCATTTTTCTAAATGTATCTAATGTGAACAAATATTGAGTATTTTCATTAAGTGGACAATGAAGTGATATAACATCACTAGTTGTTACTAATTCCCCAAAATCTACTTGTTTATACGGAACATCATATGTTTTTCCAGAAGCTGAATAGTACACAACTTCGCATCCAAATGCAGTTGCAATCTCTGCAACTTTTCTTCCTATATTACCTAAGCCTACAATTCCATATCTCTTTCCTGCTAATTCACTAAATGGTCGATTAATATATGTAAAAGACTGTCCTTCTGCATATTTTCCATCTTTTACATATTGGTCATAATGATTAAGATGCCCATAGACACTTAATAACATTGCAAATGTATGTTGAGCAACTATAGGTGTTGAATAATCAATTACATTCGAAGCTACCACTCCATGACTTTTACATGCCTCAATATCTATATTGTTATAGCCTGTTGCTGTTAAACATACTAATTTTAAATTCTTAGCCTTATTAAGCACTTCTTCATTTATAAGACTTTTATTTATTATGGCTATATCTGCATCTGCCAGTCTATCTCCAACTTCCTCTTGTAAGGTTCCATCATATACTACTAACTCTCCGTACTTTTTATAACAGTCAAATGACATATCCTTACCAACAGAACCTGCCTCTAACGAAACTATTTTCATCTAGATTATCCTCCTATATTTCTATACATGGCTTTTAAAAAAGGCCATCACTTTCGCAATGGCCTCTTTACATTATATTTATTTGTTAAGACGAGCCATTAACTCTTCTCTTTCTTTTTCATATCCAGCTTTACCAAGTAATGCAAACATATTCTTCTTGTAGCTTTCTACACCTGGTTGATTAAATGGATTAACACCTAATACATATCCACTCATACCACATGCAAATTCAAAGAAATACATTAATTGTCCTAAATAAAACTCATTAATTTCTGGCATATTTATCTTCATGTTAGGAACATTTCCATCTACATGAGCAATTATTGTTCCATTCATGGCACTCTTATTTATAAAGTCAACAGTCTTTCCAGCTAAATAGTTAAGACCATCTAAGTCTACTGCCTCTTCTTCTAATATCATCTCACATTTTGGACTTTCAACATTAATAAGTGTCTCAAAATGATTCTTAGTTCCTTCTTGAATAAATTGTCCTAATGAATGAAGATCAGTTGTAAAATCTACTGCTGTAGGGAATATACCCTTTCCATCTTTTCCTTCGCTCTCTCCAAATAATTGTTTCCACCATTCTGCAACAAAATGTAATGAAGGCTCATAGTTAACAACGATTTCCATTCCTAAACCTTTTTCATGTAATAAATTACGAACTGCTGCATATTTCATAGAATCATTATTATCAAAATCTGCATCTAAGTACATCTCTCTTGCCGATGCCGCACCTTCCATTAACTTGTCAATGTCAGCACCACTTACTGCTATAGGAAGTAAACCTACTGCTGTAAGAACCGAGAAACGTCCACCAATATCATCAGGTACTACAAAACTTTCATAACCTTCTGCTGTTGCAAGGTTTTTAAGAGCTCCCTTTTCTTTATCCGTTGTTGCATATATTCTCTTTGCTGCTTCCTCTTTACCATATTTCTCAATAAGCATTTTCTTAAATACTCTAAATGCTATTGCTGGCTCTGTTGTTGTACCAGACTTTGAAATTATATTAACAGAGAAATCCTTGTCACCTACTGCTTCAATAAGATGTTGTAGGTATGTGCTACTTATATTGTTACCTGCATAATATATTTCAGGAGTTTTTCTAACATTCTTGTCTACTACATTGTAGAAGCTATGTCTTAATGCTTCAATAGCCGCTCTAGCGCCTAAGTATGAACCACCAATACCAATTACGATTAATACTTCTGAATCGTCTTGAATTTTCTTAGCTGCTTCCTTCATTCTAGCAAACTCTTCTTTATCATAATCTACTGGAAGATCAATCCAACCTAAAAAGTCATTTCCCTCACCAGTCTTCTCTAATAATACTTTTTTAGCTGACTTTACTTTATCTTTCATTGCAGACATATCTGCATCTGAAAACATAAAACTTGCATTAGTATATTCGAAACTTATATTTTTACTCATTTTTTATCTCTCCTCATATTAAATATCTCTTATGTTAAAACAAATACATTTTTCATTTTATCAAATAGATTTGATAATATCAATGCTTATTTATTATATTTAATAGGAATTAATAGGATAATTCATCCAATGAACCAAATCTATACCCTTCTTTTTCTAATAAACTTAAAACTTCATCTAAAGCTGAAGCATTTGCAGATGATACATTATGGAGTAGTGTTATAGCCCCTGGGTGATAATATTTTTCAAAATGCTGTACAACATGTTCTTTACTTGGCTGATTCTTTACGTCATAGTCTAAATATGTGATACTCCAAAATACAGTTTTATACCCCATATCTTTGGTCAACTGTAATGTCCTTTCACTATATTCACCTTTAGGTGGTCTTAAATATTTATCCATTTTATATCCTGTTGCTTCAAACATATAATTATCACAGCCATCTATTTCATTTCTAATATCATCTATGCTTTTACTAGGCAGACTTGGATGGGTTATTGTATGATTACATACCATATGACCCTCTTCCTTCATACGCTTAACCAAATCCGTATCATCTCTTATATAAGTTTGAGTAACAAAAAATGCTGCTGTAGCATTATGTCTTCTTAATGTATCCAATATACATTCTGTATATCCATTTTCATATCCACAATCGAAAGTTAAATATATTACCTTATCCTCTGCTGTTGGATTTACATAATAGGCCTCATATTGAGAAAGATCGATTTTATCTTGGGCTCCTGATGGACCATGTTCTGTATTTCTCTTAATCCACCATGAATTTAATTCATTAGAATATATATTATAATCACTAATGGCCGTAGTAGGTGCCTCAGTTGTATCGTCTGTGCAATCCTCTACTACGGCCTCACTATTTTCTGTTATATTGTCCTTCTCACCCTCCTTTTTGTCATAACAAGCGGTTACTGTTACTAAAAGAAAAAGGCATAATATGTATATACATATTTTTTTCATTCTATATGCTCCTTATTAACATTTATACATTGTATGCCTTTTTTTCAATATAATATCAAAAAGTGTATTAAATTTTTATTCTGCAAAAAACTCCTGTAACATATCCTCAATAAACTGCTCTTCACTTGGTGTTAGTATACTTTGATTTTCAATAACATCTATTTGATTTACTGGTTCACTTGTACTCGCTGCTATTTCACTAATACATTTAACCAAATATTTTATACTTTCTTCACTATCAGTGGTCTGTTCCTCATTTAGCAATTCCCCTGTAGACTCCAGACGATTTATGTAATAATTCTCTAAGTAATCGGTTATATTAATAACCAATACATCTTTTTTATCTTTTAATCTCAACATATTTTCTGTGGTGATTAGTACTATCATAGACGCACAGGTCACTATGAATATTCCCTGTACTTGCCCTGTACTATAATTTGCAACAAAGGCTACATATAATGAAGCTGCACAACAACCTGCAATTGCTATAATACCTTCAATATTAAATTTTTCCCATACATCAATTGTAAATCCAAGTATTTTGTGTTTTTCTATATACTTGTCCACTAATACATCAATGTTATTAACTTTCTTATTCAAATTAAAGCAGGTTTCAAATTTTGCCTTTATATTTTTTAATAATTTTTTATCCGACAACCCCATATTTTCTGCTGCCTTGGCTAACCTAGATATAATACTATGTACAATAATTCTTTCTAAAGCTGTAATAATTCCGATAGCTCCTATAATATATACAAATATACTTTGTTCTTTAAAAAAGTCCCACATAATTAGCATCTCCATTTCCGAATTTGTATTATTCCTTATTTTTACATTATTATATCTAATGTGCCTATTTTATTTCAATACAATTCGTAGGACATATTATCTGCTAATAAACTGTTTTTCGTCGGAATTATATGATATACTATGAACACTTAGTGAGGTTTCACACGAACTTAGTGTGAATGTACACCCAGACACTTGGTTTGGTATTTTCAAACTTAGTGACTGTGGTGTTTCCCGAAATACTTAATAAATGCGAGTGAAGCTATGCACGAACTTAGTGTGAATGCACACCCAGACACTTGGTTTGGTATTTTCAAACTTAGTGACTGTGGTGTTACCCGAAATACTTAATAAATGCGAGTGAAGCTATGCACGAACTTAGTGTGAATGTACACCCAGACACTTGGTTTGATATTTTCAAACTTAGTGACTGTGGTGTTTCCCGAAGCACTTAGCGAGGTGCTTTAGTGATTACATATAAATATTTATAAATGAAAGAGGGCATTATAATGACATATAAAACATCTGGTGTTTGTGCACAGAAAATTGATTTTGATATTGTAGATGGCAAGGTTACTGGCGTAAAATTTTGGGGTGGCTGTAATGGCAACTCTCAAGGTGTTGCCGTACTTGTAGAGGGAATGGATGTTAATGAAGCTATTTCTAGATTAGAAGGATTAAACTGTGGTTTTAGAGGTACTTCATGCCCTGACCAATTAGCAAAAGCTTTAAAGGCAAATATAATATAACTGGGGGATACATTATGAAAAGAATAATACTTACTGGTGGTGGAACAGCAGGCCACGTTACGCCAAATATGGCACTGATTCCAGCATTAAAGGATGCAGGTTTTGACATACACTATATTGGTTCGTATGAAGGTATGGAGAAAAAATTAATCGAGGATCTTCGTATTCCTTATCATGGTATATCTTCAGGTAAGCTTAGAAGGTATTTTGACTTTAAGAATTTCTCTGACCCTGCTAGAGTTATTAAAGGTTATTCAGAAGCTAATCGACTTATTAAAAGCCTTAAACCTGATATTGTATTTTCAAAAGGTGGATTTGTTACTGTTCCTGTTGTTATGGCTGCAAAATCAAGAAAAGTTCCTGCCATTATACATGAATCTGATATGACCCCTGGTCTTGCAAATAAATTATGTATTCCTAGTGCTACTAAGATATGTTGTAACTTTCCAGAAGCAATGGAACATTTACCAGCAGGCAAGGGCGTAGTTACCGGCACTCCCATACGAAAAGAATTATTTCAAGGTGATGCTGCACTGGGTCTATCATTTTGTGGTTTCAATTTAGATAAACCAGTATTACTTATTGTTGGTGGAAGTTCAGGTAGTGTAGCAATTAATAATGCTATTAGAAATAGTTTAGATAAATTACTAAAGAGTTTTCAAATTATTCATTTATGTGGCAAAGGCAATATTGATGATTCCCTTAAAGATACTACTGGATATGCACAATTTGAATATATAAAAAAAGAACTTAGTGGTCTTCTAGCTGCTGCCGATATTGTTATATCAAGGGCTGGTGCAAATGCAATTTGCGAACTTCTTGCTCTTAAGAAACCTAATATACTAATTCCTTTATCTGCTGCTGCAAGTAGAGGTGACCAGATTCTTAATGCCGAATCTTTTGAAAAGCAAGGATTTAGTTATGTTATACAAGAAGAAAACCTTTCTACAGATACTTTGTTAGAAGCAGTTAATCATGTATATGATAATAGGTCTCAATATAAAGACACTATGGCAAAGAGCCAAAGTTCTAATTCTATAGATATTATAATGAATCTAATTAATGATATTATTAAATAACAACAACGTGGGATTTCACAACATGGACTCCCACTTTTTTATTGTCAATTAATATATTTCTCTATCTAAATTCAAGCCACAAAATTCGCCTGATTTTATGGCAACAATCCATTGAAAATTCGAGGAAAATCAACAAAACTTTGAGCTAATATTTCTTGACATTTTTAACATTTTATGGAAAGATAAAAATATAGGGTTATTCTTTTCTACAAAAGGATACTTATTAAAAAATTTAAATGAGGAGGTGGTATTATGAGAATATATCAAATTTTAAAAGGCTTTCTATCATTCTGAACTTTTGAGAGCATCGAATATGATAGAAAGCCAGTAAAACAACATTATTGTAACATATATGTCGTAATTTGCAAGTATGAATTACAACTTGTATAGTTATCTGTTATCAAGAACTTATCAACATAACAAACTATAAAGGACAGGGACAATTTCCCTGGTTGGGTGATAATAATGAAAAAAAGAAATGCAATTATAACATTAGTCTTAATAGCAATTATGATGTTTTCAGTTAATGCTAGCGCTGCTAGTAGTGTTTCAGCAACTTTAACATCATCTGTAAAGAGTGTACAATCTAGTTATGAACTTGTTAGTGCAAGTAAAATGAGCTGTAAAGTAACGTCAGCCTCTAAGTATCCAATTAAATTTCAAGGATATGGAAAAAACAGCTTATATGGAACTACTTATCCTACCTTAAGCAGTGCTGTATATAATGTTGGTGGCAGCGGAACCCAAACACTTACTAGATCTTATAACTATAATAGTGTTAAATTAACTGGCTGGAATGTTAATGTAGCAGTAAAGAACTGCTCCGGCACTGGAAAGATTTACTAAATATTGCTATATAATATACATAAAGGAGGCTTTACATGTTAAAGTTACAGGAAAAACTATTCTTTAAGAGTAATGTTCGCAAAATAATACTGCTAATTTTAATACTGGGCGGATTAATATATCACATATGGATTTTTGCCAGAACAGGTGTTATTAAAGATATTGTCACATATGGATATACTGATTTCTGGATGTATCAAGTATATAGCTTTATATACTATTTTATACTAATTATTTTTCTAGCATATGATTACTTCCGAGAGGTACCTAATGCTGAATTATTAGATATTATTAAAATAAGTGATGGTTATGCAAGGTCTGATTTTGTTCAAGCATTTGTCATGTTGCAATTGATTCTCTTTTCTGCATTAATATTTCTGATATTCTTTATATTTGGATTTTATATTGCAGATACTCTTACGGTAGAATTGTTTTTCTATCTATGTAGGCTTGTTTTTCTGTATATTATTTTAAATGGAATTGTAGCAGTTTTACTAGCGTGGCTACTGTCTCGAACTGTAGGGAAATTATTAGGATACATATTTATTATTATATTTACTTGCTTAGTAAGTCCAATTGCAACTTCAGAAATAAGTTATCTTTCAATGCTGTATAGGAACATATATGACCTATACAAAGTATTTATAATTAACCCTGAAGGGCTATATTCATGGTTTCCAGGATCATTACTTCCAGTGAATTTGTCAATTACTGCACGAACCCTTTTTTGGATTTTAATATTTTCTCTTGGACTACTGCTTTATAGTAAAATAAAGCATAAGAAATGGATAATCCCTGCTTTAGCAACGCTTATAGTATTGAATTTTACCTATTTGCATCTACCTACCAGCTTCTATAGTGGAAATGAATCCTATGGCGAGTCAGACTCTTATTTTTATGATCAAATGGTATACATAATTGACAAAACTGTTACAGGCAAGGAAGAAGATGGTTTTGTAGTAACAAATTATGAAATGACGCTTAATATGGGCCGAATTATGGACGCATCTGTCTCCATATACCCTGCTGATAAAAATCTTCCAGAATATAAGATGACCCTATATCATTTATATAATATAGAATCGGTGACGGATGAAAATGGAATATCATTACCCTATGAACGAGATGGTGATTATTTAGTAGTATATAATCAATCAGATACTTTAAAAAGTATTTGCGTGAATTATAAGGGTGGTTTGGCAAATTTCTATGCCAATTCCAAGATGATTAATCTACCTGGTTGGTTTGCCTACTATCCAATTCCAGGTTATCGGCTTATTTATCAAGACTATACATATATAGATAATCAATTGGAAGAAGCCGTTTCCTTTGATATATATGTAAATGCTTATTCTACTGTATATTCCGATTTGGAACAGGTTGAGAAAAACCATTTTGTAGGTGATAGCTATGGAGTTACATTGGTCAGTGGATTTATGCGAGAGACAGTACTGGAAAACGGAATACATTGCATATATCCATATCTATATAAATTATGTGATCCGACTTCAGATATGGCAAAAGATGATGCTGATTATGTTCTAGACCACTTAGCAAATATATGGACAGATACTGAGAAAAAAACCGTTATACTTCTTCCTACCAGTTCAGACGGAGAACCTAATAGTCTTCAACAAGGTTCCCTCGTTGTAAACTATTGGTGGACTTCACTTGCAAAAAATTTGCGAGAAAGAGGCGATGTTTTAGGAAAGGGTGATGTCTTAGAACCAGATATTGAAAAAATTACAGCCTCCTTTTTAGACTCTTATATGTGGTATAGAGAATGTGGGGATGATTTCTTAGAATTCTTAACTTATTCCAGTTTAAAGGAAATGTGGGATGAACTTCTAGCATGGCAGAGCCTAGATGCATCTACAGATGAGGAATTTGAAGAATTTATTTTGGAACTACTTGGCCAAGAAGAATTAGACCGTATTATGGAAACAAAACAGGATGAGGAGTGATATAGAATGATTGAAATAAAACATTTATCAAAGAATTTTGGCAAGAAAAAGGCAGTCTGTGACTTATCCTACTCTTTTGATACAGGGGTATATGGTCTACTAGGACAAAATGGTGCCGGAAAAACAACATTGATACGCTGTATACTTGAATTATATCCACATAAAGGTGAGATTCTTTTTGAGACTCCTAGTGATAATCAAAAACGTTGTAGAATCGGTTATCTTCCACAGAAAAACAATGTATTTCCTGGTCTTACAGTGGAGGAACATCTACAGTATTTTGCAAATCTAAAGCATATGTCGAAAGACAATATTCCAGAGGAAATTGACCGAGTTTTGGAACTTGTCAACCTATCGAATTGCAAAAAGAAAAAGGGAAGTAAATTGTCAGGTGGCATGATTCGTAGATTAGGCATTGCACAGGCACTACTAAACAAACCTTATTTAGTGATTTTTGATGAGCCAACAACGGGGCTAGATCCAGAAGAAAGAATGCGATTTAAGAATATTATTAGAAGAATTGGCAAGGAAAGTGTAGTCATTATGTCCACACATATTGTTGAGGATGTTGAAGCTGTATGCGATCAGATTCTGGTTATGAAAGATGGAATATTTCTTGCCACTGGTACTCAAGAGGATATTAGAAATCTAGCTGAAGGAAAGGTTTATGAACTTCCTCGTGAATTACAACAAGATTTATATTATGTAGAAAAAGAGCTACTAGTAGATGGCGTGGAAATCATTCGAATTTTAACCAATCAAACAATGGACACAGAAACAGTGAAACCAACAATTGAAGATGGATATTTGTGTGCATTAAAGGGGATTTGACGAAAATGAGATTAAATAAATGGTTATATAGACATATGTTAAGTGGATATTATCGAATTAAGGGAATGGGCGTATTTGCACTAATTCCTCTACTAGTTCTATATATTCTTATACCAATTACCAACTATGCTGTTTTTCAGTATTTTCAGGATATGGAAATGTTACGTTATAACATTGTTTCAATTTGCCAATACTTAGTTCCTATATGTTCAATTTGGCATATTATTTTTATTTTATATCATTTTGTTGAAGAATCTGGAAATGAGGTATTATATATTTCTTTCAAGGATAAACTGGCTGATTTGATTCTCCCATATATACTGTATGCGGTTTTACTATTGCCACTGTTTTTTGTATATACACGAATGTTTCCAGAACTATGGTTTTTCTATATGAAACTGTGTGCCATAAATCTTGCTTATATGGCTTTTGTATATTGTGCCACCTTTATGCTAAATAGCATATCTGTAAGCGTAATTGGAATTATTATTTATACAATATGTGAAATGATAATACATCGAAACCAAAATGAAGGCTATGATTATTTTGAAGAAGGGCAAAATTTTATTGGCTTTATACAGTCTAATATATTGCCTTATGTAGTAATAGCCATAGTACTCTTTATTTTAGGTAAACTTATGAATAAATACCTTTTAAAGTACAAATAGCAAAGGACAGGAATTAATTTTCCTGTCCTATTTTAATGTTTTAATACTTTATTTTTCTTAATATTACAATGCTGTTCCCTTCTTAGGAATATAAAAAGAACTTTGATAAGATTTTTCGATTTTCAGCAATTCTATTTTCCTATCAATACCACCTGCAAATCCTGTAAGATTTCCATGTTCTCCAACAACCCTATGACATGGTACAATAATAGAAATAGGGTTATGTCCAACTGCACCACCAACTGCCTGTGCTGACATTCTTAAAATCCCTCTCTTTTCTGCAATTTTTCTTGCAATACCTCCATAGGTTATAACTTGTCCATAAGGAATCTGTTTTAATACTTCCCATACTTCCATACGAAATTCACTTCCTACCATAGCCAGAGGTGGCATAAAGTCTGGTTCTTTTCCTTGAAAATATACGTCAAGCCACTTACTCACCATTCCAAAAATAGGCAAAGATCTCTCTATAGAATCTGCCGGAACTTCTATATCATAATACTTCTGTTTATCAAATACTAATCCAGTAAGGCATTCTCCATCACTTACCATAACTATTTTTCCTATTGGGGAACTATATTTTCCCATATAATTCATATTATTCACCTTATTTCGTCTTTTTGTTTGTTTTTGGTGCGTAGTCCTTTATCTCTGGAATTGCACCACCAGCCACTGCTCTATCAAGATGACCTATTTTTTCAATTACTTCTGCAAATTTTACATCCTTTTGTTTTAAATAATTTGTTTATACTTCCGTATATGAAAAATACACCCTAACACTAGAATAATTATTCTAATACTAGGGTGCCATTATTTTATATTACAAATCTATTTAGTTTTCTTTGCTAAATATTCTATTATATAAGCCTTCTTATCTTGTGACATTTCTTTACCGTCTATTGTAAGTTTAATATTAAATGAACCATTAGCCATTATCTCATATTCTACTACTAATGGTTTCTTGGTATAAACGTCATCACCAATATCTGTTCCTTCAAAGGCAACAGTTACATCTTCACCTTTAAATATTACTTTATCATTAGTTATTCCTGCACCACTAATGTATTCCCATCTAGCATTTTTTGACGCTGGCTCAAAGATTTCCTTGTAAGTATGCCCTGACGAAGCCAGTTTTGCATTTTGAATAGATTCTATCTTTTCCTTTGCCTCTTTGTCTGTAGCCATTGTTAAATTATAGTCAACTACTTCCTTCAGGGTTGCTGGCAGAGCAAATGCATACACTATATACAAAATTACTGCTATAACTGCAAGCACACCAATAAACTTCAAAAATCCTTTCATAAATAATTACCTCCCTAAAAACTAAAATAACTCCCTCTCTAGTTGATACAAGTACTCCTCAATAGTCTTCATTCTCTTGTCATATTCTAGTCTAGCAGCCTCTGTCTTACATCTTGAAATCTTAGGTTTATTAATTCTATGATAGTTTTTAATTCTGTAGTATGCTTTTTTGTAACTTGCTTCATCTTCACAAGCTGTTGCCATAGAGTCCCATAATATACTCACAGCACCAACTTCATCCAATAAATCAGCATCCATAACTATCTGACATTCTATTGATAATTCATCCCCCGTATCCTTATCTGAATGTCTTCTAATAATTTCACCTATTCTTCCTATCTTAACAGGATCAACTCCTATACTATCCAAGTATTCAACTGCCATCTCTGCGCCAACATCTCCATGTGGTCTATCATCGTCCCAACCAATGTCATGAAGCAATGCTGATAAGGCAATAATTTCTAGGTCTCCGCCAACCTTAGCTTGTAGCTTAATAGCCCATCTATATACTCTCATAGTGTGCTCAAATCTACTTCTAAATGAATAATTTGGTGGACGGCCATTAACAGCAGTCTGTTCTTTTACATATTCAATAATTTGTGCGTAATTCATATTATTAGCTCCTAATCCTTACCTGCTATTAAAGGTTTATATTATTATATAAATCGTTATTATTTTACAAAAATCCAAAAAATTTTACATATAGTATATAATAACACTTTTCTTATAATATTACTATTAAAAATTGATTAAATCTATCCATAAAATTGTACAAAAATATCCGTGCAATTTGCTTCGAAAAAAATTCCATAGACGTTACAATAGTAGTTAGCTCGACCCAGGCACCCTCGCGGCACACAGAAAATTCTATTTAATGCTGCTTCGTTCCCGACCTGACATGGTTCACAGACATCTGTTGCGCAAGACCCAAGCTTCAACACCACTTGCTAG
>JAVBSN010000013.1:0-16494 GCA_031547045.1 Lachnospiraceae bacterium
TACATAATAATGCAAATACTGACCATGCAAGTATTAGCTTAATCTTTGGGTTAATATATATTGAATCATTTCCTACTTTTATCTTTGTATCTTTCAAATGAGTTCTTCTTATTCTATCAAACATGTTAAATCTACTCATAATTTTGCCTCCTAATTGTTTTTACGACAAATTATATTGTACCAAATACTCATTAATATTTCAACAATATTCTTGATATATATTTTTTTATATAGTAAAATTACCTAGATGCACCAGTAGCTCAGTGGATAGAGCGGTGGCCTCCGGAGCCGCGTCTTGCGCAGGTTCAACTCCTGTCTGGTGCACTGTATTATAATATGTCATATTTGCTCATACATATTGACATATTTCAGATAATCATTTAAAATATATTTATAAAGTGGTACTAGGTTGTACCCCTTGCAAATAGGTCAAAAAAATAACCACAATCCTTTGCCTAGGGGTGGTTATTTTTTGTCCTTATGACATATCTTGTATACAAGACCTATAAGTGCTAATATAAATAATCCTATTTGGATTAAATCATCATATGTAACATATCTCATAGGCATCTCCCCCTTTCTCAAGGGGCAACCGTTCCCACGCCTATAGTATAACATATGAATTTGCTTATTACTAGCACTTTGTATATTTTTATTTTATTATTTTACCAATATATTTTATTAGAAAGGCAACTATATGCTATACAGAATATTCACAAACCAAAACAAACTTGACTCTAACGTACTCCAAGCTATAAACGAATACACAAAACGTCTATCTCCTTATTGCAATATAGAATTATTTACATCTAAGGATATTAATAAAATTATAGCTTCTGATACTCAATCTAGCTATAAAATTATTGTTAACAAATCCTCAGACACTATTTCATCTGAAGACTTTGCCTTAAAGATAACTTATTTAACTACTCATGGAAATTCTACCATAGATTTTTATATAGGTGCAGAACCTAATAGATATGATGATATACTTACTATTTCAAATGCTAATATTTCTGTTCCTACATTAACAAATATATTATATGAGCAAATATATCGTGCATACATGATTAACATAGGAAAGACCTATCATAAATAAACATTCATTAGCTCTTCCACTAACACCACTCTCATAAGTTGGTGGGGTAGTGTCATTTTAGAAAAGCTTAATTTATAATTCATTCTCTTTCTTAACTCTTCACTTGTTCCAAGAGAACCTCCAATAACATAAGTTATTTTATTATATCCATTGCTATATGCTTTTTTTACAATTTGTTTATGCTCACTTGTCTTAACTTCTTTTCCATCTATACATAATCCAATTACATATTCATCATCTTTAATATTTGATAACATCTTACTACCCTCAATATTTTTAACCTTATCCTCTATTGCTTTACCAGATTTTTTAGGAATTGGTTCGTCTAATATTTGAATAATGCTAAACTTATCTCTACTACTATTTAATTTTTTTGTCATATAAATAATACTATTAATATAGAATTTTTCTTTAATTTTTCCAATACATACAATCTTTATATCCATAAAACTCCTTAGTTTATAGGTAAATACCACTATTTACCGCTATTGTTTTCAATTTGTTTGATAAACGTACACACTTTATTCATAATTACAGTTTATACTTTAACTATAAATTTTTTTCATAAATTCTCTATTTATATATTAAAAGATGGTGTCACACAATCGGTGTGACACCATTTATTTTATAATATTATATATTAAAGATTATTCTACATTATCTGATAATACATCTTCAAATTCCTTAATCATCTCTTCACTTGGTTTCTTAGTAAATAAGCTTACTACAATAATTAACAATAAACTAATTGCAAATCCTACCACTAATGAATATAGGCCTGTTTGAGTTCCTAATGTATTATATACAGTCTTATTTGTTACCTCATTAATAGCATCTGTTTTTATAAATGGTATATAATCCCATATAATAACAGTAAGTCCACCTGAAACCATTCCAGCAATTGCTCCTGGAAGATTTGTTCTCTTCCAATATAATGATAATAATACTAGAGGACCAAATGTAGCACCAAATCCAGCCCATGCATTTGATACAAGTCCCATAACACTACTATTTGGATTCAAAGCAATAATATATGCAATTACAGCAACTGCTATAACTGTAATCTTACTAACAAGTAATACTGATTTTTCTTTTGCATCTTTTTTGATAATACCTTTAAATATGTCTTCTGCCACTGATGATGCTGTAACTAGAAGTTGCGAATCTGCTGTAGACATAATTGCTGCTAATATACCACATAAAAATATTCCACCAACAAAAGGTAACGCATAGCTTTCTGTAAATATCTTCTTAATCATTTCTATAAATACATTTTCTGCTGAAACTGCATTTCCTGTTCCTAAAATTGTAGGATATAAATATGCTCTACCAACAATTCCAATTATACAAGCAAATATAAGTGATAAAGCAACCCAAGCAATTGCTATTACTTTTGATTTCTTCATTTCCTTTTCACTAGATACAGCCATAAATCTTACTAATATATGAGGCATTCCAAAATAACCTAAGCCCCAACCAAGCATTGATATTACATATACTAAAGATACAGGTTCTCCACCATCATGTAGTATATTAAGGTATGAACTTGCACCACCTGCAACACCAGATTCATTTAATAATGCTATTCCTTCACCCTTTAATAATATATATGCCAATATTGGAATTATTAATAAGCCAATTAACATAAGTGTTCCTTGAATAAAATCAGTTGTACATACTGCAAGAAATCCACCTAAAAAAGTATAAGTAAGTATAACTACTGCACCTATTGTTAAAGCTATTTTATAATCAATACTAAATACTGATGAAAACAACTTACCACCTGCTGTTAACGCAGATGCTGTATATACTAAGAAAAATATAACTATAAATACTGATGATATTGTTAACAATATTCTCTTCTTATCATGAAATCTATTTCCAAAATATGAAGGCAAAGTTATTGCATTATCAACTCTTATTGTATACTTTCTAAGTCTTGATGCAACAAATAACCAATTCAATACTGTACCAATAAATAAACCTATAGCAATCCATGCTTCTCCAATTCCTAATAGATATATGCAACCAGGTAATCCCATCAATAGCCATCCACTCATATCAGATGCTTGTGCTGACAAAGCCGCTACCCATGCATTAAGTCCTCTTCCTCCTAGAAAATAATTTTCTACGTTATCGGCTTTCTTCATATATATAACACCGACAATAATCATACCAATTAAATATGCTGCAAATGCAACCAAAATCCATATTGTTGAACTCATCTTTTTCTCTCCTCATTTTTAAAAATACACCAATAATCTTAACATATTCTTAATATTAATTCCACTAAAAAATATAAAATAACATATAACGCACATAGAGAGTATAGTTTAATCCATACTCTCTACAACTATCAAATATCCACTTTTAACAGATATATGTCCTATATCTTCTTTTAATTCATTACTTATTCCTATGCTTTTTCCAATTGATAATATTGCATCATACAAAGGATAAACAAAGCCTTCTAAAGTAACTCCCATAACTTGCTCACTATACGGTAATAAAGATATATACTTACCGTACAAGTTACTTCTTAAAATCTTATAATTACTATCTATCATAGTAATTAAATTATTTTTATCTACTATATATGCTTGAACATTATTATCAATACATAATTTCAACATGCCTATATTAGCTAATACATGATCTATTCTTGTGCCTGTAGCTCCTACTATTGTTATTGTATCTGGATTATATTCAAATGCTGTTGTTACTGATATATGTGTATCTGTATAATCCTTCTCAGGAGGATAAACAATTACCTTATCTACCTTTTTACGATATTCATCTAAAATACTAGTATTAACTGTATCATTGTCTCCAACTATAATATTTGGCATAATATTAATTTTATGACAATATTCTAATCCTTTGTCAACTGCAATTATATAATTATAACATTTATTGGCTATATAGTCCCTAAACCAAGCAGTATCAATACTACCTCCCGTAACAATCAAAATATTTATCATGTTACATCCTATCCAAAAATGCTTTCACATTTTTTTCTATATTGCCATTATACACTGAAGATCCTGCCACTATTATATTAGCTCCTGCATTAATTACATCTTCTACATTTTCAAGTGTAATTCCTCCATCAACTTGAATATCTAGATTATATAACCCACATTCATTAGCTAATTCTCTAACTTCTTTTATCTTATTAATAGATCCTGAAATGAATTTTTGTCCGCCAAAACCTGGATAGACACTCATAACTAAAACCATATCAACTTCATCAATAATCTCTTCTATTAATCTAACATTAGTATCTGGATTGATGGCTACTGCTGATTTAATGCCCAATTCATTAATATATCTAATTGTTTTATGAATATCATTACAAGCTTCCCAGTGGACAGTTATTAAATCTGCTCCTGCCTCATAAAAATCTAATACATATCTAATTGGTTCATATATCATTAAATGTACATCAAATATTTTATTAGTTACTTTTCTAAGTGGTTTTATTACTGGTGCACCAAAAGAAATATTTGGCACAAAACTTCCATCCATTACATCAAGATGAATATACTGTGCTCCTGCGTCACATACTGCTTTTACTTCTTCTCCTAATTTCGAAAAGTCTGCTGCTAATACTGACGGTGAAAGTTTATAATTCATATTACCATCTCCTTTGTTCCTTCAGTTCATTGTACATGCAAATATAATTATCATACCTATGTTTACTTATTTCGCCTCTATCTAAAGCTTCCTTAACTCCACAATTCGGTTCATTAATATGTCTGCAACCTATAAATCTACATTCAGGTTCATACTTTAGAAATTCATTATAATAATCCTTTAATTCATCTTTATCAAATTCATCAATATATAAAGTGCTAAAGCCTGGTGTATCCACAATATAGGTATTTCCTTCAATATTAATTATTTCTGAATGTCTAGTGGTATGTTTTCCACGTTTTATCTTTGTACTAATCTCTCCAGTTTCCATAATATTTTCATCACATAAAATATTAAGTAATGAGGATTTTCCTACTCCCGATGGACCTGCTAAAACAGTTGTTTTATCACTAATATATTCTTTTATAATATCTATTCCTATATTATCATAGGTACTAATAAATATAATATCATACCCACAATTAGAATATATATTTTTCAACTTTTCAATCTTTTCTTCATTAACTATATCCGTTTTATTAAAGCATAATGTAGTATTAACCTGTTGCTTATTCATTAAAATTAGAAATTTGTCCAACAGGTTAAAATTAGGTTCAGGCTCTGCTATTGCAAATACTATTAATGCTTGATCCACATTTGCAACAGCCGGCCTAATTAATTCATTATTACGTTTATTTATTTCTACAATATTACCAATCTTATTATCCTCATCAATAATATCAATTGTAACATTGTCTCCAACAAGTGGTTTTATTTTTTGATTTCTAAATATCCCTTTAGCTTTACATTCATATATTCCCATTCCATTTATATGAATATAGTAAAAGCCTGCTATTCCTTTAATTATTTTACCTTGCATTATCGTGTAACTTTCTCAAATGTTACTGATGCGTTGTTACTAAAGCTAGCAGTTACATCTACACCATTTACTGTAACTGTAACAGATATACTACCAGTATTTGTAGCTAGATTTTCCATAGGACTAATTGTACTAATATCAATAGGTGATTGGAATTGTGCTTGTGTATATGCTGCATTTAATAATTCATATGTTGCATTACCTTGCTTAAATACAATTCTTACAACTGCTGTATCCCCTTCTTGCCATTCATAATTAGATGTAATGCTTCCAGCAAAAGTTGCTCTATATGAAACTGTTTCTTCTTGAGTTGCTGTGGCTGGATCTGGTCCCTTACTTAATGTAATATCTACTTTTGTACCACTATTAACTGTAGTATTGGCAGAAATACTTTGATTTATAACTCTTCCTGATTCATATTCATCACTATATTCTTGATTAGTAGTACCTAATCCAAGTCCTGCTTGTTGTAAAGCAGTTTCTGCTTCTGTCAATGTCTTACCTAATACATTAGGTACAACTGAATCTGTTACTTCCTTACCATTACTTACAGTAATAGTAACATCACTACCTTTTGCAGCTTTTGTATTTCCTTCTGGTAATTGCTTAATAACATTATCTTTTTCTACATCTTCACTAAATTCATATGCATGTTTTACTTTAAAACCTGCTTCTTCTAATAAAGTTGTTGCTTGCTCGTCTGAATAACCTGTAACATCTGGTACTTGAACTTCTTCTGTTCCACTACTTACTTGAATAGTAACAACATCTTCTGCTCCAACCATCTCTCCCTTTAGAACACTTTGAGATACAACATAACCAATTTCGATAGTATCACTTATAACATGCTCTATCTTATATTGTTCCTCTGTAAAACCTGCTTTTTCTAAAGCACTAATAGCCTTCTCTTCTGATAATCCTACAACCTCTATCATTTCAATCTGTCCAGATTCTTCAACTACATCGCCCCTATTTCCGAACTTAAACCATCCTGCAAAACTACCAATCATAACCATTAAGAATATTGCTATAATTACAGCTACAACAATAC
Organism: Lachnospiraceae bacterium; assembly: GCA_031547045.1. Lineage (GTDB taxonomy): Bacteria > Bacillota > Clostridia > Lachnospirales > Lachnospiraceae > JAVBSN01. Next base: position 6,667 of record JAVBSN010000013.1, read on the forward strand.
CTGCGATACTTATAATTCTTTCTAATTTTGGATCTACTTCTGAAATTTCATTATTATCGTTATCATCGCTATAATCGTCTTCTAAATCTTCATCATCATAATCGTCATCATTGTCGTCATCGTCACCATACAAGTTATCTAGTTCTTTAATTGCATCTTGAACTTCTCTCGACTGTACTGTTGGTGGTACTTGAACTTCTTCTTGTGGCTCTTGAACGCCCTCTTTTATTGCCTTAAGCTCTTCGTCAGTCATCATTACTGTAGGACTATCCATTGGTGCTGTAGTACCTATTAATAAATCTGCATTTGGATTAGCTTGAACTCTTTTAAGATCTGCTATTAATGCGTTAGCTGTTAAATAACGTCTCTCTGGTTTCTTTTGTGTACATTTTAATACTATCTTCTCCATACTCGCAGGAATCTCTGGATAGTATTCTCTTGGTGGTATAATAGCATCTTGAATCTGCATAAGTGCTACTGTAACATTGTTTTCTCCTTCAAATGGTACTCTTCCGGTTAACATTTCGTACATAGTTATACCTAATGAGTATATATCACTCCTCTCATCACTATATCCACCACGAGCTTGCTCTGGGGAAATATAATGAACACTACCCATTGCATTTGCACCTACTGTGTTTGATGTAGCTGCTCTTGCAATACCAAAATCAGTTACTTTTACGCTACCATTTTTTGATACAATAATATTTTGAGGTTTAATATCTCTATGAATTGTGTGATTATCATGTGCTACTTCAATACCTGATGCAATTTGAATAGCAAAATCAATTGCTTTTTCTATTGATAATCTTCCGTTAACTTGTATGTATTCTTTAAGTGTAATACCCTCAACTAATTCCATTACTATAAAATATATTCCCTCATCTTCACCAACATCAAAAACATTAACAATGTTTGGATGAGACAAACCTGCTGCTGATTGTGCTTCCACTCTAAATTTGGTAACGAAATTTTTATCATCACTAAATTCAGGCTTAAGTACCTTTATAGCTACAAATCTATTAAGCTTATGACACTTTGCTTTATATACAACAGACATTCCGCCTGAACCTACAACATCCATTATCTCATAACGCCCTGCAATAATCATTCCTGGATTAAACATATATACACCTCTCTATTTTACTGAACAGCTATAACAACCCCAATGTTGTCTTTGCCACCATAATAATTTGCTCTGTTAATTAGTTGCTCTACTGATTCTTTAGGTAATGAATGTTCCATTACAATATCTCTAATCTCATCATCATCTACCATATTTGACAAACCATCTGAACACATAAGTATTCTATCCTCAGGTTCTAATATTATTTCAAAGAAATCAAGTACTACTTCCTCACCAACTCCAATTGCTCTAGTAATAATATTTTTCTCTGGATGATATCTACCTTTTCTTCTTTCAAGTTGCCCAGTTCTTATTAACTCTTCAACTAATGAATTGTCTAAAGTTATTTGCTTAATTTTATTATTCATTATATATAATCTACTATCGCCTACATTAGCTACATATAGCTTACCTTTTAATACAATGGCTACTACAAAAGTTGTTCCCATTCCTTGATATTCTTCATTACTATTAGCTAATTCAACGATTTCTTGATTAACTTCTGATACACATTTCTTAATTATTGTTATTGGATTGCTACTCTTACACTGCTTAACCTTCTCAACAAAATTCCTAACTGCATAATCCGAAGCAAAATCTCCTGCTTTATGCCCTCCCATACCATCTGCAACTATATACAAATTGGGAAGCCTTCCTACTGATTCATCAGAGAAAAAAATGTTGTCCTGATTAATACTCCTAACTCTGCCTATATCAGTTCTTCCATATGAGATCATCAGTTTCCTCCCGTTACGTATTTTTCCACATACGCCTTCCTAAGCTGTCCACAGGCAGCATCAATATCACTACCCATACCTCTTCTTATAGTAACATTTATTCGATATTTTTCAAGTATATATTTAAAATTTTCTACAGAATTCTTATCAGATTGCTTATAATTTCGTTCTTTTATTGGATTAACAGGTATTAAATTAACATGACAATTAAGTCCTGAAATAAGTTTTGCTAATTTTTCAGCCTGTTCTTTATTATCATTTTCTCCCATTACTAAACTATATTCAAAGGTTATTCTTCTTCCAGTTTTATTAAAATAATACCTACATGCCTCTAAAGTTTCATCAATAGAATATTTATTTGCAATTGGCATTAGTGATTTTCTTTCTTCATCTGTTGGTGCATGAAGTGATAGTGCAAATGTTATACCTAACATCTCATCTGCCAACTCATATATTTGTGGAACAATACCACAGCTTGATACTGTAATATTTCTTTGACTAATATTCAAACCATTTTCATCAGAAATAATTTTTATGAATTTTAATAAATTATCATAATTATCTAAAGGTTCACCTGTACCCATAACCACTATATTAGATACTCTTTCACCAGTTATATGTTGTATGTGATATATTTGGTCTAACATTTCAGAAACTTCTAGATTTCTTGTAAGTCCTAACAAGGTAGATGCACAAAATCTACAACCCATTCTACAGCCTGATTGAGATGATATGCACACAGAATTACCATGCTTATATTTCATAAGTACACTTTCTATTATATTCCCATCATGTAACTGAAATATAAATTTATTTGTGCCATCTACTTTAGAAATTAGTCTTTCTACTTGATTAACCTTATACATTCCTTCTTCTTTAATTAAATCTTTAATATCCTTAGGAATGTTATTCATATCTTCTACATCTCTTACAATCTTTTCATGTATCCATTTGTATATTTGCTTTGCCCTGAATCTAGGTTTTGATTTTGAAATTATCCATTCCTCTAATTCTAGCAATGTCATAGATTTAATATCCATGATATCCTCCACATCACATAAACTCTATTCTTAATATAAATTATTTATTACTATCTTTATTAAATCTAGCAATAAAAAATCCATCACACATATCTTTCCCCTGTAATAATGATATGTAACCATCTTTTTTAGTATCACTCTCTATATTGCTAGGTAAGTATTTTTCTATACTTTCAAATTCAAAATCAAAATTATCTCTAAACCACATAGCATTGTGTATATTCTCATCTACATTAATGGTACATGTACTATATATTAATGTTCCACCTGGTTTAACATACTTTGAAACAACTGATAATATATTTCTTTGTAATACTACTAATTCATCTAATTGCTCTTTTGATAAACGGTATTTTATATCATTCTTCTTACCTATTATACCAAGTCCAGAACAAGGTAAATCTGCAATTACAATATCAGCCTTTTCAATCATTGATTCATCTAAAACTGTTGCATCATATTCTTCACATGATATATTTGTATAATTACATCTATCAATATTTTCTCTAATTAAATCAACCTTAATTTCACTAATATCTCTAGAAATAATATGTCCTCTATTTTTCAATATATCCGCTATATGAAGGCTTTTACCTCCTGGAGCTGCACATACATCTATAATTAAATCATCTTTATTTGGATTAGCCACTAATCCAACTAGCATGGAACTTTCATCTTGAACAATAAAATCTCCACCTAAAAAACCAGGCACTTTTCTTATATAATCATAATTGTTAATAAGTAATGCACTATCTACATAATGACCCTTTGAAACATTTATTCCCCTATCTTCAAGTTTAGAAATAAGTTTATCTATTTCAATATTATTTTCACAACATCTAATTGTTGTTGCTCTATCTGTAACTGATGCCTCAAATATAGATTTTGCAGTTTCAAAACCATAATCTTTTATTAATTTATCTACTATCCATTCTGGCATAGAATACTTTACAGATAAATACATCGTAGACTGTGATTTTTCATTTGGGTATTCTATATTATCAATATTTCTAGCTATATTTCTTAATACTCCATTTACAAATCCTGATAAACTTGAAAATCCTCTTTTCTTAACAAGTTTAACGGTTTCGTTACAAGCTGCTGTATCTGGTATACTATCCATATATTTAATTTGATATACACCCATTCTAAGAGCACTTCTTATTAATGGTTTGCATTTATTTATTTTAGTATTAGAAAATTGATTAATAATATAGTCTAATTGCAATCTATATTCAGTTACACCCTCACATATTCTAGTTATAAATGCTCTATCTTGTTTACTAGAAAATTGATGTTTTCTAAGTGCTGTTTGAATAGCTGAATTACTAAGCCTATTATTCTTATCTATATCAATTAATATATCTAATGCTATTTCTCTTGAGTTAATATTATCTGCCATATATTCCTCACATATTACATAAGCTATTGCTTACTATCCTAATTGGTTACCTACTTCTACTTTGTATCCTAGTAAAAATGCTGATGTATCCATTCTTTTCTTGCCTTCAAGTTGAAGATTCTTAATTCTAAGTGATCCTTCTTTACAAGCAACAGTAAATGATTTCTTATCTACTGCCCAAACACTTCCGATCTCACCTTTGGTTTCATCTATAACATCTGCTTCATATATTTTTAATGTTTTGTCATTAAATCTTGTATAAGCACTTGGCCATGGATTAAGTCCTCTAATTAATCTCTCTATCTCAACTGCTGATTTATTAAAATCAATTAGACCCATACCTTTATCTAACATCTTAGCATAGCAACTGTCCTCATCATTTTGCACAGTTCTTGTAGCAGTATTATTCTCTAATCTTTTAAGAGTGGTCACTAATAACTTAGCACCTTCTTCTGCTAATTTATCATGTAAACTTCCACCAGTTTCTTTCTCATCTAATACAAGTTCTACTTTATCAATCATATCACCAGTATCTAAACCTTTAGCCATGTACATAGTAGTTACACCACTAACCTTTTCTCCATCGATTACTGCCCACTGTATAGGTGCTGCTCCACGATATTTAGGTAACAATGATGCATGTACATTTATACAACCATACTTAGGAATATTAAGAATACTCTCAGGTAGTATTTGTCCAAATGCTACTACTACTATTACATCTGGATTAATATCTTTTAATATATTTACGAATTCTTCTTCTCTAACTTTAATAGGTTGGTATACTTCAATATTATGCTCTAACGCCTTTTCTTTTACTGGCGTATATTGCATAGCTTTTCCTCTTCCCTTTGGCTTATCAGGTTGAGTTATTACTGCTTTTACTGTATGCCCTGCATTAATAATCTCTTCAAGAGTATTAACAGCAAAATCTGGTGTTCCCATATATACTACATTCATGTACTTTCCCTCACATACTCTAAATATTACATTAATTCTATACTAGATTCTTATTTATTCTATAGGCTCTACATCTCTTATTGGTTCATTGGCAATATCCTTATATAATATGCCTTCTAAATGATCTATTTCATGACACATAGCTCTTGCTAATAATCCTTCACCTTCAACAGTAATCTCTTCCATCTCTTCATTGTATGCCTTACACACAACTCTCATTGGTCTTGTTACATCAGCAACCTTTCCCGGAAGACTTAAGCATCCTTCATCCCCTATTTGTTCTCCCTCTTTCTCAATTATTATAGGATTAATTAACAATATAGGTGTCTCATAATCTACATCTATTACAACTATTCTTTTTAATATACCTACTTGAGGTGCTGCAAGTCCAACTCCATTTGCATCATACATTGTCTCAAACATATCATCTATTAATTCTAATGTTCTCTCATTAACTTCTTTTACTTCTTTACATTTCTTTCTTAATACATCATCACCATCAAATCTAATTTTTCTTATTGCCATTTTTTATACTCCTCATCTAATAATTGTTCATTGGATTAAAATCAAATTGAATATTAACACCCTTATATTCAACATTATCCTCTATATAATTCTCTATAGTATCTTTTATTCTTATTAATTCATTATACTTAGAATGTTTAATATATACAACCCTTCTGTACATATCACTTACTTTTGATACACTAGCTTTACTTGGACCTATTATTAATATTTCACCTATATTCATAGATTCCACATACTTAGCTATTGCATCTGCTCTATTATCTGCCATATCTTCATTCCTCGATACAATAAATATTAGTAGCATATTTGAAATTGGTGGATAAGACATTAATTCTCTATATGCTATCTCTTCCTCATAAAAGTCTTCATAATCTTGCTTGGATGCTGCAGTTATTGCATAATGTTCTGTATTATAGGTTTGAATAACAACTTCACCTGATATGCTTCCTCTACCTGCTCTACCTGCTGCTTGAGTTAATAAATCAAAGGTTCTCTCTCCAGCTCTATAATCGTTTGTATATAATGATAAATCCGCTAATAATATTCCCACTAATGATACATTTGAAAAATCATGTCCCTTTACAATCATTTGTGTTCCTATTAAAATATCTGCTTCACCATCAGCAAATTTTGATAAAATAGCCTCGTGACCACCTTTATTTTTAGTAGTATCCATATCCATTCTTAAAACTCTAGCAGATGGAAATAATCTATTAACTTCTTCCTCTATTTTCTGAGTTCCTGGTTTAAATCCTCCTATATAAGGAGAACCACATTTACTACATACTTTTGTATTCTCTTCTGTGTAATTACAATAATGACATACTAACTTATTATTATTATGAATAGTTAGAGATACATCGCAATGAGGACATTTAATTACATTGCCACAACTTCTACAAGAAACAAATCCTACATAGCCTCTTTTATTTAAAAACAACATGATTTGTTGCTTTTTATTCAATCTATCTTCTATTAGTGCTTTTAATTTATTGCTTATAGCACTACGATTTCCTTGTTTTAATTCATCTCGCAAATCTACAACCTCTACTGTTGGCATCTTTGCATCTGCTGCTCTTTCTTTTATAGTCCACAGCTTATACTCACCATTTATAGCTTTTGTATAACTTTCAATAGATGGTGTTGCTGAGCCTAATATTACTGATGCATTACACATTCTTGCTCTTTCAATTGCAACTTCTCTTGCATGATATTTAGGTGGTGAATCACTTTTGTAAGTGGTTTCATGTTCTTCATCAATTACTATAAGACCTAGATTTTCAAAAGGAGTAAATAATGCTGAACGTGGCCCAATTATTATATCTACCTCACCTTTTTTAGCTCGCAAAAATTGGTCATACCTTTCACCTTTGCTTAATTTGGAATTAATTATAGTTATTCTATCTCCAAATCTCCTTCTAAACCTCATTACAGTTTGATAAGTTAATGCTATTTCTGGAATCAAAACAATTACTTGCTTTCCATCCTTAATTACTTTATCAATAATTTCTAAATAAACTTCTGTTTTTCCACTTCCAGTTATACCATGTAATAGATAAGTTTTATTTACATTATTATTATAATCTTCTATAAATTCATCTACAATATTTTTTTGAGTATCATTTAAATTATTTACTTTTCTATTTATCATATCAGTATTTATAGGATTTCTAAAAATCCTTTTACTATCAACAGCTATAACTTCTTCACTAACCATTGCTTTTATTGATGTATCTGAAACATTTAATTTAGTATTTACAATATCTTTAGGTATTTCTTTTTCATTTATTAATTCAATTAATAACCTTAACTTTGCTTTACTATTTTTCTTTTTATAATATTCAAGCTTAGCAATACTCTCTTCTTCTGATAGTAACAATCTTATTGTTTTATCTTCTATTTTCTTAACCTTTTGTTTTATAGGCATTACTGTTTTAAGGGCATTTATCATTGTAGAACCATAATTCTGTTTAATCCATACAGCAAGTTTAATTAAATGTGATTCAATAACTATACTTGTTTCATTTATACTATCAATTGCCTTAATTTTATCAACATCATATTTAGCCTCTTCTGATAATCCTACAACATATCCTTTTCTTATAGTATTTCCCCTACCAAAAGGTATATTAACTTCTTGTCCTATGGAAATTTTTTCACGCAAAGAATAGGGCACTTCATACTGAAACGCCCTATCAATCGCCTCATGCGAAATATCTATTATTATATCCGCATATTTTATCGACATCCTCTTCCTCCAAAATCTCCCTAATTAAATCTCTTTCATCCATGTGGTATTTCTTACCTTTTATCTCTTGGTAATCTTCATGACCTTTTCCTGCTAATACAATTACATCACCTGACTTAGCATTCATAATCGCATATCTAATAGCTTCTTTTCTATCTATTATCTCAACATAATTACCATTAGTCTTAGAAAATCCCTCTTTAATATCATTAATAATATCTTGTGGCTCTTCATTTCTAGGATTATCAGATGTTATAATAGTTAAATCTGCTAGATTTCCTGATACTTCTCCCATTTCATATCGTCTAACCTTAGACCTATTCCCTCCACATCCAAATAGTGAAACTAACCTCTTTGGATTGTATTCCTTTAAAGTAGTTAAAATGCTTTCTAAGCTTACTGCATTATGTGCATAATCAATCATAATAGTAAATTCATCTGATATTGGTATTAGCTCTACTCTACCCTTAACTTTTGTTTTTGTAAGAATATCAGAAACAATGTCCATTGGCACATCCATTGCTCTTGCAATAGCAATAGCTGATAATGAATTATATACGCTAAATTTACCCGGTGTATCAACTATAATATCTGCTGATTCAGCACCTTCTAAATTATACTCTATTCCTAAACAAGCATCCTTGCTATATAATCTAACATCCTTAGCTATATAATCTAAACCTTCACTCATACCATACGTAATTACATCACAAGTATGACCTTTAAGTATTTCTTCATAATTATCATCATCTGCATTAAATATACCTACTTTACACAAAGTAAATAGTTTGCTTTTCCACATTCTATATTCATCAAAACTTTCATGCTCATTAGGTCCTATATGATCTTCTGATAAATTAGTAAATATTCCATAATCAAAGTCTACTCCAACTACTCTATCAAGCATTAGTCCTTGGGATGAAACTTCCATAACAACACTATCTAATCCTGAATCAACCATTTCTCTAAGTATTTGCTGAACAGCCATTGATTCTGGTGTAGTATTAGCAGCAGGTGTAACCTTATCTCCTATTTTAATCTCTATTGTTCCTATAAGTCCGGTCTTATGCCCTGAATGTTCAAGCATTGACTGTATCATATATGCTATTGTTGTTTTTCCCTTAGTACCTGTAATACCAATTACCTTTAGTTCTCTTGACGGATGACCATAATATGCTGCTGAAATAATTCCCATAGCATATCTACTATTTTCTACATGTATAACACATATATTATCTGGTATATAAAAATCTATATCTGCCCTCTCAACAACTATAGCAACAGCACCTTTGTTAATTACATCTTCTATAAACTTATGTCCGTCAACTACACTTCCCGATATGCAAAAAAATAGACTCCCTTCTGCAACTTTTCTTGAGTCATTTTCTATACCCTTTATCTCTGTAGATAAATCCCCTTTTAATATAGTGCAATTAAGTCCTTCTAACAATGTTCCTACATTCATATAAGTACACCTCCTCTATAATTGCAAACCGTAGAAAACCAAAAAGTTCTCTACGGTCTATAATATTTCATATAATTATTCGTCTCCTACGATTTTAACCTTACTATTATATAATTCCTCAACTGCAACTGATAAAGGTTTCTTACCCTCATCATCAACTAATGCTTCTTCTCCTCCAATTAGTTGTCTTGCTCTCTTTGCTGTAGCTAATACGATAGAATATCTACTTTGAACTACTGGTTGCTCTCCTGGTTCTACCTCACTATTAACAACTGCCATTAAATCAGTATATGATGGATGTAACATAATTAAAACTCCTTTC
>JAVBSN010000036.1:0-17404 GCA_031547045.1 Lachnospiraceae bacterium
AGTGCTTCGCCAATCTTGCTATAGTCATCATCATCTAACCACATACAAAACCTTGGTCCATAATCGTGGTCAACAGAATATTCATCATCAAAGCCAAAGCAATCTGAACCTTCTCCTACAAGTCCTACTGCAATTCTAGATTCATACTCTGAAAACTTATCTTTAATCATAGGTATGCCATATTCCTCATAATAAGCCTTACAAAGTTCCATACCTTTTATGGCAATTTTATTAGATAAAACATCTGCATCTATATTACTTACATAAGCTTTTCTCTCTATTCCAATAGCTTCATATACTTTATTTAAGTTTGACATTGTAATATCATAAGCTTCTGTATGTCCTACATTTATTTCTAATTCAACTAAACACTCTTCATAACATTTAATTGCTTCATCATATTTTTCTATCTTATAATAGGCCTCTCCCATTGCAGAAAGTGTTGCGCTATAATGAAAATCCTTTACTTCATCTTGGTTATATATATTTAATGCTTTTTCTAAATACTCTACTGCCTCATCATCTCTATCTAATTTAAGTAATGATTCACCGAGATTGCCATAAGTCACAGCAAGTTGAATCTCTTTATCTGGATATTGCTTTACAATATTCAATGCACTTTCCAAGCATTCTACTGCTTTTTCGTAATCATTCATTTCTTGATATAGTAGACTCATATTATTGTACAAACTTGCATATTTAAAATCATTTTTATCTATATTATCTTCGTATATCTTAAATATCTGTTCATAATATTCTAGAGACTCATCAAGTCGTTTAGCTGCTCTATATGCATTAGCTACATTTTGTAAAGTTGTTCCATAATAAATACTATTTTCAAGTCCTACATTAATCATAAGCTTCATAACTTGATTGCTATATTCAATTGCCTTGTCATAATGACTAGTATCTCTCTGATACCCTATCATTTCATTAAGCAATGTAATAACTGAATTAACATCTTTTTCTTCCATAGCAAATTGAAGTTGCTCTTCTAAAAAATCTTCAACCTTATCTATTTGCTTATTAATAAAAAGCTTATCTAATTGTTCTAAAACTTCATTAATATTCACTATATATTCAACTCCAATTCTACTGGGCAATGGTCTGAACCCAATATATTTGCATAAATCTTAGCATCTACTATATTATCCTTTATGTCTTCAGATACGATAAAATAATCTATTCTCCATCCTGCATTCTTAGCTCTTGCACTAAATCTATATGACCACCAAGAATACTTTTCTATTGCATCTGGATATTTATATCTAAATGTATCTATATATCCACTAGATAATAAATCTGTCATCTTCTGTCTCTCATCATCAGTAAATCCTGCATTTTTTCTATTAGTTTTAGGATTTTTCAAATCTATTTCTGTGTGAGCAACATTTAAATCTCCACACAGTACAACAGGTTTACTATTTTTAAGTTCATCAAGATAGTCTCTAAAATCATCTTCCCATTTCATTCTATAGTCAAGTCTTTCTAATTCTGTTTTTGAATTAGGTGTATAACAAGTAACAATATAAAAATTATCAAACTCTAAAGTAATAACTCTACCTTCTTGATCGTGTTCTTCTATCCCAATTCCATAAGTAACTTCATTAGGTCTTATCTTAGTAAATATAGCTGTTCCCGAATAACCTTTCTTTACAGCATAATTCCAATATTGATAATATCCATCTAGTTCAAGTTCAATCTGACCTTCTTGAAGTTTACTTTCTTGAATGCAAAATATATCTGCATCTATATCTTTAAAAAAATCCTCAAATCCTTTTTGTACACACGCCCTAATTCCATTAACGTTCCACGATATTAATTTCATACTTGTAATAATCTAACAATAGTTATTGCAGATTGCCTCCTTTTTAATTTAGTTAAATAAATCCGGAATCCCTTAAGGAATTCCGGATTAGTATTATACAATAGATTCCATCATTTGTTTTATATCTGATGATATATTTTCAAGTTCCATTGATTGCTCAGATATATTTTCTGTACTAACAGATATTTCTTCTGTACGAGACTGTATTTCTGTTATATTAGCAATGAATCTATTTGTCTCTTCTTGAAGTTTTCTTATTGCTGGATGCAAAGTCTCACTGTTCTTTCTATTATCATTAACTGCTAATCTAGTCTTATCAGCTAACTCTCTAACCCTTTGTGCAATAACAGCAAAACCTCTTCCTGCTTCACCAACCCTTGCTGCTTCTATTCCTGCATTAAGCGCTAACATATTTGTTTGATTAGATATTTTTACTATACCATCACTTGATGATTTGTAATCATCCAAAAACTCTTTTATTTCAACTAATGATGAATTTAATAGTTCTCCATAGGTAGATATATTATTAATAGATTCAACCATTGTTGCAATATCTTCTGAATTACTACCATTATCTCTAGTTAAACCTTCAATGGTATCATTTAGTACATTAAATTCTGCAAGTATGCTTTCATAAGATTTTTCTTTGTTTTCTTTATCTTCTCTTATCTGATTCATAATATCAGACATAGCAATTTGTTCAATCTCTAACTCTTGTTTTAGATAATGAATACAATTATTCTTATTATTATACTCACTAAGAACCGATCTTACCATCATTTCACAACTAGTATTTCCACATGCCCCACAATCTATAGCACGTTTTTCATTAGTATCCTTGCCTAATAATCTATATCCCTTATCTAATTCTGCTCTACTATATTCTTGTTTTGCTACTTGCTTATCCTTACTATATCTTCTTATAAAATCTTGTATATTAAGCTTCTCAAATTGCTTATTAAATACTTTAAATCTCTCATCCAATGGCAACTCTTTACTAAACGCACTTCCTTCTACCTTTGAATAATCCTTTGAACGAAGTTTATGTAATTGGAATAATACATCTTCACTTTTAGTAAACTTGCTTTCTGTTCCTGTTCCATAGTTACATCCCATTCCACAGTTAAGTGCATCTACCATAAATGGAAGTTCTTCTCTATTCTTAATTCTATCTACATATCTATCTAAAAATTCATAAGCGTGTTTATCGCCTTCTATTTGTCTAATCATATAATTAGTTCCTAGGAAGTGCTCTACATTTTCTCTAAGACCACCTGGCATTGAATATATTGAACCAAGTCCATAATCAATCTCATCACTCTCAGAGTAGCTACTAATATTAACTCCTCTAATTCTCTCCATTAATTTAGTAAATGTAATATTATACGATACATATCCTTCTGTATTAGGATCATCAATCTCTATTTTCTTAGCAATACAAGGGCTTATAAATGCTAATTTATCATTAATACCCATATATTTTTTTGCATATATTGCGCCACACATCATTGGGCTATGTACAGGAACAAGGGATGGTATCAACTCTGGAACATACTTTTCAATATAATCCACTATTGCTGGACATGGTTGAGAAATTCCTCCAAAAAATCTATGTTTAGTAATATAATTTAAATATCCCCAAGTAGTTATATCTGCTCCAAAAATTATACTTATTACTCTATTTACACCTAAACTCTTTAAATATCCTAATATTTGTTTATATTCATTTGGATAATTTATAAGAAATGATGGTGCAAGTAAAATCGATATAGGTTTTCCTTCTGATAAATCATTAAAAAATCTATCTGTATCATCTGAGTATTCCCTTGCTTTATGTCTACATGCTTCCATGCAACTTCCACATTGAACACATTTATCCCCATCAACTAATACTTTAAACGCTCCATTTTCTTCAATAGCTATATTTGCTCCCTCTACAGGACAAGCTGATATACATTTATTACATCCTGTACATCTATCGTTAGTCATTACTAATCCCTGATTATAAGCCATTATAAGACCCTCCATTATTACCCTTAGTCTTTTTTATATATTTTTATCATTTGCAAAGCTCTGCTACTACTTGATTAATTACTTTTCCATCTGCCTTACCCTTTAATTCAGCCATAACATTTTTCATAATCATTCCTTTGTTCTTAGTAGCAACAACATCTGCATATTTTGTAGTTATAATATTTTTTACTTCTTCTTCACTTAATAATTGCGGGGCAAATTCATTAATAATAGAATATCTAACCTCATACTCTGCCTTAAGTTCTGTTCTATCACTTGGGCAAGTATCTATTTGCTCCTTAACACTCTTCAGTTCTTTAAGAATTACTCTATCTACTAATTCTTCTGGAACATCATTCCTACATCCTTCATCAATTGCAACCTTCTTTACTGCTGATACAAGGGAGGATATACTATCTTTTCTATCCTTATCTCTTGCCTTCATTGCTGCAATCATATCCTTTTGCAATGTCTCTAATGTCAAAATATACACCCCTTCACTTTTTAATTAAGTACTAAGTTCGAGAATACCTCACTAAGTATTTTGGTAACACCATATACACTAAACTCCAAAACACAATCTTTTCATTGGCTTCGATAATACCTCAGTCAATTACAAGATACGGCTACGACTAGGCTCGACAATACCTCGCCAAGTTCTCTGCCAGTCGTTAAGTGTCTAGGTGTGCATTCGTACTAAGTTCGAGAATACCTCACTAAGTACTCATAGCATACCACATATTACATAAAAACTACAGGCTTTTTTATCTATTTTTATCAACTAATGGTTATTAAGTATGATTTTACCATTTCTTCGTCTGGTTTTAATGTGTTACTATACTCTCTATCAGATATAATTCCATTAAAATTCTTATCATCACATCTACCATACCAAGGCTCTATACATACAAATGGCGCTCCTTTTCTAGCCGGAGACCATAATCCAAATAATGGTGCATCAAATGTTACTGTAATATAACTTTCTTTATTTGGTGTCAATAATGAAATCTTATTACATTGTTCTCCTTCAATAACAAGTGCATCATTATCAAACAAATGCTCATCTATCTTCATAATACCACCTTGAATATCAAGCAAATTATCTGTGGTATCTATTAGCCCTTCTTCATTTAATAAAGAATATGTAACATTGTCTTGTCTATGAAAATCTATATAATAGTCTGTTTGAGAATCATCATTATTAAGAGGGCACATAAATGCTGGATGCGCGCCTATTGAAAAGTGCATATCTTTGTTATCTATATTCTTAACTCTCCATACTACCTTAATAGAATCTTCAATTAACTTATATTCTATTTCTAGTCTAAATTTAAACGGATATTTACTTATAGTTTCTTCATTACTTTCAAGATAAAATGAAATACTATCTTCATTTTTATTCAATAAATCGAATTCCATATCTCTTGCAAATCCATGCTGCCCCATTGAATATGATTGTCCATTATATGTATATTTCTTGTTTTTTAAACTTCCTACAAAAGGAAACAATACTGGTGATTGTCTTTTCCAATACATTTCATCACCACACCACAAATATTCAAATTCATTTTCATTATTAATAATACTATTAAGTTCAGCACCAAATGAATTAATCCCTATAGTTAACTTACTATTACTAATCTTATATTTATTCATAATACCACCCCTATTTTAACCCTTCGATAAATATTTTCATAGATTCTGCAATCTTCTCTGGTTCATAAATATAAATATTACTCATACCTGATACTTCCTCTAATGTCACATTTTCAAAGTTTTTAAAATATTCTGTTCTATTGCTATTAAATTCATTTGCATATTCTTTATAATCGGCATATGATTCTTGCATCGTTTTGTTTTTTGAATAGAACGGATCTATTAGTGGATTAGCCATAAATATATACATAGGTACATCTGGATAGCCTAATTCTAATACTTTCTGTGCATTATAATAAGATTCCATATCTTCATTATATCTATCTTTATTATATCCACCCTTAGATACCAAGGCATCCATTATAACCTGTTGCTTGTCTGTAAACAAATTATATTCATCCGCTGTATATGTTCCATCAATATTTCTATGCATTCCTAAACCATTGCAACAAAATCCCATTATCTTACCACTAAACTTATCCATAAATCCTGGTTCATACGTTGTATAACTATCTAATCCATATATATCTAATCCTACAATTCCCTTAACTTCTTCCGGATATAAATCAGCCCAATACATTGCTTCTATTTCTGACTGTAAATGTGGAACTAATATGTAAGGTCCTGTTACTCCTACTTTTGAAATAGCTTCTCTTGTTTCCTCTAAAATAGTATCTATATCTCTATCTACACCACTTACCTCACTATAACCATTACCACTTCTATCAACATATGCAATTCTATAATCCTCTGCTAATAAATCATATAAAGGACTCATTGTAATTGATGCATCAAAATAACTAACTCCATGCATAAACACTAGTGTATATTCACTATCTTCATTGCCTTTTACAATTACATGCATCTTATGTCCATTAACTTCTACCATTTCACCAATAGGAACTGATAATAACACCTCTTCCTCGTGAAGCTTAACACTATGTTTATATGCACTGTATATAGCACTTATCCCCAAAAATGCTGCAAATAACAACAAACTTATAATTATTATCTTAAATATTCTATTGGCTACTCTCTTTGTTTTATTCATTTTAGTTCTCCTTAAAATTTTATACATTACGCCACTACACATTATAGTCCCTTTTAGCTATGAAAAGCAAGTTTTCATATGGTTCTTAATTCTTTTTTTATAAAGTTAAAGACAGTTTCAATAAATATCACAATAAAATTTTTATTAATAAGTAATTCGACACAAAAAAGGTAGTCCTCTAAATGTTTAATATTATGGACTACCTCTTTTATTATTCAGTTATTCTAATTATTCTAATCTAATTTTCAGAGGCTACTATCAGGTAACCGCCAATTCCCATACAAACCATTTTTAAAATAAGTAACTATTTTTTTATTTAGCTACCATGAACATTACATTGATGTGGTTTACCACCTATATCAAAAATTATCTTCGATCAAATTGTAAGCCGTTACTAACACGAATATTTTATAAACACTTATGTACTATTCTCCAAATGTAATCTTCATTATTTTCTTAAACAATCAACATATCTTACAGTAGTATCGCTTAACTGCGTCCTTAAATCTCTCTGACATTGCATAACACCTATGCTTATTGGGACTTACTAATATATCTAAAGGCTTACCGTATGGAAATATGTTCCTACTATAACCTTACTATGTTGATTGCACTGTCCGTCAAACATCTCCAACGGAATCTCCTCCTTCACTAGAGTTATTTTTATATAAGTCTTACCGGTGACTATGTATCTATTATATTTGATTGCCATTAAATTGTCAATACTTTTTTCAGACTATTTCGAGTATTTTTTATTAATTTTTCTATTATTCTACTATTTATTTTGTAATTTTAATAAATTATTTATATTTTATATATTTTTCAGACAATTAATATTTTATATACTATTCACTCCAGTCATTATTACTTTATCACTTTAAATCATTGACATATGAATATTTAACATATAAAATGCAATTAGTATCAATATAACAATTATAAAGTGGTGATTCAATATGAATATTAAAGATAACTTTTCCATTGGTTTTGTTGGTCTAGGTTTAATTGGTGGTTCAATAGCCAAATCCATTAGACGAATATTTCCAAGCTATAACATTATAGCTTTTGATTCTGATGAAATCAATTTGCAGAAAGCTTTAGAAGAAGGTACTATTACACACGCTTTGGACGCTGTGGATGAATCTTTTTCATTTTGTGATTATATATTTTTATGTGCCCCTGTACACTATAATATCGATTATCTTAGTTATTTAAAAAATATAATTAAACCTTCTTGTATTATTACTGATGTTGGAAGCGTAAAATCAGATATATATAAAGCTGTGGAGAATCTGAATTTAGGGAGTTTTTTTATTGGTGGACATCCAATGGTTGGTTCTGAACGTTCAGGGTATGATGCCGCCAATGATAGGCTAATTGAAAACGCTTATTATTTTATTACCCCTTCAGAGTCAATTTCTAAAATTAGAGTTGATGAGTTTATATTATTTATTGAAGATTTAGGTGCAATACCAATAGTATATTCACCAATGGAGCACGATAAGGTTACAGCATATATAAGCCATATACCACATATTATTGCTTCTAATTTAGTAAATACTGTTAGCCATACTGATTCATCTGATGGCATATATAAACAACTTGCTGCTGGTGGTTTTAAGGACATTACTCGCATTGCTTCCTCTTCCCCAACCGTATGGGAACATATTTTATTAAGCAACCCCGAAAATATTATTGAAGGATTAATAGATTACAAAAATGGTATAGATAATATAATTAATGCTATTAAAAGAAATGATTCAGAATCAATTAATAATTTCTTCACCATAGCTAGAGATTATCGAAATTCTATTCCTGATAATGCAACTGGCGTTATTAGAGTAAACTACGAGGTATATGTTGATATTCCTGATGAAGCTGGTGCTATGTTAAAAGCAATAAGTATTGTATCTAATAAAAATATTAATTTAAAAAATGTAGGCATTACTCACAACAGAGAAGATTTAGAAGGTGTATTAAGAATGTCTTTTTATAATAATGAAGATGCATCACTTGCTTGCAAACTTTTAAGAGATGTAGGATACTTAGTATATGAACGTTAGAAAGGATTACATATATGTTATTTACTAGAGCTAAATCATTAAATGGAGAATTAACTGTACCTGGAGATAAATCCATTTCTCATAGAGCAATAATGCTTGGTTCTCTTGCAGAAGGTAGAACTGAAATACATAACTTTCTTCAAGGTGCTGACTGTTTATCTTCTATAGACTGTTTTCAACAAATGGGTGTAGATATAGATAACCAAGGTGATATAGTAACAATTAAAGGACTTGGTATAAATGGATTAAAAAAACCTTTAAATGTATTATATGTAGGCAACAGCGGAACTACGACTCGTCTTATGTCTGGCATATTAGCCGCCCAATCATTCACTTCTATTGTAGATGGTGATGCTTCAATTAGAAAGAGACCTATGGGTAGAATAATTACTCCACTTTCACAAATGGGCGCTAACATTAAAAGTGCTTCTGGGAACAATTGCACACCTTTAACTATACAAGGAAGTAAGCTTCATGGAATACATTACAGTTCACCTGTTGCTTCTGCTCAGGTTAAATCTGCTATTTTACTTGGCGGACTATATGCCGAAGGTGATACTTCTGTTACAGAACCTTATGTTTCGAGAAATCACACAGAATTAATGCTAGAACAATTCGGTGTAAATGTTAAGGCAAGTGGAACTACAGCCACTGTAAGTACTTGTAACAAACTAATTGGTCAAAAAATAATTGTACCTGGAGATATTTCATCTGCTGTATATTTTATTGTCGCTGGTTTAATTACTCCTAACTCATCAATTACTATAAAAAATGTGGGTATTAACCCTACTAGAAATGGTATTATAAAGGTTTGTGAACAAATGGGTGCTAATATTACATTATCTAATATCCAATCAGGTCTTGGTGAACCTGTAGCTGATATTACTGTATCTACAAGTAATTTAACTGGAACTGTAATTGAAGGAGAAATAATTCCTACATTAATAGATGAGATTCCTACTATTGCTTTACTTGCTTGTTTTGCAAAGGGTACTACTGTAATTAAAGATGCAAGTGAACTTAAAGTAAAAGAATCAAATAGAATAGATGTTATGGTTAATAACCTATCAAATATGGGGGCTGATATTGAATCCACCGATGATGGCATGATTATACATGGTGGTCGACCATTACATGGTGCAACCATAGACAGCAAGCTTGATCACAGAATAGCTATGACTTTTGCTATAGCAGGACTAAATGCTGATGGCAATACTGATATACGAGGTGCTGAATGTGTTGATATATCTTATCCTAATTTCTATAATGATTTGTTAGAATTAGAAAAATAAAATTCTTCATCTTCAATTATATCTGCTCTTGCAGATGTTGCTTCAGTAATCAACTTTACTATTTTTTGCAACATATTTATTGGCACAAGTGCTTTCATTATAACAACATCACTATACTCTGTGTCTTCAAGTGGAATAGATTCATTTCCTAATATATATTGAAGTTTTCCCATATCAGTATAATCTGTTTTTATTAAAATTTGTTTAACTAAGGTCTTATTAACTATTTTACAGTTTTTAAGACCTTCTTTTGATGCATCTGTATATGCACGAACTAATCCTCCTGTTCCAAGAAGAGTTCCACCAAAATATCTTGTTACTACAATACATATATTTTTAATATCAGATCCTATAATAACTTCTAATATAGGTTTTCCTGCTGTTCCTTGTGGTTCTCCATCATCGCTAAACCTAAGCAAAGGCATATCCAATCCTATTGAAAATGCAAAGCAATTATGCCTCGCATCATAATTTTTCTTCTTTATCTTTTCAATAAATTCATATGCCTCTTCTTCACTTTCGACTTTTTCAATATAAGCAATAAATCTAGATTTTTTTTCAACTATCTCGCCTTCTCCACCAACATCTAACTCAATATATTGTTCTATCATATATACATATATAATCAAATTATCTTCCTATATACAAGTAATTAAATTATATTTCCTTTCATTTTTATTGTTTATATAAAATAAATATGTAAATAATTAGTATCAGAATACATTACTTTTGAATTTTAACACAGGGATTTTTCTTTGTAAACCACACTATATGACACCAATATATATTTTTAGACTAATATATACAAAACCCTTATTTTCCTACCTTAATTTAATATGAATAATATCTTAATAATATGTTTTTTCCCTTTATTAAATGAAAATAGTTTGTTATAATGTTCAATAGTAAAAAGGAGGTCCTTTATGAATTACAATAAGAATGAGACTACCAAGAAACAAAAAAAACTTGTAGGCAAATCAAGCAAAAATAAACGAAAAGTATTTACATCATTTTTCAAAACTGCATTAATATTAATTCTTGCTATCTGTATACTTGGTCTAGGCGCTGGCTTTGGAACAGTAAAAGGTATACTAGATAATGCGCCAAACATAGATGATATTGATGTAACGCCACAAGGTTACCAAACTACCATATATAATCAAGATGGACAAGTTATTACTACTCTATCTACAATAAACTCAAATCGTGTATATGCATATTATGATGATATTCCTGAGTCTATGCGAGAAGCTTTTATAGCAATTGAAGACGAACGTTTTTGGGAACATAATGGTATAGATATGAGAGGTTTGCTTCGTGCAGGTTTTGTAGGCATTAAGAACAAAGATTTTTCTCAAGGTGCTAGTACAATAACTCAACAACTTATTAAAAACCAAGTTTTCAATGTAGGTCTTGATGAAGATACTTTTATGGATAAAGTAGAACGTAAGTTACAAGAACAATATCTAGCAATACAACTAGAGGAAAGAATGTCAAAAGAAGATATTCTTGAATATTATCTTAATACAATATATTTGGGACAAGGTGTTCATGGTGTTCAGGCTGCTTCTACTAAATACTTTAACAAAGAATTAGATGAATTAACTATTTCAGAAGTTTCTGTTATAGCAGCCATTACACAGAATCCTTCCAAATATGACCCAATAGTCTTTCCTGAAAAAAATGCTGAAAGACGAACTAGAGTACTTAAAAAAATGAAAGAACTTGAATATATATCTCAAGCTGAATATGATACTGCACTTGCTGATGATGTATATGCTAGAATTAATACTGTTCATACTGAATATGTTGAAAATAAACAAGTTAATTCATATTTTATTGATGCTGTTATTAAAGATTTAGCCAATAGATTAATAGATGAATTAGGTTATACTGAAACCCAAGCATATAACGCTATATATTCAGGAGGATTAAGTGTATATATTACTCAAGATCAAGCTATACAAGATATTTGCGACCAAGTAATTAATGATTCCGACAATTATCCTGGTGGAACCAAAGTAGCCCTAGCTTATCAACTAACTATAACTGATCAAGACGGTGAAAATCCAATAAATTATAGTAGTAATCACTTATTAAAATACTATAAAGAATTAACAGGAAATAGTAAATATAATCTTATTTATAAAGATGAAGATGCTGCCCGTTTTGCTGCTGACACATTTAGAGATGCTATGCTAGAAGAAACAGGTGGTAAAGTTTTAGCAGAAACTTATTCTACTACAGTTCAACCTCAAGCATCTTTTGTAGTAATGGATCAATCTACTGGTCAAGTTAAAGCTATAACCGGTGGTCGTGGAGAAAAAACAGGAAACCTAACTCTTAATCGTGCTACTGATTCTCCTAGACAACCTGGTTCCACTTTTAAAGTATTAGCTTCATTTGCTCCAGCTATAGATACTGATATAGCCACTTTAGCTTCTGGTTATGATGATGCTCCTTATAACTATGCTAACGGTCGTCCTGTTAGTAACTGGTATAGTGGTTATCGTGGAATGAATACCATAAGAACTGCCATCCAAGAATCAATGAATATTATTGCTGTAAAATGTATTACAGACCTTACTCCAGATAAAGGTTATGAGTATCTTGAAAATCTTGGATTTACTACATTAGTAAAAGAACGAACTGATTCAAATGGCAATATTAATTCTGATATTAATCAATCACTTGCATTAGGTGGTTTAACAGATGGTGTTACCAATTTTGAGCTTACAGGTGCTTATGCTTGTTTAGCTAATTCAGGTATTTACTTAGAACCTATTTTATATACTAAAGTACTTGATCACAACGGAAATATTCTTATAGATAATACTCCAGAACCAAAACAAGTATTTAAATCAACTACTGCATGGCTTATAAATGATGCAATGCAAGATGTTGTAACAAAAGGTACTGGTACTCCTGCAAGACTTAGTTCTGGAATGGTTGTAGCTGGTAAAACAGGAACAACTTCTAATAATTATGACTTTTGGTTTTGTGGTTCTACTCCTTACTATACTGCTGGTATATGGATGGGATATGATATTAATACCAAATTTGATGGTGGTAGTTACCACAAAAAAATGTGGTCAAAGATAATGAATGCTATCGTTGAATTAGAGGGGCAAGATACCTCGGCTAAATTCCCTACTTGTGACGGAATTGTTACTGCAACTGTTTGTATTAAATCTGGAATGATTCCTGCCGAAGGTTGTACTGCTGTAACAGAATTTTTTGCAAAAGGATCTGTTCCTACAAAAACTTGTAATGCTCATAAATTTATTGAATTATGTAATGATAGTCATCTATTAGCAACTGAATTTTGTCCTAATAGAACAAGTTATGAATTTAACGTAGATTCATATGGCAATTTATCTATAAGTACCATTGATTTTACATTACCTGATAATTTTGATACAACACATTGTAATATTCATACAACGCCAGAGGATACATCAACGGAGAACCCAAATACAAATACACCGCAATCAGTTTCATTTACTATAACAGCTTCTGTAAATGGTGGAGGCGGAACAATTACTGGACCACTTACTGTTGTACAGGGTGGAACAGCTACATTTACTATTGTTCCTAATTCAGGATATGCTATTGCCAGTGTAGTAGTCGATGGTGAAGAGAAGGGACCAACATCCTCTCATGTATTTAGAAATGTAAATATGAATCATACTATAACGGTAACCTTCGTTCAAGTCACACCTAACGCAGAGGTAACCCCAGAGCCTCCAACAGAAACACAACTTCAACAATGATATTTAATATCAATAGGGCTATATGCAAATTGCATACAGCCCTATTATTATATCTATATAAAAGGAGTAAAACTCCTATTATTGTTGATATAACTTCTATTTATTCTGTCATCTTAGGTTGAAATATTAATGCCGCTATATATGAGAATATAATTGCTGCGGAAGTTCCTACTGCTGCCATTGCAAAACCACCTCTAAATAAACCTACAAATCCATCTTGATCTATGGCTTCTTTAACACCTCTCCATAGATTATATCCAAATCCTGTTAAGGGTACTGTAGCTCCTGCTCCTGCAAATTCCATAAATGGCTTATATATTCCTACCGCTCCTAAAATTGCTCCTATGCATACTAATATTACCATTATCCTGCCTGGCATAAGTTTAGTATTATCTATTAATATTTGTACTAAAACACATATAATTCCACCTATTATAAATGCTTTTAAATAATCCATATTCTATCATTCTCCTTACAATCTATTATCATCTAGTTTCTAACATTACTCCATGGGCTATACCAGGAACAGATTGTCCTTCGTTATAACTTACTGTAGATAGAAGTGCTCCTGTTGGTACAAATAAAACTCTATTCCATACTTTATTTTTCATTTTTGTTAATATCATTCCAGCCATTGTTGCTGCTGAACATCCGCATCCAGAACCTCCAGCATGAGTATCTTGTGTATCATCATTAAATATTTCAATTCCGCAATCCATATGTTGTTTACTAATATCAACACCATTATCTTGTAATAATTTCAAAAGAATATCCTGCCCAATTTTTCCTAAATCTCCAGTTATAATCTTGTCATAATATCCTGGTTCTATATTAAAGTCTTTAAGATTTTGATATATTAAATCTGCCGCTGCTGGTGCCATGGCAGCTCCCATATTCATAGAATCTTTGACACCATAATCTACAACTTTACCTGTTGTTATTCCTTTTACTACTATATCTCCTGTATCCTTTGATAATACAAAGGCACCACAACCTGTTACAGTCCAACTTGCTGCCAATGGTCTTTGATTGCCATATTCAAGTGGAAATCTAAATTGCTTCTCTGCACTTGCAAAATGACTTGATGCAACACATAACACATTATCTGCAAATCCACCTGCAATAGTCATTGATCCAAGACTCAATGATTCTCCTGCAGTAGAACAAGCTCCATAAAGTCCAAACAAAGGAATTTCTAAATCCTTAACACCAAAAGTTGTAGCTATTAATTGCCCTAGTAAATCACCAGCAAAAATATACCTTATATCCTCTGGTTTAAGTTTTGCTTTTCTTAATGCAATACTTATTGTTTTACTTATTAATTCACTTTCCCCTTCTTCCCATGAATCTTTACCAAACATAGGATCTTCAACTATTAAATCAAAATAATCTGCTAAAGGACCTTCTCCCTCTTTCTTACCTACTACCGAACCACTATTCATTATATATGGAGGATTTTTAAACTCTAAACTTTGTTTTCCTATTATATTTTCCACAATTACATTCCTCCTAATATATTAATAAAATAGTATATTACACCTAATACAAAGGATGTAAATATTCCATATAAGATTACAGGTCCTGCAATTGTAAATATTTTTACACCAATACCAAATATTTGTCCTTCTTTCTGAAATTCTATTGCAGGTGCTGCTACTGAATTTGCAAATCCTGTTATTGGTACTAAGGCCCCTGCACCTCCATACTTTCCTATTTTAGGATATATGTTTAATGCTGTAAGTAATACACTTAACAATACTAATATAATTGAAGTATAACTTGCTGAATCGTCAATATTCATTCCTAACACACTTGAAAATATTTGATTGATTCCTTGACCTATTACACATATTATTCCACCTACAAAAAATGCCCATATACAATTTTTCACACAACTATGTGTAGGTGTAACCTCTTCTACATATTTATTATACTCTTTGTTACTTGGTTCATTCTTCATATAATCACCTTCTTCTTTATTTAAATACATAATACTGGATAAATGTTCCTATTGCTTTTCCTATTGCTAATATTACAATTACATATGGTAAACCTATTCTTATCTTTGTTCTTCTTGACAAAATAGGAAATACATTAAGAACTTCTGACAATGCTCCTATTAAGCATCCTGTAAAAATACCTCCAAAGATTCCAACTAATAACAATCCAATATAACCTACTGGAAGTCTAAATTGATATAATGATAATACATTTCCTATTGTCACTCCTAAAATCAAACAATTTTCATAAAGCATAAATTTTTTATTTGTTTTTGTTTTTTCTGCAATCTTAGGAAATATACCTATCATGGACATAAAAGCAACAAATGCACCTGAGATTACAACTCCACTTGAAAATCCTGCTAATATTAAAAGTGCATATCTAATCCACATCTAAAGCATCCTTCTTTCTACCTGCATCTATAATAATAGATTCATTTACATTTTGCTCATACATTCTCATTTGAACCTGTAATGGCGTTGGATCATCACTAATCTTTTTATTTGCCCCATGATTAAAAAATATTATTACTCCTACTAATAAACCTACACAGTATGCTAGCTCTATAATAGATGGTCCCTTTGGTGGCTCTCCTATAAACAGTTCATGAAGCATTCCAAATAGCTCTACTGCATTTACGTCTGTATTATATGACATAATTGAATATCCACCACCTAAAAATGCAATTAGACATACAAATATAACATTTACTATTTGCATTCCCCTTGTCTTTTCATCAATTTTATAGTATATAATAAAATCTGCTTCCCCCATATTCTCTACAGAAACATCTTTAAATTTATTTTGTATTAGTTCTACTATTTTCAAAATAGAAACTACTTGTTGAGAATTATTACTCTCATCAAATTTAAATACTTCCATTTTATTTATTTCATATTCAATATCTTTATCTTTACAATATATTTTTCCAATGTCTTCTATTTTAACTTTTCTATTGGATACAGAAACACTTTGGTCAGCTTTAAAATATACAACTATATTACTCACCCTAATCCTCCTCCTCATCCCCAATACTTATATTTGCAAATACACTTTGATTGTACTGTTCTGATCTTAGAAAAGTACCTTCTCCATACTTGTAAATTTTCTTTTGCATACACATAATAGAAATAACTATTGCACTTATAACCAGAATTATCATAATAATTGCTATTTTATTATCACGTTTTTCTTTTCTTTCCACAATATCACAACCCTTCTAAGTGTATTATTTCACTAACCTTAAAAAGTATGCATGAATTTATATTTATTAAATTTTTATAGATAGTATTTTTCATAAAAAACAACAAGCAATATTGTTTAACACAATTTTGCTTGTTGTTTTTATTTAATATCTTTATATTATAACCAAAACTTATAATTTCATATTTTATCTCTCTGCAATAGGAACATATTCTTTACTAGGTGCAACACTCTTATATGCTGGTCTAATTATCTTTCCTTGATTAATTAATTCTTCTATTCTATGTGCACTCCACCCTGCCATACGTGCTATAGCAAATAATGGTGTGTATAGCTCAAGTGGTAAGTCTAACATATCATATACAAATCCGCTATAGAAATCTACGTTAGCACTAACACCTTTATATATCTTTCTTTCTCTACCAATAACTTCTGGTGCAAGTCTTTCTACTGCTGAATATAATCTATATTCTTTCTCTTTACCTTTCTCAACAGATAACTCTTCAACAAATTTTCTAAATACT
>JAVBSN010000007.1:0-112325 GCA_031547045.1 Lachnospiraceae bacterium
TTAACTATATTGACAATTGATTTCTATATTTTTACTTTTATATCTAACATAATAGTGTCCTTATCTGTAAGTGGTGCTTTATTCATTCCATAAACCATTCCAAAATCACCATTATTAAGAGCAGCACTTTTTCTAACAAACTCCATAAATCCACTCATTACACTTGTATTTTCAGATACCCTCTCTTCATTAATTGAAGTCATTATTACTTCTGTTGGATTCAAATTCTCATCTAGATTAACACCTAGTGTAAGACTTTTTATCTTTGATATATCATCTGTTATATTTCTAATATCTTCTTTCAAAATATTAAATCCACTATCATTATATATAAATTCAACCATTTCTTTAAGACGTTTTAATCCAACTGATTGCACCTGACAACATTTAAAAGAATTCATTACTGCCTCTATTGCCTCTATGTAAACCTCTAATTCTTTTAGGTAATTTATCATAACCCATAAATTTTTCTTTTTCTCAGGTTGCTTTACCCTATATTTTTGTAAGTCTGATAATGTTTTTAACGATAACATTGCCTCAGACATCTTTTCTACAAATTCTTCATTTTTATATAAATCACTAAATATTTCTTGACGATAAATAACATCTTTATAAGATGTACTCATATATGTCATTTTATTTAAAAGAAATTCTCTCTCATCATCCTCTAAAACTATCATTTCACATACTTGTGGAAGTCCTAAATCATTTATAGTACTTTCATTTAATTTAATATATTCTTTATTTTCCCTATCCAGATAAAATAATGAAAAATCATACAATTTAGTCTTTTTCTTCTCTTTCATATGTCCCCCCTACATTTTTAAATTCAACAACTCTATTAACTTAAATACCCACTATATATAATAATATATAAATATTAACAAAGTGTAAATAGTACACAAGTAATTCTTAAATATAAAAATACTTTGATAATCAAAAAACTTTCCAAATATAGTGATTTATGTGGTATTATATAAATGTATCTTTTTAAGAATTGGGCTTTGCAAAGATACTATGACAATATAAGGAGGCAGTATTATGTGGGCTTATGAAAGTGTGTTTTATCAAATATATCCTTTGGGATTCTCAGGTGCTCCATTTGATAACGACGGAATATTAGAATCAAGAATTCTTAAAGTAAATGATTGGATTCCTCATATCAAGGAATTAGGAACTAGTGCAATATATTTTTCACCTGTATTCGAATCTGATACTCATGGATATAACACTAGAGATTATAGTAAAATTGATTGTAGACTTGGAACAAATGAGGACTTTGCAAATGTATGTAAGAATCTTCACGATAATGATATTAAAGTAGTATTGGATGGTGTGTTTAACCATGTTGGCCGTGGATTTTGGGCATTTCAAGATGTTCTTAGAAACAGAGAATCTTCTCCATACAGAGATTGGTTCCATATTAGTTTTGACGGTAATTCTAATTACAATGACGGACTTTGGTATGAAGGTTGGGAAGGTCATTATGATTTAGTTAAACTTAACCTTAGAAATGAAGAAGTTATTAATCATATCTTTAGCTGTGTTAAAGGTTGGGTTGAAGAATTTGATATTGATGGTTTAAGACTTGATGTTGCATATTGCTTAGACAAAGATTTCTTAAAGAGACTAAGAACGTTTACTTCTTCTCTAAAACATGATTTCTTTATATTAGGTGAATTATTACATGGAGATTATAATCAATTTGTTAATGATGAGATGTGCCATAGTGCTACAAATTATGAATGCTATAAAGGCTTACACTCAAGTTTTAATAGTATGAATATGTTTGAAATATGCCATTCTCTTGCTAGACAATTTGGTCCTGAAAATTGGACACTATATAAGGGTAAACATTTACTATCATTTGTTGATAACCATGATGTATCAAGAATAGCTAGTATAATTACTAATAGTAATCACCTACCACTAATATATGCTCTTACATATGGTATGCCTGGTATACCTTGTGTATATTATGGAAGTGAATGGGGAACTATGGCAAATAAGAGTGAAGGTGATCCTGCATTAAGAGTTTCGTTTGATACTCCTATATGCAATGAATTAACAGAGTGGATTAGCAAACTATCTAGTGCCAAGAAATCTAGCCCAGCTCTATGCTATGGTGATTTCAAGCAAATAATATTAACTAATCACCAAACTATATTTGAGAGAAAATGCGATAGCGAACGAGTTATTGTTGCGATTAACTGTAGTGATCAACCATATACTGCTCACTTTGATGCTGGTTGTGGAATGGCTATTGATTTAATTACTGGATTACCACACGACTTTGGTGGTGGAAGTGACTTACCTCCATACAGTGCATTTTTCTGGAAAACAGAATGTTAACATACAATTTATTTTAATTAAAACAAGTGACTCTTGGCTGTCTACCAAAAGTCACTTGTTTTTTGTTAGTTTTGTAAGTAATTATAAAATCCTATATTTAAATCTACTCCTGTAGATATTCCGTCTACTGAACCACCTTCTGTATATTGCCACATTTTAAAATCATAAGGAAAGTCTGGATAATTAGAATATTGTGCATACCAAATATCATAATCCTTAATTTGTTCCATATCTAACTCTAATGCAAACCAATTTCTATTAGCATACACTACTGGTATATATCCTGCTGCCTTAATTGCTTCACAAAACCCTACTACAGCATCGGTTCTAGCTTCTATGGATATTCCATTAGTTCTTGCACTTTCTTGATTAGCCTTTTCAGTATCAAATGCTATAGGATAACTAATGTTATATCCTCCTAAGTTATTAAGCACAAAATTTGCTTCTTCTACACCTTCTTCATAACTAATTGCTTGTGAATAGAAGTATACTCCTACTGGTAAGCTGTTAGTAGTAGCTCCAAGCATATTGCTATTATAACATTCATCTAATACAATAGCTCCATTTCCATAACCTCTATAGCCTATTCTAATCATAGCATAATCTATTCCTGAATTAGCAACCTTACTCCAATTAATATTTCCTTGATGCTTAGATACGTCAATTCCTACAAGAGATGTACTTACACCATTTTCTCCATAGTATTTATAATTAGTTCCATCTATAAGATTATTCCAATCATAATTATGCCTCTGTACATTATTATTTACCTTTACATATTGCAATTCGCCATAATCATCCCATACTAAAATAAATCTTCGATGTATAAATTTATCGTAATTATCAAAACTAAGCTCTGATATTTCAGTACTATTAAATTCACACCCATCTGCTATTAATCCAGCATAGTTTTCTTTTGCTCCCCTAGTACAACCAGTAAGCAATATGGTCGATAATATAAATAGCATTATTAATTTGTTAGTATTTCTTCTCTTTTTCATATTGTATAGTATATCCTTTAACTATTTAACAATTATTGTCGCCACTGAATTTTCATCATATGCTGTAGATATTATTTCCTTTGAAGACTGCCTTGAATATACACCTGTAAACTTTCCACCATACATATATAATCCTGTAAGATTACTATATTCCAAGACCTCTATGGGATTTTTCTTAAAATCCATATTTACGGTTCTGTACGGATAATTAAATTCCTGTATTAAGTAATCCCTCTGCATATATTTATGAACTAGATCTCCCCATAATTCATTATCAAAATGTATTCCTGCATATACACCTTTTGCTCCATATGAATCTTCTGGTTTAATAATCCATTTATCTTTGTCAGTAATTACTTCATATTTATTAATACTTTCTTCATTAAGCTTGCTAGTAAATGGTATATGCTTTTTAACATATTCTTTTTCTTCTTCATTTAATAACTGCTGTGTTTCATTTTCAAATAATAACTTAAATAATATTTTATTATGAACTACTTGAGTACAAAATGCACCTAACAAGCAAACATTTCTATCTTTAAATGCATTTATAAATGGTAACACCTTATTATAATTTTTCATAATATCACTTGTTACTGCTCTTCTATATATAGCATCTATTCTATAACCATCTTCACCATACAATACACCTTCACTATATGTCAACTTAGTAATATCACATATTCTAGCTTCCACACCTGCTCTTATAAATGCTTGCCTAAACTCTTCAAATTCCTCAATAGATGATGCCTTATCTGTAAAATCAACAATAGCTATTTGAGGATTATCTATTTTCTTATCGTAGGTGTTATATATAGATAGAAATTCTCTTGCCCAAGAATCAAATAATTCGTATGTTTTAACATTGTGATTTTGAGAAAATTCATTATACACTCTTGATTTTTTAAGTGCATTATTTATTTCTCTATCTTCATTCATTGAACTACTACCATCTGTATTAAATTCACAGAATTTGTATGTCATATCTTCTTCATTTAAAAATATATCTATCCTTGCAATTGGTAGGGGACAGTCATAACCTCTTGGTACTAGTATTAATTCTTCTAATTTCTCATCAAAGCCAAAATATTTTCTATACTCTTTATTTTCAAGATAGTGATTTATTACCTTAGAAAATATAGAATACATTACATCTACACCCTGTTTAAATATATTTTCAGTTTTCTCGGTAAATATTTTAGGCATATATAATATATAAATAGAGCTTCCATGATACTTAGCTGTTGAATTATCTAAATACTCTAATACCTCTTTTGATGCCTCTTTTTCTTCTGATAAATTTTCATTAATAATATCTATATATTCTTTGTTTAACTCTATTAAATCACTCATTTTACACACTCTTTCTATAAGAGAAAAACCTTAAGTCATAGGACTTAAGGCTTATTAATTATTTCTTTAAAGTTGCTACTATCTCTTTCATTGATGTATCAAATTCTTCTTTTGAAGAATTCTTAAATATAAGGAACTGATCTACAGCTTCCTTGTTATTAAGATTGCTAGGAATCTCAAAGTTACATCTTGCCATATATTCATCCCAATTCTCTAACTTCCATGTATCTCTATCTGAATTTCTAGCTATCATTCTTTGCTTGCATACTTCCTTAGTAGTCTCTACCCAAACAACTACTAATTCAGCGCCCTTAGATCTAATTTTATTTCTAAGATCTTTCATATACTCAATATCACGGACTTCTCTTGTGAACGGAGCATTAATCAATGCTAAATCATTGTAATCTAAAGCTTCTAAAGCAAGATCAATTGTTGCATAGTATTCATAGTCTCTTATATGTTTCTCAAAGAAATCTGAACTTCTATTATATTCTTCATTAGCAACCACAAATATCTGCTTCGATAATACTATTAATGTGTCCTTATCTAGGTATGTTACGTTACCCAATGATTTTGCTAATTCCCTAGAAATAAATGTTTTACCGCAAGCTGGTGGTGACGTTACTAATATCAATTTTTTCATTTCAGAAATTCCTCCTTGTGTTATCTATATAGATTATATATAATTATTTTTCTTTTGCAATAGTAAATTTGATTTTTAACAAAATCAATATATATTATATCCTAAAACACAGAAAAACAACACTACTTTTTTCATTTTTTTAAAAATTATTTATAAACTGTATAAATGCATATAAATAGGCAATACTCCAACTAGCACAATACCACAGAGTATGGTAAGTGCATTACAATATCCAACATAATAGGAGGTACCTATGAATAAAAATGTTGAGCTACTAAATTATATTTATCAAAATTCACAAATGGGAGTGGATACAATCCATCATTTATTAACTATCGTTGAAGAAGATGATATGATAGAACAACTAAAGAGTGAACTTAAAGAATATACTTGCATCAACGATAAAGCAAAAGATTTACTTAACGAAAACGGATATGATGAAAAGGGTATTGGTACTTTGGAAAAAACCATGACAGACTTTATGATAACTATGCAAACTATTAGAGACAATAGTTCAAGCCACATTGCTGAAATGATGCTTAAGGGTAGTAATATGGGCATTATTGATGCTACAAAGAAAATCAATGAATATACTGATGCAGATGAACATATTTTAGACCTTATGAAAAAACTTCTCAAACTTGAAGAAAACAATGTAGATGAACTTAAGAATTTTCTATAAATACAATCCTAAAAAGGGCTGCCACTACTGTGACAACTCTTTTTTTTGCTTTCTTAATCTAATTATATATGGTATTCCAACTGTAATACATATAACAACCACTACTATAATAAATATTCCCTTGTAGGTTTCTAAGTATTGTAAGCCTACTTCCCAATTGTCTCCTAAAAAGGCTCCTAATGAAACTATTATAGTATTCCATATAAGACTTCCTATTGTTGTAAGAACTAAGAATATACCCATATTCATTTCTGATATTCCTGCCGGAATTGAAATTATACTTCTTACTATAGGAATACATCTACATATTAATACAGCCTTCTTTTCATATTTAACAAACCATTTATCAGCCATATCTACCATCTCTGGTTTTAATCTAAGTACCTTGCCAAATCTAGATGCAAATAGTTGCTTTAGTCTATCTTTTTTCAACACTTTGCCTAATCCATATAATACTATTGCTCCTACAACTGATCCTACAGTTGCAGATATTATAACTAGTGGTATATTCATATTTGTAGTGGTTGTCATAAACCCTCCAAATAGTAATACAATCTCTGATGGTATTGGTGGAAATATATTTTCAATAAGAATTAACATTAGTATTCCTATATAACCATAGTTATTAATTATTTCAATAAACATTTCATTCATAATACAATAATCTCCTAAAATTAATAGTAACTATTTATTCGCTTTCTATCATTCTATATCCTACGCCCATTTCAGTAAAAATATACTTAGGATCAGCAGGATTAGCTTCTATTTTTCTTCTTATGTTTGCCATATTTACTCTTAATATTTGATTATCAGTACTAACATTAGGTCCCCATATATGTTTAATAATATAATCATATGTTAATACTTTCCCTGCATATTTAGATAACAGCGCCACTAAATTATACTCTGTCTGTGTAAGTTTAACATCCACATTATCAACATATACATGTCTTTTATCATAATCTACTGTAATATCACCTGCAACAAATACTCCTGATGGAGCCTTATCATCACCATCATATGTAGAACGTCCATGACGTAAAGCAGTTCTCATTCTTGCTAATAATTCACTAGTTCCAAATGGTTTTGTAATATAATCATCTGCCCCTAAATCAAGTGCTTCTACTTTATCTTTTTCCCTTGTTCTAGCCGATACAATAATAATTGGAACACTAGACCATTCCCTTACTTTTTTAATAATCTTATGCCCATCAATATCAGGTAATCCTAAATCAAGTAAAATTATATCTGGAACAAATGTAGTAATCATCATAAATGCTTCTTCTCCATTTGCTGCTACTTTTACATTATAATTATTAGATTTTAAAATTGTCGTCATAAAACTACTAATATTACTCTCATCCTCTATTATTAAAACATTATATTTATTACTCATATCTAATCCTCCATTGGTAAATAGAATCTAAATACTGCTCCACCTTCTTTTGAGTTATTGGCTGTCATATTTCCACCATGAGCTTTTATTATTGTATAGCACACTGATAATCCAATTCCCATATTCTTTTTAGAGTCAACACTTTGTTCATTATTAGTATGTTGTGAACCCTCAAATATTTTTGGTAATATCTCACTAGATATTCCTTTTCCATTATCTGAAATTTCAAATACAGCAAAATTATTTTCTTCCATAACTTTAGCAACAATTTCTGTAGCACCATTAGAATGAATAACTGCGTTTTCTAGAAGATTAATAATTACTTGTTCAATTAATACTCCATCCATAGGAATTAAAAGGAATTTTTCTGGTACTGATACCTTAACAATTTCACGTTCAAATCTGTTCTTAAACTTTCTCACTGCTTCTGCTAGTACTTCTTCAACTACTTCTTCTTCCTTTACTATCTTGGCATCCCTAGTATTATCTATTCTAGTAATAGATAATAAATTCTCTACCATTCTAATTAACCATTGTGCTTCTTCATTTACCTCTTTCAAAAGTTTAATCTCTTCTTCCGTATCTATTTTATCATGATTATCTATTATTGCTGAAGTTGCACCAACAATAGATGTTAAGGGGGTCCTTAAATCATGTGATATTGCTCTCAACAAATTACTTCTAGTCTTCTCTCTTTCTGCTTCATATTTTATAATTTCTTGTTTCTTTATTTGAGTAGTAAGCATACTTGTTACTATAGCCACTATAAGCATACTGATTATAGCTATAGGGTATCCTGCTAAAGTAAAATTAAACTCATGGTATGGATATGTAAATACATAATTAATACCTAAAACTCCTACAAACGAAGCAATAATACCATATAAATATCCTTCTGTGTATCTAGATGTTAGGAAAACTGCTAATATAAATATCATAGATACTGCTATATTTCCTTCATCTAATGTCCTAATAAAGGAACATATTACAAAAGCAATTATTAATAATCCCATAGTAATAACTGTATCTTTAATATTAATTGAAATTAATCTCTTTAGTTTATTTAATATCTTATTGTTTTTCATTACGTACTCCTCATGGTCTCATAATATCATAGGAAAAATTAAAAGTATATTAAGCCATCGTTAAGATTCCTTAATTTTTATAAAATTTTCTTGTATATTAATAAAATTTAATATACTATACAAGAACAAATATATTATATTAATTATACATAAAGAAATATATTTTATCCATACTATAACCAAATATAATTAAACAGAAAGGCAACGTATAATTTATATTATACAAGGATAATTTTTATGAGTATTTTGAATGAACTTTTCGGAAATGTATTAAATATTCAATGGCAACAAGTTGTTATGTGGATAATCGGAGGTATCCTAATATATCTTGCTATTAAGAAGGATATGGAGCCTACTTTACTTCTTCCAATGGGATTTGGTGCTATATTAGTAAACTTACCATTATCCGGTGCTGTAACACAAGTACTAGATGGTGTTAAAGAAATAGGTGTAATAGATGTATTATTCGATTCAGGTATTGCTAATGAACTATTTCCTCTACTACTTTTCGTAGGAATAGGTGCAATGATAGACTTCGGACCATTACTATCTAACCCAAAACTATTATTATTTGGTGCCGCTGCACAATTCGGAATATTTTTCACATTAAGTATTGCTGCTTTATTAGGATTTGATTTAAAAGATGCTGCATCTATTGCAATTATCGGTGCTGCTGATGGTCCAACATCTATATTCGTTGCAAACTATTTTAATTCAAATTATATAGGACCAATTATCGTTGCCGCATATTCATATATGGCATTAGTACCTATTGTACAACCACCTGTAATCAAACTTATTACTACTAAAAAAGAACGTCTTATGAGAATGCCTTATGCAAATACTAATGTATCAAAGACAACAAGAATATTATTCCCTATAGTAATAACTATTATTGCTGGTATTGTATCCCCTCGCTCAGTTGCCTTAATCGGATTCTTAATGTTTGGCAACTTAATAAGAGAATGTGGCGTACTTGGCTCATTATCAGATACAGCACAAAATGTATTAGCTAATTTAATAACATTGTTACTTGGTCTTACAGTAGCTTCAAAAATGCAGGCAGAAGCATTTTTAAATACTCAAACTTTATTAATATTACTTCTAGGTCTTGTGGCATTTATATTTGATACAGTAGGCGGTGTTTTATTTGCTAAAGTACTTAATTTATTTTCTAAGAATAAAGTTAATCCTATGATTGGTGCCGCTGGTATATCAGCATTTCCAATGTCAGCAAGAGTTGTTCATAAGATGGGCTTAGCAGAAGATAACCAAAACTTTTTATTAATGCACTCAATTGGAGTAAATGTTTCTGGACAAATTGCTTCCGTTATTGCAGGTGGATTAATATTAAATCTAATTAAATAAGGTAGGTGGACTATATGAATATAAATGTAGATGCGTTTTTAGAAACTCTTCCTATAATGGGAAAAGGTATGTTAGGAATCTTTCTTGTAACTTTAACAATTGTAATAAGTATTGTAATACTTAACAAAGTAACTAACATTAACAAGAAAGATAATGATGACAATAACAGTAAATAGATAGATACTTTCCTTTTCGGGCAAGCAGGCTTCCTACCTGCTTGCCCTCCTTTTTTTATCACAGTAATTATTAACCATATTAATTTCTTCTTCAAAGATATAATGCTTAATAGTATTGTTTTTAATTGCCTTAATACAATCATCAATATTTATCCATATAACTTCTGATACTTCTGATTGTTGAAGAACTAGATCTTTTATATCTATATCCTTCTCTAAAACATATATATTACTAATTTGTCTATCCATAAATGGTTTCCCATAGAATATATCATCCTTGTATATAGTTCGTGTCCCCACCTTAGTAAGTTCCTTTTCATCAGCAATAACACCTAGTTCTTCTTCTAATTCACGAACTGCTGATTCAAGGAAATCATAGCCTGATGGAATATGTCCTGCTGATGATATATCATAGCAGTCAGGATAAGAATCCTTATCACCACTTCTCTTTTGTAATAACAATTCATATTGATTATTAATATTACGCACTATCCATACATGTGAAGTTCTATGCCAACTACCATGCTTAT
Organism: Lachnospiraceae bacterium; assembly: GCA_031547045.1. Taxonomy (GTDB): domain Bacteria; phylum Bacillota; class Clostridia; order Lachnospirales; family Lachnospiraceae; genus JAVBSN01. The sequence continues at coordinate 10,587 of JAVBSN010000007.1, forward strand.
GAACAAGATTTCTTTCTCTGGCTATACCTATTAGTTTTCCCTTTTCATCACATAAGTCTAATAATTCCATAGTCTTACCATCTAATACTGCTTCTATCAATAGATTTTTATTGTATGTAAGCTTTAATGAAAAAAACTCCCTATGTTCTGCAAGTAACTCTAAAAAGATATAATCACCTTCCCATAGATTTCTATCAATAAGCTCTTCTATTGTAACCCAACAAAGTTCACCTTCATCACTGTTGATAAGTTCTCCAAAGTATTCATAACCTTCATATAAACACATATATTCTGTTATCTCTGTTTCTGTCTTAAATGTAATAATACCTCTAAAACTATAGTCAGTAAGAGTTAAACCAGTTTCTTCTTTTACTTCCCTGAGCATACATTCTTCCGGACTTTCACCTTCTTCAAAATGTCCACCTATACCAATCCATTTATCTTTATTAATATCATTAACCTTCTTAGTTCTGTGTAGCATAAGATATTGATTGTCTTTTTTTATATAACATAATGTAGTAAAATCTTTATATTTCATCTCGTATCACCTTTTCATTTATATGCATAACAAACTCTTCTATCTGTTTCATATTAGGCTTATCTGGTAATTCTGTATTCTTTGCTGCATAATCAAGTCGCTTTTCATAATCAGAAAGCAAATCATAAAATTCTTGACTAAATGTTCCATCCGTATTTTGAAATTCACCACTTCTAATATTTCGTAGCAAATCATGCTCTTCTTGTCTATATGTATTAATTTCTTGTTTCTCTAAAATATCTATTGCCGTAGTAAATAATCTTATTAAATGCATTGCATGTTTATTTAAATGATTATCATCCTTTTTCGTATTTCTCTTGCCAATCTTATCATAATCTTTAACAATATTACTCATCTCTGACCACATACCCTTATAATCTCTTAGTGGATAATGTTTCAGATTAATATCCATAAATATTTCAGAGTCAAAATCACTTTTATAAGATTTATCTACATACAATTTTACTGCTCCATCCTCAAAATCTTCATATCTTCTTGAAAAATCATACATAGCATTTTTAACAGAATTATATATATGCTTCTCTTTCTCACTTTGAGGATAAGAATCTCTAGCTAAAGCATTTTGTAGCCTTCTAAGTTGAGCACTAGCATATCCACCAAAAGATTGTATAGCAATCTTTGATAAGAAAATTTTCTTATTATCTAATAATTCTTGTCCTATATGATTTATATATAAATAATGCTCTTTATTAAGCCCTAATAACTCTATTGTATTAGGGTTACAACTTATTAGTAGCTTAATAATTTTGCTAAAACTATATATACATGTATCTGTGTTATCATCTACATACTGCTCAAATGTTGTCATTCCGATTAAGTCAGACTTTCTATTAAGAGCTACACCTCTAACATCTATATCACTATTTTCATTATTAGTACCATAAGAATAACTACCCCCAATTCCTAATAGAATTATATTTTTACCTAGATTCTCATGGGTACTCATAAATTCATATTCTTTGTTCTCCAATAATTGCTTTGTTATCATTTTTACACTCTTCTTTCATTACTCTATATCTGTACTAATACTATTCTCTTCTTTTTCAAGGAAAAATCTCTTACCAAATGTTTTCTTGCTTATAAACACAGCTCCATATGCTGCACCTATACCTATTGCTACTCCAAAAATAACATCACTAGGATAATGAACTCCTAAATATAACCTAGAATATGCTATTAATATTGCCAATATTAAAAATGAAATTGCATATTTTTTCTTCATCATTAACATTAATGTGGTTGCCGCTGCAAATGAAGCGCAGCTATGTCCTGATGGAAAGGAATAATCCATAGCCCTTTTTGCCAACAAAATAATTTGCTCATAGGTTTCATAAGGCCTTATTCTTCCTACTGCATTTTTAAGTATAACATTAGTAAATAATGCTCCTATTAAAATTGCTAATATAGACGTAATCCCTATTATTCTTGTTCTCTTAGGTATAATAAGAATAATAGATAATATGACCCAAAATATTCCTGAATCTCCTAGGGTAGTGATGAATTTGAATACTCCATTTAAAGCCTCTATTCTTAAATGTTCTTGAATAAATATTAATATATCTATATCTAATTGTTGTAATAATCCCATTAATATCTCCTTATTTATTACCTGCCATTCCTACTATTTCCTTAACTAGCTCCACATCTGACTCTTTAAGCTTAAGATTTGTTTTAAGAGTTTCACCACTAGTTTTTGTAACCATTATTTCAATAATTGTACCTTCTGATATAGCATCCTTACCTACAGCATTTAAAAATGCTGGAAATTTGGGATGGTTCTTTACAAACTCATCTTTACATTTTTGTAACTTAAATAACATTGCTGGATTAAACATATTTATATTCCTCCTAATTTGTATTTATATCCTTTTTGTTTTAACCAATGTCTATATTGTTTCCATCTAGGACATTCTTTCTCTACTTGTAACCAAAATCTATCTGAATGATTCATCTCAATTAAATGAGCCAATTCATGAATAACCACATATTCCATTACTACCTCTGGCATCATAATAAGTTTCCAATTGAAATTCAAGTTATTCTTACCACTACAACTTCCCCATACAGTTCTTTGTTCTTTAATAAATATTTTATTATATCTAACTCCCATGTTGTCACTGTGTAGTTTACATAATGCTTCTATTTCCCATCTTGCAACTTCAATATACCATTTTTTAATACCATTATATATTTCTTCATCTGTAATAGTTTTAATATTTTTTACCTTAACTAATATATACTCTGGTGGAAGTAATGAAATTTTTATACTAGGTCTAATTGACTTATCCTCTTCTACCTTAATTATTAAATCAACACCCTTATAAGGAACAACATTACCATTTCTAAAAACTATTGCATTACTATTTGTCTCTATAATCTTAATATATTTCTCATATATCCAGTGGCGTTTTTCATTAACAAATTCCATTGCAATTTTTTCTGGTAATCTAGTAGGTAGCTTTATAGTTAGTATGCCTTCTTCGGTAATATTTATTGATATGGTTTTTCGCTTCATTCTAATAAGTTTGTATTCAATTTTAATATTGTTAATCTCTATATATTTACTCATAATAATCTATTCCGCTTCTATTTTTCATATATCAAAACTCCATAATTATTTAGTATACACTTATCCATAATATTCTTCAATATAGACAACAGAAAAGGAAAGGCAAGAACTAATCTCTTGCCTTTCCTTTCTTTATAACTGAAATACAATTTAACGCTCTTACTCCTACTACAAAAAATACAACTATAAAAAATATTCCCATTAAAATAAATTGCCTAGAATTATCTTTTTCTTCTATTGTTCCTTCTATATATGAATCTGAAGGATCATCTGGATTATACAATATATTATCAATTCTCTTTGTTTCTTCAATGGTATTATACCTTGATTCAGATATATATTGCATATTCTTATATTCTGTACCGTTAATTATGTATCTATATTCTACAAGATAGTCATATACAGTTACTGGTGCTTCATCCTCATGACGATATTCTTCTTCTCTCTCAGTAGCTGTTCTATTCACGGTCTTTGTAAGCTCTACACTACTACTAACAGTCTTTTCTGAACAAACTTTAAGCAATTGTCCTCGTTCAATATTCTTACCAAAGAACAGACTTGCAAGAATGATTGCAAATATTATAAAAATAATACTACCTACTAAATCTCCAACACCAGACCTTACTCTCCTCGACAATACAAACACCCCCTTATTAATCTAATTATTTTTTAGTAACAATTCTCTTAATTACTACTACACCTATTATTAATAACATAGGAGCCAAAAACTTAATGGTTCCTAAAACAGTACTCCTAACGAATGTTCCTTCAATATATGATTCAGATGGTCTATCAGGATTATATAAAATATTATCAAGTACTTTTGTTTCCTCTAAATCGTTATACATTTCTTTGGATATAATTTGCTCATTCTCATATTCAATACCATTAACCTTATATGTATACTTTGCATAATATTCAAATCTCGTTTCATAATTACGCGACCTACTCTTACTATTATCGATTTTTCTCCAAGTTTCTACGCTACTGCTAACAATTTTCTCTGAACAAGAATCAATCATATGATTATTTTTTATATTACCTATAACTAAATATATAAATAATCCCACTAAAAATATTACTCCAATAATCCTTATAACTAGTTCTTTGCTCAATTTCCCCATATTACATTACCTCCAATCAATATTTATATTCCATTCGTATCTTTATTGAAGAGATGTCTCTACCACATATAGTTATCGCATTTTATCATAAAAAGTACCTCTGCAAGTTAAATATAACATATGCAGAGGTACTTTAAAATATCATTCTTACAACTTTACAGCTCTTAAAATTCATATCATTTCTTTCAAAATATTTTTACAATTCTACAGAAACTTTATTATTTATTAACACATTATTTACTGATACTATACAATCATATGCCATTACTTCAACTCCATTTTCATAAGCCTCTCTTAATGCATCACCAAAGGCTTTATGGGTTTCATCGTTAGGTGAAAATGATATAACTCCTTCCATCTGTATAACAAAAAATATAATTGAATTGTAGCCTTCTTTATGTGCCTTAACCAATTCATTTATATGCTTTATCCCTCTCTCAGTTGGTGCATCTGGAAAGTATACAACATTATCTTTTTCTAAAGTAACACCTTTTACTTCTATAAAGGTTTTCTTAATCTCTTCATCATCTTCATATTCAATATACATATCAAATCTAGAGTTACCATAAGTTACTTCTCTCTTCATATAAGTAATATTTTCATATAGATTACCTGCTTTTATCCACTCTTCAACTAATGCATTAGGAGCTTGCGAATCCATATTTATTAATCTACTATTCTTCTCCACTGTCACAACCGAATATCTAGTTTTTCTATTTGTCGTTGTTCCATAATCCTCTAGATATACTACCGTTTCATTAGGTATTAGCATTTCCTTGCAACGTCCTGTATTCTTTACATGGCACATCTCTACATTATCATCTATCTTAACATAGGCAATAAATCTATTAGGTCTTGATATAAATATTCCTTTAACTATATTTTTATACTTCATAGTATTACCCTATTCGTTCAGCTTTCATATGAAGGAGTAATTCATCTACAACAGCTCTCACTGGAGGTTTTGTACCTAAAGTAGTAACCGCTCCTGTTGATGTTGCTACACTAAGTCTTAATATATCTTCTAAGGATAGATTTTTATCAATTCCATATGCTATTGCTCCAACCATAGAATCACCTGCTCCTACAGTTGAGTGTTTCTTAACATCAATACTCTCGCACTTATATACCTCATTACCTACAAGCATTATTGCTCCATCTGCCCCTAGAGATATAACCACCATTCCTACACCTTTTTCTATTAAGGATTTACCCATCACTACTATCTCTTCTTCTGTAGCTGTGTGATCGCATTTAAAATATTCTTCTAATTCTTCTCTATTAGGTTTGACTATTTGAGGCACAGCTTCTATTGCTTCTGCAAATAATTCTCCTTCTGCATCTAATAATACCTTTGCACCCTTATCAACTACTTTTTCTATTATATCTTTATAAATAGTCTTTGGCACACCTCTTGGCACACTACCTGCTAGTACAAATATTGTTTCTTCATTAGCATACTTTAATAATTTATTTTGAATCTGTTCTATGTTTATCTCTTCTATAACTGGGCCTGGCTCATTAAATTCTGTAACTGGCCCCATCTTCTCTACTATTTTAAGATTAGTTCTTGTATCACCATCTACCATTACGAAACTTGTTGCTATACCATTTTCAACTAAACATTTTGTTATCATTTCACTTCCATTAAGACCTAAAAATCCTGTTGCAATGGAAGTGCCTCCTAATTCTTTAATAGTCTTAGATACATTTATACCTTTTCCACCTGCATCATACAACACATTTTCTATTCTATTTATTGTTCCTTTTTCTAATGTATCAATATCAACCGTCTTATCAATTGCGGGATTCATAGTTACCGTTATTATCATATTTGTATCCTCCTAAATGTTTGTGAAAAGGTATTTTGACTGCACTATGTTAATTATAATCTTTTTGAGTTGTAAATACAATTTGGCAACCTCTACGATTTAATGACGAATTCTTGGTTAACTTGCCATATTGACATAATTATGGTACACTTTACCTGTCTATATTAGGAGGATATAGGTTTTGAAAAGTTAAGAACTTTATCGCCATGCACCTATAATGAACGTAATAGCCCTAGCGCTAATTATAGGTTAACGAGGTAAGGAGTTTATCGATATTTCGGCGGATACTCCTTCGCATATTATTCAGATGCGTATGTCTAATACAAATATGTAGGTAACTGCAAAACAAATATTAGACAACTGAATATACTATATGTAACAAATGTATTTTACTATGCTCAGTGTATAGTAGATGTGTTTTTTATATATAATAATACTGAACATTACAAGGAGAATATATTATGTGTGGAATTATTGGATATACAGGAACTAACCCTGCTCAAAATATACTTATTGAAGGACTTGCCAAATTAGAGTATCGTGGGTATGATAGCGCTGGTATTGCATTAACAAATGATGACAATAGCATCTCTATTAGAAAGAAAACTGGTAAAGTCGCTGAATTACGCAATCACTGTGATCAAGAATCAAGCAATTCATCTTGTGGTATTGGACATACAAGATGGGCAACTCATGGTGGTGTTACAGATGCAAATGCTCATCCACATAAAGTTGGGCAAGTTGCTCTTATTCACAATGGTATTATCGAGAATTACCACGAGCTAGTTAATGAATATAATCTTGCGGATAAACTTGTTTCTGAGACAGATAGTGAAGTTGTTGCTGCATTACTAGATTCACTATATGATGGCAATCCAATTGAAACAATAAAAAAAGGTGTAGCACATCTTACTGGAGCTTTTGCATTATGTATTATGTTTGCTGATAAACCAGGTATTATATACGCAATAAGAAATGTAAGCCCTATGGTTGCTACTAGTACTAATGACGGTGCATTTATTGCTTCTGATTTAGTAGCTCTTATTGAATATAACAAAGAATACTTTATTGTTCCAGAATACAGCATTTTAACAATGTCTGTTGATGGTATATCTATTGAAGATTTGGAAGGAAATACTGTTGAACCTGAATTGTTATCTGTAAACTGGGATATTGAATCTGCTCAAAAAGGTGGTTATCCACATTTTATGCTTAAGGAAATTTACGAACAACCTGAAGCAATTAGCAAAACTATAGCTTCTAGAATTCGTGATGGCGTTCCTTTTTTTGAAGATGATGGTATAGAGGATAACTTATTTGAGGGTATTAATAAAATAAACATAATTGCCTGTGGCACTGCACTTCATGCAGGTATGGTATTTAAGACAATGGTTGAATCTCAAATCAGAATTCCTGTTATTGCTTCAATAGCTTCTGAATTTAGATATGAAGAACCAATTATTGATGAACATACTCTTGTTATTGCTATTTCACAATCAGGCGAAACTATTGATTCCTTAGAAGCATTAAAACTTGCTAAATCATATGGATCAAAAACTTTATCAGTTGTAAATGTTAAAGGATCTTCTATTGCTCGTGAAAGTGACTATGTATTATATACACATGCCGGCCCTGAAATTGCAGTTGCAAGTACTAAAGCATATACTGTACAATTAGCAGCTCTATACTTAATAGCTTGTAAAATTGGTTTAGTTAATGGAAAATTTACTAATGAACAGGCAATAGACTTTACTAAGGAGTTACAAAATGTTATTCCTACTGTTGAGAAAACTCTTGAAATGAGTGACATGGTTAAAGATATTGCTAACCAAATTAAAGATGAACCAGATACCTTCTTTATAGGTCGTGGACTTGACTATACATTATCTCTTGAAGGTTCATTAAAACTTAAAGAAATATCATATATACATGCAGAGGCTTATGCTGCTGGTGAATTAAAACACGGAACTATTGCTCTTATAAGTGATAATGTTCCTGTAATCGCACTTGCAACACAGTCTAAAGTTTATAGCAAGGTTATCTCTAATATTAGAGAAGTTAAAGCTAGAGGCGCATTTGTTATATTATTGAGTAAAGATGAAAATATTACTGATACTAGTATTTGCGATATTCATGTTACATTACCAAATGTACCCGATACATTTACAGTATTTGCATCAGCAGTTATTCTTCAATTGATTGCTTACTATACTTCAGATGCCAAAGGCCTTGATGTTGATAAGCCTCGTAATCTAGCAAAATCAGTTACAGTTGAATAAATAGACATAATAATAGGGCGGATGCATATCCGCCCTTGATTTATGGTTATTATGAGTATTACTCTTCTTCATCCATTAATTCTTTTGTTAATTCTTCTAACTCAACAATCTTCTCAAACATATCATTAGAACATTCAGTCTGTTCATCCATTGCTTCTAACAATTCATTAAGGGTTGTCTTAATAACTGCTATGTCTTGAAAGAATATATTAAGTAATGATAGTACTTCTCCTGAAGAATCTTTTGCATCATTAGCCAAAGTTCTCATCTGTTCAGCAACAACTGCAAAACCTCTTCCCGCTTCACCAGAACGTGCTGCTTCAATAGATGCATTAAGCGATAGCATATTTGTCTTACCCGATATAGCTTGAATGCTCTGTGTTGATTTCTTAATAACATCTGCATTCTTAGTGATGTTTTCCATTAATTCTGTTAACTTCTGTGCTTTATCTCCCATTGTTGTTGATATATTTTTAACAGTAGAAACATTACTCTCTATATTATTAATGTTGGCTAATATTTCTTGTGTTCCCGTATTGTTGTCGTTACCCATAATCAGCACCACGTAGTAGTCTTATTAAAAATACTACATTTCCTTTCCAAATAATATTATATATTAAATTATAATATAAATATGGATAATTAACAACAGAAATATACTGAATTTCTCTACTTTTTTCATCATTTTCACTAAATTTATTTGTCTAATATTTACATATATAAATAATAATAGCAGGTTTTCACCTGCTATTACTATATTATCCGATTGCTATACACTGATTTTTATTTTCTATTGCTACTGGTTCTTTCTTAGGAATGTCTATTTTCAAAATACCATTTTCAAAGTTTGCTCTAATATCTTCTTTAGTTATATCTTTTCCTACATAAAACCTACGCATAGTACTTCCTGTATAACGCTCTTTTCTTATATATTTACCTATTTCATCTTTTTCTTCTTTTTCTTCTGAATGTTCAGCACTAACATTTAAATATCCTTCTTTTAGTTCAGCTTTAATATCTTCTTTCTTATATCCTTGAAGTTCTAAATCTAACTCAAACCTGTCATCATATTCCTTAACATCAGCACTCATTCCATATTCTTTTACATTATTTGTTTCGTAATTAACTGGTACCCAAAACTTATCATCGAAAAAATCATTTACAAAATTAGTTCTAAAAATAGTTGGCATAAACATATTATTTCCTCCATTCAATTATATATATTATTTATTGTAAATTAGTTACTCAGGTATTTGTCTGACCTGTTATATAATATATAGCACTAATTGTTAGCACTGTCAATCGTCGAGTGCTAATTTTTATAAATATTTTATAATTAGAGGAATTGTCAGATTATTTTATTTATAATTTTTATCTTCTACAAACTTATACTCATCATTTATATATTTTTTCATTGCTCTTCTCTCTGGTTATTAAATATATCTATATCTACATTCTATAAGGATCTACTAGATTTAATAATATTTCATTTGACCTATCATTATCAAAACATGTTAAGAAAGAAAATTCTTTAATTACTATTCTCTCTCCTACTTCACCAAAATCATTATTGATACGGTACAATGGACCATTAACGGATCCACTACCTTTAATTGTGCATATATTATCATCGTTTACATCAATACTTTCTATATTCCTCTTATATATCTTATATGTAAACATATCTTCCTCTTTATGCTTTTTCTTCTTACTTTGTCCATCTATAGGATATTCATTAACTTTCCAAAATGTATACATTACATAATCATTTTCTATAACAAAAGTACCATTTGCATAGCTACTAAATGGCAATGCACATTTATACTTTGCTGAATGTTTTGTCGTCACCGAAAAAAGATATGCCATTCCACCCATAGTAACTCCTGGCACGCCACAAATTATAGCTCTTTGTATCTCGAATGTATTCTCAGCACTACAAAGCAACATAGTCATAAGTATCATAAATGAAACAAATATAATAACAGCAAGTCCTACTAATATCCAATAACCGATATGTCTTGGAATCCACATCTTATGTTTTTTTGCAATATTTCGAAGGTACTTCTTCCTTTTTTGAAAATCATATTTTAAAATTTTATTCATCTTGTTCTCCTCAATATTATCTTTCTACTTATATTTGTTTATATGGTAATGAATTTTCAACACATATTCGATATACAATAATCAATTGCATTAACATTATTGTTTACTCAATTTACATTTCACTTGCTAAATACTTTTTTTAAAATCTCATCTTCCTGTAAAATCTGTTTAGCCATTTCCCTATATTTTTCTTCGTGTATAAAGGTATGTCTATGTGGTTTTATACTTGGTGCCATATCTATTGCCTTCATATAATCTTCTATATTTAAATCAAGTGTACATACATAATCCCAGAAACCTGTATCAGTAAATATTGTATTTACCCTCTTCCATCTATGATCTTGAACCTTACTCATAAGATAAGTTGCAATACCAACTTGTATTCCATGTAATTGAGGTTCTTCCTCTATCTTATCTAAGGCATGTGATATAAGATGCTCACTTCCACTAGATGGTGCGCTATTTCCCGCTATCTCATTTGCAATTCCACTCATAGCAAGTGAATCAACTAATTCCCGTAAAAAAAGGTCATCTTTAATACTTTCAAATGGTGTTCTTACAAAGCTATTTACTGCCTTTTTTGAAATCATCATTGCAAAATCATTTAGGGTATCATATCCTTGTTGGTCTTCATATAACCAATCATATAAGGCTGTGATCTTAGAAACCAAGTCACCTATTCCTGAATATATAAACTTCTCAGGTGCACTTTTTATTACTCCTGTATCTATAATAATTCCATAAGCTAATTTGGCTGGTACGGAAGTTCTCTTTCCACCTACTAATAGTGAAGCACTTGCACTTGAAAATCCATCACTTGATGCTGATGTAGGCACACTAATAAATGGTACTTTTCTTAAATATGCTGCATATTTAGCAGTATCAATAACCTTACCGCCACCAATACCTATAAATGCTTGTGTTCTTGAACCTGCGCTAAATGCAAGTTCAATAATGTCGTTAATATGGGTAGTATCTAATTCTCTATATTCAAGAACTTCAACATCATATTTTTTAAGAGAATCCATAATAGTATATCCAAACATATCTATTAAGCCATTTCCAAAATATATTACTACACTTTTTAGATTGTTTTCCTCAAGGTATTTTCCTAGTTGGCCTAATGTTCCATTTCCTACCTTAAGAACTGAAGGAATAGATATACGACTTCCATTTACTACTTTCATAATACACCCTCCTTAATTAAATACTCTTCCACTTCTTTATAAGTATCTACAGGTACATATTCTATGTTTTCTTTTTCTAACATTTCTCGCAGTGCTGATTTTGCAAATGCCATATCTGCTAATCTTGCTGGTGCTATATCAGGTTGACTATCTCCTGCAAAATACACCTTGTCATAAATTGTTTTATAATAGGCAACTACCTTAGCCTTATCAATTCCATATCGTTCAGAATAGAACTCACTAGATTCATCTATAGTAAGATGAATTCCCCTATCTCTATATTCTGCTGCATTTGAATATAGTTTTATTCCTTCTATACCCTTAGCTTTTAATAATCTCTCTATATAATAACTAGTTCCTGCACTAAGAATAACGAATTCCCCCCCACTAGCTTTAACCTTTTCTATAAAGTTAATAGCATAATCATCTAATTCAATTCTTAGTATATCTTCCATTATTTCATCTTCATCCCTATTAATTGAACTATATATCATACCAAGAAAATCTTTGTCTAAATGTTTTCCTTCTCTCCACTCTTTAAATAATTGTCTTCCTCTATCTCCTATATATTTATCAATAACCATTTGATAAAAATCTTCTTTAGATAAAGTTCCATCAAAATCTGATATAAATACAAAATGCTTATCCTTCATGTTATACCTCTTTTCTATCAATACCAAGTGCTTCTACTGCTTCTTCTAATCTCTCATTAAATTGCATATAGAAGTCTTCGTTTTTATCATATGCTTTTATGTAGAAATTATTTAAGCAATATAGATTAATATTTTTTATAAAACTGTCATCTGATGATGATTTTATAAGCTCCTCCACATCATTTAAAAAATAGTGCCATCTTACTATGTATTTATCATTTCTAGCTATATTATCTACATCTATCCATTTCTTAATCTTAACCTTAGTCTTATTTCTATCACATTCGTTTACTTGCAGAAAATATTTAAAACTGTTATTTGTATAATACCTTCCTAGTGGAAATATTCTGCATATACTTGGTCTAATTGAATGAATACTACATCTTCCTATATCATTTAAAAAGCTACATTTGTTATCCCCTTCTGCCATTTTCAGATTAGGTAGAATTATTCCATCAACAACATTTAATTCTATATTGTTAGCTAATAATTGCTCAAATGTTATATCTAATCCAGTTAGTAATCTATGAATATCTAGTGGGTCAAGTATTATTGAGTTTCCCATATCCATGCAACACGAACTACAACCTTCACAATCATTACAGCCTAGTTTTACTAAATCATTTATCTCATATAATTTTCCATCTGATATTTCATCAAGACTACAATTTCTCTTCATCACAAATCACCTTTCATGCAAACATGCTCCGTCTTTTCTTATTGTCAACATAAAAAACTCCCTATAAAGTATATCACATTATAGGGAGTTATTATATTTAATTTTCTTCTTCAACTCTTTGTGCTATAAAGCTCTGCATGTCATCTTTGTTCATCTCAAGTGCTATTGCCATCTCTCCATATAACTGATCTTCAGCCATATGCAAGTATCTATCATCTATAGCTGTTGCCTTTTTACCGTCTGCAAATCTTTGCTGTTTTCTTACATATAAGGTTTTAATTATTTTTATCCATTCTACACAGTCACTACTACTAATTGCAGTTTTGTATATTTGCTCTCGCTTCTTATCATCATCTATCCATACTGTTTCTATATCTTCTATACGATCTACAATATCAAGCATATATTCTTTTGATGATACTTCCCTAAACGGAATTTTATCTTCTGGTGCATCCGCTGGAAAATATACTTTACTGCCTTTAATATATTCAGGTATTAATGTATAGTATATTTTATTTTTGGGCATACCATTTTCAGTTAATTCACCTATGTCTTCAATTCTACATACACCAAATTTTTTATGAACTACATAATCTTTTTCTTTAAACAAATTTACACCTTCTTTTCTATAATCACACTGAAAAAATCTTATTTACATATAATTTTACCAAGAATTCTTATAAAATGTCAGTGTTTTAAGCTATTAATTTTATTTTCAGCACTTTTGTATCTATACGAGTCCTCTTTATGGTTATTATGCCTATTGACTTTGGAGAATCATACCATTATTCGCCTTCTTGGTATGGTGCCATCTCTAATCTGATGAAATATCCTTGGTCGTGATTACATACTGGACACACTTTTAATGCTTCTTTTCCTCTGTAAACAAATCCACAATTCAAGCACATCCAACCACATTCAACATCTGATAAAAACAACTTATTTTGTTCAATTAGGTCTGCAAATCTTCCAAATCTATCTCCATGAATCTTTTCAATAGATGATATATTATAAAAAGAACGTGCTACTTCTGCAAAGCCTTCTTCTTTGGCTTTGTCAGCAAATATTCTATATACAGGGTCATTTTCTTCGTATTCGTTATGTTGGGCTGAACGTAACAGTTCAACTAATGAATCGTTAATATCTATAGGATAAGTTCCATCTACAGTAATATTTTCTCCTGCTAATTGTTTTAAATGGTTATAGAATATTTCAGCATGTTCTTTTTCTTGGTCTGCTGTAAAAGTAAATATCGCTTCAATTACATGCATATTTTGTTGTTTCGCTTGAGAAGCAGCAAATGTATAACGGTTTCTTGCCTGACTTTCTCCTGCAAATGCTTTCATTAGATTAAGTTTTGTTTCGCTATCTTTAAATTCAACTGCCATAATTACCTCCAACTTTTCTTATTATAAATATTGTTTCCACTTTCAACCATTTATAAACATTAAGTTTGTTAGTATTATGTTATCTTGCTTATCTAGTCTAGTTGATATATTAATGCATTACAGATAGCTGCTGCTACATTACTTCCCCCTCGTCTTCCTCTTGCAACTATATAAGGAACATTGGTTGACATAATCAATTCTTTTGCTTCCACTACATTTACAAAGCCCACTGGTACTCCAATAATTAATTTTGGTTTAACCTTACCCTCACGTATCATCTCATATAATCTAATTAGGGCTGTTGGAGCATTTCCAATTGCATATATAAAATCTTCATTCATAGAAGCTGTCTTTTCCATACTAATTGCTGCTCTTGTAGTATTTTCTTTTTTTGCCTTCAATGCCACGTCTTCATCTGCCATCAAACAATGAACACTTCCACCATACTTAGCTAATCTGGTTTTATTTATTCCTGACTTACCCATATTAGTATCAGTTACAATACTTGCTCCTTCACGTAATGCTTTCAATGTATCTTCTACTACATTTTCTGAAAAACATAGATTGTCTACATAACTAAAATCTGCTGTAGTGTGAATAACTCTTTTAATAATTGGTGCTAGAGTAGGGTCTAATTCTACTTCTAATTCTTTTTCTATAATTTCAAAACTTCTCTTCTCTATCTCAGAGGGTGTATACTCTACTATGTTCATTTCTCAATTCCCTTTCTAGCCTTAATTCCTATATCATAGGGGTGCTTAATCTTCTTCATTTCCGTAATGTAATCTGCCTTATCTAGAAAATACTTATCTGGATTCCTACCTGTAATTACTTTTTCTACATAGGGAGATTCTTCTATTATGTATTTGATTTTCTCTTTATCTATTAGGCTATAACTATAAGTATATACAACTTCATCCATAATCAGAACATCACATTGATTATTATTAATAACTTCAATTATATTATCTAATAGCTTGTTGTGGTCTATAGTAATATTTTGCTTATCCTCCTCATACATAGATTTGTAGAAACCATATTCCTTATCTACAACTAATACATTTATTACATCTATGTCTTTAAGTATATTTAATTCCGAGCTTTTACCATCTTTCATAAATTGAGAAAATACTACTTTCTTACCTGCTCCTGCTGCCCTAATGGCCAGCCCAATGGCAGCAGTTGTCTTCCCCTTGCCATCTCCATTATATAAATGTATTAGTCCTATTTCTCTTTCCATATTACTTGCTCCTCACATAATAACTAGGATCTTCTATCCAATATATTGTATACTTGTTCCATATTCAGATTCTCTCTAATTGCATCTGCCAATATATCATATTGCTTGTCTTTATATGTCTTTATGCTATCAATTTTCTGTAATTCAGGTGATATATTTTTACTTTTAAATATAGGTGCTAATAATCCTTCTATTAATTCTACTGAATCTAATACTCCATGAATATAAGTGCCACATACATTACCCCGTACACAACCGTCTGCATATTCCTTACCTGTAACTAGGTCTGTTATATTAGCAAAAGGCTTACTCTCTGGTGCTAAATGGGACTCTCCCATGTGAATCTCATAACCTTCAATTAACTTATTACTGAGTTCACCATATTCACCCTCTATGTTAAATACTTGTCCCTTTACTCTAGTTCTATTCTTATTCTCACTAAATACTGTAGATATTGGTAAAAGTCCCATTCCCTTATATTCTCCACCATGTTCTACATTATAAGGATCACTAAGTTTTTCTCCAAGTATTTGGTATCCGCCACATATTCCAAATATTCTACATCCCGCAAAAGATAACTTACTAATAGCTGATTCTAGACCATTACTGCGTAACCATAGCATATCTCCTATAGTATTTTTAGTCCCTGGAAGTATAACCATATCTGGATTACCTAGTTCTTCTACTCTATTTACATATCTAACTGATACTTGCTCATAACTTTCAAGGATACCAAAATCAGTAAAGTTAGATATATGAGGTAGTCTAATAACTACAATATCTACTGCACCTATTTTCTGCTTATTGTCTAATCTTTCAGATAGACTATCCTCATCATCTATATCCATTCTCACATATGGCATTACCCCTGTAATAGGAATTCCACATTTACTATATATCTCATCAAGCCCTGGCTCAAGAATTGTCTTATCTCCACGAAATTTGTTGATAACCAAACCTTTAACCCTTGCTTTTTCTTCCTCTTCTAACAACCATATAGTTCCTAATAATTGTGCAAATACTCCACCTCTATCAATATCTCCAACTAATATTACAGGGCTATCAACCATTTCAGCCATGCCCATATTTACAATATCATTTTTTCTAAGGTTAATCTCTGCCGGGCTACCTGCACCTTCAAGAATAATGTAATCGTATTCACTATCCAACTTGTTATAGGCTTCCATAATAGATGGTATAAGACTTTTCTTCATAGCAAAATAATCCTTTGCTAGATAATTGCCTATTACCTCACCATTTACAATTACCTGAGAACCCATATCACTATTAGGCTTTAATAAAATAGGATTCATTAATACACTTGGCTCTATACCTGCTGCCTCTGCTTGCATTACTTGAGCTCTTCCCATTTCAAGCCCTTCATTTGTTATATAAGAATTAAGCGCCATATTTTGAGATTTAAAAGGAGCTACCTTGTAGCCATCTTGATATAACACTCTAAGTATGCCCGCAGTAATAATGCTTTTTCCTGCATTTGACATAGTTCCTTGAATCATCAAATTCTTTGCCACTTTTCATCCTCCTCACTTAATGCTCTAATTAGAATCTCATTTTCTTCTCTAGTTCTAACTGCTATACGGTAATAACCTTTTCCTAGACTTCTGTAATTCTCACAATTTCTAATTACAATTCCCTTGTTAGCTAATATGTTATCTAACTTTCCAATTCCTTGAAAGAATATGTAATTAGCTGAACCTTCATATACCTTGCTAATTATATTTCTATAACCCCTCATTCTACTAATTAGAAATTCTCGCTCTATATCTATATAACCAACTGATTTTTCTACATATTCACTATCTTCTAATACTGCTTTGCCCACTTGTTGTGCCAATATGGACACATTCCATGCTGGAAGCCTACTATACATTTTCTCTATTAATTCTTGGTTACTAGTTATTCCATAACCTAATCTTAAACCAGGCATTGCATATATTTTAGTAAATGCATTTAAGATAAATATATTGTCATAGTCTAAGAAATACTGCCTAGCACTATACTTTTCATACTCTTTGTTAAATGGTAAAAAGCACTCATCAATAACTAATAAAATCTCTTGTTGCTTACACAATATAACTATCTCTTTAAATAACTTATCATCTACCAAATTCCCTATTGGATTATTAGGATTGCATAGAAATAACATACTGCCTTTTTCTTGTATAGATAAAAAATCTAATATCCCTTCATCAAGTCTAAAATCATTTTCTTTTCGCAAATTATATAAAACAATATTACTACCTACTGATAATAACGCTCTTTCATATTCAGAAAATGTTGGCGTTAATATTATTCCTGTTGGTGGAATAAGTGTATGTACAATACTATATATAAGTTCAGATGCACCATTGCCACATATAACTTTTTCTCTATTAATGTTCCACTTATTAGCGATAGCATCCCTTAAAGATTCTGATCTTATCTCTGGATATTTCTCTACATCCATTAAGCTATCTTTCAAAATATCAACTGCCGAAGATGGCAATCCTAATGGATTAATATTTGCAGAAAAATCACATATTATATTTTCTATTTTGGCATTTCCACCATGTTCAAAAAAATCCATTTTACATTACCTCTTCTTATAGTATAAATAAGCACCTTATTGCTAATCCTAATAGCCACACAGCCGTTGCTGTTGTATATAATAATCTATTTGCTAGTATAATATCTTCTATTTCTATCTTCCTTAATTCTTCTCCAATATAAGGTTTCTCTACAATCTTTCCAAAGTAACTTGCATTGCCAGCTAATCTTATTCCTAATCCTCCCGCACACACTGCCTCAGTTTGAGCTGAATTAGGACTTGAATGATTATATCTATCTCTCACATATACATTAACAGCATTTGTTGTATCCAATCTATTAAGTCCTACTGAGAATATCATAACTATTGCTGCTACCCTTGATGGAATATAATTAACTATATCATCTAATTTTGCGGCTACTCTTCCAAAGTATAAATACTTATCATTTTTGTATCCTACCATAGAATCCATAGTATTAATTGCTTTATAGAAAAAACCTAGAATCGGCCCACCAATAATCATATATATAAGTGGTGCTATACTTCCATCAGAAGTATTTTCTGCAATTGTTTCAACTGTTGCCTTTGTTATTCCTTCTTCATCAAGACTCACCGTATCTCTTCCTACTATCATTGAAACTGCATATCTTGCTTCTTCTATATTGTCTTTTGCTAATGCCTTATATACTTTCATACTCTCTACCTTCAAGCATTTAGTAGATAATATCTGATAGCACATACATGATTCAATTATTATTCCAAATATAAAATGTATTCTATATCCAACAAATAAAATAACTGCTGGTACTGATACAGAAAATAAAACTACTAGAAATACCATAAATCCACCTAAAAATACTTTGGTACTAGGTTTACTAGTCTCTTTATTAAATTTATTATCTAGAATACTTATTAGTTTTCCAATAACTCTTATTGGATGTGGCATCCAGTAGGGATCACCAAATATTATATCTAATATATATCCTATAAACACACTAATGGCTGTATACATTGAAGTCTTATCTCTCCCTCTATATTTGCTATTTCACATACATAACCTTCTCCATTATCACACTGATAATCAAAATAACTCTTATCCTCTGTTCCATATTCATCTAATATTGACATTATTGTTCCTCCATGAACAACACATGCAACGGTTATACTTTTATTATCGCCCTCTATATAAGAAAGCATTTCTTTGAAACCTTCTACACATCTTTGCTGAAATTCATCTTTGCTCTCTCCATTAGGAAAAGTCATTGTTCCATTACTTTTAAGCCACTCTATGTACTTAATATTGTCTTTTAGTTCTTCGTAATTCTTTCCTTCAAATAATCCAAAATTGCATTCTCTATATTTATCTATTACTATAGGTGTATGTTTCTCATATATTAATGTAGTTGTTTCAAGACAGCGTTTCATTGGACTTGAAAACAATATATCTACATCTATATACAAGTCCTGATTTTTCTGCTCTAATAGCTTTTTTCTACCTTCATCACATAGCTTCTCATCAGTAGAACCTATATAACATTTATTCAGATTTCCCTTAGTCATTCCATGACGTATTAAAATAATCTTCATATTAATATTCCTTATTTTAGTCTTGTTCCAATGCCACATATAATTCTCTCTACATGGTCTGATTTGCTTACAACGTAGCACATAATTCTGCCTACATTTTCTCTATATATACGCTCTTCTTTTTCCATTGGAACAATACCATAACCAACCTCATCTGATATGATGATAACCTGTGGGTTATTAGCTATTATTCTCTCTACAGATTCTCTGCAAGCTACTTCATCTTCACCAAACTGCTTAATATACAGATGAAAATGATTAATAACATCTGCATTTACACATGCTTCTTCACTAGCTGTTCTTCCATCTATAATATTACCCCTATCTGGATATTTACTTACAACATAATTTAATTTTCCCTGTGAACATCCACCTATATATACTTCCATAATTACCCCCTAGTTAATTCCTATTTGAACAACACTAATCATTATTACACTAACTAACTCAGCTAAACTTAGAAACCAACCTGATAAATCACCTGTAATTCCATCAAACTCTTTCTGCGACTTATATCTATAATATATAAACATTAGTATATTTCCTATTATCACTGCTAGTCCCATATATAAGTCTACCCATACCATTAATCTTGAGCAGCCTATAAGCATTATAATTAATACTACTCTTACTACAGTCTTATGTGCCGATGATGAAAAATCATATAACATTCCACTACTTTTTGCTGATGGAAAATATACAACTCCTAATCCACTTAACACCCTAGAAAACACATAACTTATGGCTAATATTTTTACTGAATTAAAGCTATTAAGTTCTGATATACAACCTACATATATTAGATAATAACCTACTAGAGTTATTACCGAAAATGCTCCTATATGTGGATCTTTTAATATATTAAGTTTCTCTTCTCGCTCCTTATATGAATGAAGTGCATCCATTGTGTCCATATAACCATCTATATGTATTCCACCTGTAATTATAAGAGGTATTACAGCCATTATCGTAGAAAATAATATACTTCCTATCTCAAATTTCTGGCATATATAAAACCAACCGAAGGATATTGCTCCAATTACAATACCTACAAAAGGAAAAAAGCATATTATGTATTTTTTATTTTTAGATGTCCATTCTACATTTGTCATTGGTATCTTAGAATACATAGCAAATGCTATTATAAATGAATTTATTACTGACATTGCTTCTCCTTTTCATATATACA
Source organism: Lachnospiraceae bacterium (assembly GCA_031547045.1). Taxonomy (GTDB): domain Bacteria; phylum Bacillota; class Clostridia; order Lachnospirales; family Lachnospiraceae; genus JAVBSN01. Next base: position 31,524 of record JAVBSN010000007.1, read on the forward strand.
AATAGGTAATCCATATACCACTTCATATACTTTATCTGACTGTTTAATTAACTCTCTATTTATAAATCCTAACTGATTAATGTATTTTATTGTGTATTCATCGTATGTATTTCCATCCGAAAACACTTCATTCGTTACTATTATTAAATGATTACATTTTGAATATAAGCCTTCTATACCACTTACTATTTTCTCAGATATTTGTTCCTCACTTAATCCTTCATTATGATTAGTAGTAAACATTTCATTTGCTAATAGATTAGACATACATTCTAGTAGTACAGTACTTCCTTCGGTTATATCTATCTCATCTATATTAATAGGCTGTTCAAGGGTTACAAAACCTTTGCCGTTTCTAAGTTTTCTATGACGCTCCACCCTTAAAATATCTTCATCACCAAAGGTTTTCATTGTAGCAATATAGTACATAGGATTATTAGACTTATAGCTTACAGCTATATTTTCTGCATATTCAGATTTTCCACTTCCACTTCCTCCAGTGACTACTATTAGCATCTTATGATTCCTTTCCCACATAATCCTTATAACTATCTATATTTAACTCTTCAAAATTAGGATTTTCATTATAGACTTTCATTGCCATATCTATTAGAGGAAATAACATAACTCCCCCTGTTCCTTCACCTAAAGCCAATTCCCCACATATTACAGGCTTCTTATCTAATCTGTCCATGATATATTTCATAGCAGGTTCTTTACCCATATGAGATGGCAATATGCACTCTTTTACCTTAGGAAATATACTACTAACTGCTAGAGCTGCTACTCCTGTAATTAGTCCATCCATTACTACTGGTATACCATAAATAGCTCCGCCAATATACACTCCCATAATTCCGCATATATCTAATCCGCCTACTGTTTGTATTACCTTATATACATCTTCTTCACTTAACTTGTATTTATCTATTGCCTGTTTAATAACTTCTATCTTTCTAATTAACCCTTTATCGTCTAGACCTGCACCTCTGCCTGTTACTTCTTCTACTGGCATATCTAATAATACTGAAGCTATGGCACTACTTGTAGTGGTATTTCCAATTCCCATTTCTCCAACTGCTATAAGATTATAACTTTGTTTACATAACTCTTCTACCGTTTCAATACCTGAAATAATAGCTGATACCATAACATCTTCACTTATAGCTGGCTCTTGCAAAAAGTTCTTAGTTCCATTTACCTTCTTCTTAATTATTAAATTTGGAACTGATATATCATCTTTCATTCCTATATCAACTGTAAATACATCTGCATGAGTATACTCTGCCATATGATTAATACTGGCAAGTCCTTCTACCATATTTTTAGCTACTGCTGTTGTTACACTATAATTGCTTTGTGCAACCCCTTCTTCTACAATACCGTTGTCAGCGCACATAACAATAACTGCCTTCTTATCTACACATACCTTACTTGTACCTTGCACTCCTGCTATATTTACAACCAACTCTTCCATTAGACCTAATCCATATAAAGGCTTTGCAATATCGTTCCAATGCTTTCGGCTATTTTCCATAGCAGTTTTGTCCTGCTCTTTTATTCTATTTGTATATTCTATAAGATAGTTTTTATCCATTTTGTTTCTTCCTATATTCTTTCGCTGTATCCAAGAACCTATATGTTGCTTTTAAGTTTCCGTAAAAATATATATGTGGATACCCTGCGTACATATTTTCATTTACTATACCTGCTGCCCAAGTAGTTCCATTTCCTGTTTTACTAACCTGAAATCCATCGCCCAAATTAGTGCTATCATAATAATGAAATTCATGTGCCTTTAATATATCTCCTTGTTCACATATAAGACTATCTTCCTTAGCCTCCATTGTTATATAACCAAATCTTCTTAACTTATCTGTCCTATAACATTCACCATCTATTACTCCAACCATTGGATAGATGTTTCCGTCACCACATTCAATCTGATTGTGTAGATACATATAACCACCACATTCTGCAATGGTAGGTATGCCATTATGTATTGCTTCTCTAATACTATTAATCATACTAAGATTACTTGATAATTCTTCTCCATAGTTTTCTGGATAACCACCATATAATAATAGGGCATCTATGTCTGTCGGTAATTCCTTATCTTCTAGAGGACTAAAATACTTAATTGTACAACCCAACTTCTCTAGTAAATCTATATTATCCTTATATATAAAGCAAAATGCATTATCCTTTGCCACACCTATATTCAATCCCTTATAAGGAGAATCTGTAGGTAGGTTTAACTTATCTTCTATATTTGGAGCAGTATTTGCTAATTCTATAATTCCATCAAAATCAACGGTGTCTTTAATTACTTGATAAAATGTATCTATCTTCTCTCTAAAATCTACAACTTCATTTGCTGTTATAAGACCTAAATGCCTACTCTCTAATACTGATTCTTTCACATAAGGAACATATCCTAATACATTTACACCTAACTTGCTTACTTCCTCTTTTACCTTTGGATATAGCATAGGTGAAAGGTTATTAAATATTACACCTTTTATTTGACTATCTTCTTCTGAACCAATAAATCCTTGCAACACTGCTAATATTGATCTACTCATTCCTTTTGCATTGATTACAAGAACAACTGGTGTCTTAGTTATGCTGGCAATGTGACTACTACTTCCTCTTTCAGTAAATCCAATTCCATCATAGTAACCCATAACTCCTTCTATAACAGCTATGTCACCACTCTTATTATGTAACAATCCACATAGGGTATCTTCATCTGTAAAAAAGCTATCTAGATTGCCTGTGTCAATTCCAAGAACCTTACTATGAAACATTGGGTCAATATAATCTGGCCCACATTTATAAGCAATAAGAGATAATCCTTGTTTCATTAGTCCATATAATATTCCACATGTAATTGTAGTCTTCCCGCATCCACTGCCTGTTCCTGCAATTAGTATTCTAGGTTCTCCCATGACTTTCTTCTCCATAATCTCCTGCGATAACAAATATAGGATTCTCTGCCTTAAACATATGATAATCTCCTACCGGATTAATCTTGGAAACATTTATTTGACTAGCATCAACATTAGTAAATCCCATAGTCTCCATACACTTAAATGCTTCCCACATAGTCTCCATAGTTACTGCACATATAACAACTCTTACTCTATTACTTTTATCTATCACCACTCGTAAAATATCTGCTAGATTACCCTTGCTTCCTCCGATAAATACAACATCTGGTGCAGGTAAATCCTTAATTACTTCTGGTGCCATTCCCTCTATAACATCTATATTATTACAACCAAATCTTTTACTGTTTTCCTCTATTAGATTTACACCTTCTGGATTACATTCTACTGCATATACTTTTCCTCTTTCAGTAGCCATTGCCATCTCTATAGATACTGAGCCTGTTCCTGCACCAATATCATAGATTACATCTTCTGAATTAATGGCTAACTTACTCATTACAACTGCTCTAACTTCACTCTTTGTCATTGGCACTTTACCCCTAACAAATATATCCTCTTCTATTCCAGTTGTAGCTGTACGTAAAACTGCTTCATTAACAATCATTATTACTGCCAGTGAATTATTGTTGCTACTATTATAATCCTCTACATTTCCGATCCATATATCTTCATCAGCATAAGAAAGTCTACTACCTATATAAGCCTTTGCCTTTCCAAGTCCTACTTCCACCAAGTTCCTACATATATCTTCTACATTTCCTTCTGTAAGTATAAATGTTTTCTTATTCCTAAGTATTGCTGGTATATAATTAGCTTCTTTACCATGAATACTAATTATCTTTGCATCCTCCCAAGACATATGTATTCTAGATGCAAAATAAGCTATAGAAGAAATACCTGCCTCAACATGTATACTAATCTCTTTGTTCTCTGTTTGTTTTATGTAAACTTCTAATTGTTCTAACAACTTCTTAGTTCCACTATAAAAACCACTGTCACCAGACATTAATATTGCTATTTCAGCCTCATCACTATCCCTGATAATATCAATCACTTTTTCAGGACTATATTCAATTACTGTTTTAGCATTGCTATTATATATTTCCTCATAGGTTTCTATCACTCTTCTAGCACCTATTACAAGTTCAGCCTTATCTAATATATCTGCTACACCCTTTGTAATAGTTTTTGCTGTCCCCATACCTATTCCTACTATGCTAATTCTTTGTCTAATCATATTGACCTCTTCCTAACATATCTATAACTTCCTCTATAGTGTATCCTTCTTCATCTATTGGTCTATCAATAATAACTGCCTTAATTCCTGCTCTATTTACTGCCATTAACTTTTCCGCAAATCCACCTACTTGTCCTGATTCCTTAGTAAGTAAATACTTGGCATCAAACTCCTTAATCATAGAATAATTTTCTTCCTCTGAAAAAGGCCCTTGTAGTGAAATAATATGGGATTCATCAAAACCTATTTCCTTACATTTATTAATCATTTCTTCACTTGGAAGTATTCTTGCATATACTCTATCTTGGTATTTGGACAACTTCTTCATTAACTCTAGTTCTTTACTTCCTGTAGTTGCTAAAATATTTCCACTAGTATTTTCTAAATAACTAATTGCCTCTTCCATATTTGCTACTCTTACATAAGCGTTAACATCTATATTCAAATCATCTACATTAATTCTCTCCCTAGTAACTCTTATATATTTAGAATTTGTATTATTACAAGCCTCTATAATATTTTCTGTTGCAATCTTTGCATAGGGATGAGTTGCATCTATAACAAGACTTGGAGATTCCTTAACCATAATATCTTCCATCTCTTTCCTAGACATTGGTTTAGTTAATATTTTAATATTATTATCTGCATCTAATAGATTTTTTCCATAGTCAGTTGTAACACACACGACTGCTGGTATACTATTTTTATGTAGATACTCATATATAATTCGTCCTTCAGTTGTTCCTGCAAAAAGTATAACCTTCTTATACATCTCTATATCCTCTTGGAGTTACCATTTTACCATTAATATTCTTTGTCTTACTATTTCCTATATATACTGTTGTAAACATATCTACCTGAGTGTTTCTTAGCTCACCTAGAGTAGTTATATAGGCTTCTTCATCTGCCCTACCAATATTTCTTACATATCCACACACTGTAGATTCTGTCCTATATTCTAATACTATATCACATGCCATGCTAAGATAATCTGAACGTTTCTTACTAGATGGATTATATATACATATAACCATGTCACTCATTGCACCAGCCTGTATTCTTTGCTTAATTAACTCAATTGGCGTTAATAAGTCACTTAGACTTACTGTCATAAAATCGTGTGATAAAGGCGCTCCAAGAACTGATCCACCACTAGCTGCTGCCGTTACTCCTGCTATTACATTTACTTTACTAGCTTCTTCTGGCTTGTCTTCCATAAGTTCATACACTAGACTTGCCATTCCATATATGCCACTATCACCACTACATACAAGGGATACATTCTTACTGGCACTTTCTTCTATGGCTATCTTACATCTATCAACTTCTTTCATCATTGGAGTAGCCATATACTCCTTATCTGGAAAATAAGGTTTAATAAGTTCTGTATATGTGGTGTAACCAATAATTAAATCGCTTTCCTCTAAAGCCTTAACAGCTTCATTGGTCATATATTCATATCCGCCCGGTCCAAAACCTACGATGTTTAACATATTTTTATTTCCTTCCTTGCAACAGCTATTGTTATTCCATCTCTTGCTTGTTTTCTAACTAGTAACTTACTACTCTTACTTCCTAATATAGCTGAGCGTTCACATACATTATCTACACCTACTGTTTCCATAACAAATTGGGAGGTACTAAAATCACCTTCAATTTGTTCTAATTCTTCCGATGAAAATGTAATAAAAGGAACATCTAATTTATTTGCTGTTTCTTTTATTCCTACTTCGTCTTTTTTCTTATCTATTGAGGCTATAAGATTAATTCTATTTACATCAAGATTATTTGCTTCTAATACTTCCCTTAAAAATACTTCAATATCTATACTGGACTTACCTTTTTTACAACCGATTCCTACCACTAAATCTTTGGGTATAAGTCTACAAGTAATAGGAAATAGACTTCCTATATTGTCACCTATTACTACACCACATTCTGGTATACTGTCCATATCTCTACTAATAGGCACTAGATTCTTAAGGTTATCATCCTTATAATCAAACTCACTAATATATCCTACTGGTTCATTATTTAATAATCTTGCTGATACTTCTTTTGCTGATTTCAGATCCGATATATATAGATTATTTTCTTTTGCAAATACATCTACTGCAAATCTATTATTATTGTCTGTAGCTGTTGTTATTATTGACTGTGCTTCTATCATATTAGCAACCTTAATACTTAACTCATTGGCTCCACCTAGATGTCCCGATAATAAGGATATTACATACTGTCCACAATCATCTATAACAAGTATTGCTGGGTCTATATCTTTTCCTACAAGAAATGGTGCTATACTTCTTACTGCAATTCCTGTAGCACTAATATATATTATTGCATCATATTTATTAAAAATGTCGCCTACTAATTGCCCTATATCATTAAACTCTTTTAATTCTTTGTAAGGGTATTTATAAAAACCATAGCTATCTGCATCTATACAATCTTCTCTAAGTTTTATATTCAATTTATTATTCAGCTCTGCTCCCTTATGGGTAAATGATATTATAGCTATGTTCATATAGTATCCTCCTAACTTTCTTTGCCTTCTCTAAATTCTGTAGTAAAATGCTCATCATATAACTTTGACAGTTCATAATCTGAATCTAATACATCACCTATTACAATAAGGGCTGTCTTACGAATATTATTATCTGCTGCAAGGCTTGGCAAATCCTTTAACTTACCCCTTACAATTTTCTCATCTTCCCATGTTGCCTTATATACAATTGCGCATGGCGTTTCTTCACTATAGTTTCCTTGTAATAGTTCTGCCCTTGCTTCTTCTAATAAACCTGTGCTTAAGAATAATACCATTGTACTTCCATGAGTTGCTAGACTTCTTAGCTTCTCCATTTCTGGAACTTCAGTACGTCCTTCCATTCTTGTAATAATTACAGTCTGAGATACTCCTGGTAATGTGTATTCTGTCTTAAGAGCTGCTGCTGCTCCACAAAAACTACTTACTCCTGGACATACTTTATATTTAATATTTTCCTTGTCTAATATATCCATCTGCTCTTTTATCGCACCATATAAACTAGGATCTCCTGTATGAAGGCGTACAATATTTTTACCTAAACTATTACCTTCTATCATAACTGTCATTACTTCTTCTAGATTCATTATTGCACTATTATATATTTCACAACTTTCAGATGCATATTTAAGAAGTTCAGGATTAACTAGTGATCCTGCATATATAATAATATCTGCATTCTCTAATAATCTCATTCCCCTTAATGTAATTAAATCAACTGCTCCTGAACCTGCTCCTACAAAATCAACCATACTAACCTCTATCTTTCTATGTATATAACAATCTTCTCTGTATTTATCTTTTTATACTCAATCATCTATATCTATCTTTTAAATCTACCCTTATATATTTTCTATCTGCTTATATGCTGCGTCTTACCTAATAATCCCTTATTAGTTGAAAATACAATTGCACCTATCTTCATATTATCTCCTGCCCTATGAGAAAGATGATAATATATTTTATCTATTAACACATCCATCGTCTCGGATAAATAATTTTCTTCATCTAATATACTTACTGCTTCTTCTGTTGTATTAGCCTCTAAAACTTTTCTTGCTAGTTCACTATTACCTCCTGCTAATATAACTGATGCGGCTAAGGTTTCCATTCTTCCATCTGCATATTTTGAATGAGTATTCATAACTCCTGAACCCAATTTAACTAACTTGCCTATATGCCCTATTAGTAATAGACTATCAAATCCTAATTCTACTGCTTTATCTATAGAGTCTCCTATATAGTTACTACATTTAACACATTTATCTAAATCAATATCTAGATTTTCTTTTATATATTCTGCTCCATAATTACCTGGTGTAATTATTAGATTCTTATTTCCTTCTTCTATTTGCTGTCGCATCTCAATCTCAATTGTATCTAACAACGCTTTCTCACTCATTGGCTCAACAATTCCTGTTGTTCCAAGTATAGATATTCCACCCTCTATTCCAAGTCTTGGATTAAAGGTTTTCTGTGCAAGTTTTTCTCCATCTGGTATAGATATAATAACCTCTATGCCACCTGTATATGAATACTTATTGCATATCTCTTCTACTGACTCTCTAATCATAGTCCTTGGTACTGAATTAATTGCAGCTTCTCCTACCTGCTGATCAAGTCCTAGCTTTGTAACTCGTCCAACTCCTGTACCACCATCAATTACTATTTCACTTTTATTCTTTCTAACTTGTGAAAATACAAATATGCCATCTGTAATGTCAGGATCATCTCCACTATCTTTTCTTATTGCACATGTTACTTTTTCTGAATCTTTGTGTGTATTCTCAACATCTAACTCTAATTTTATTCCTGATGGTGTAATAAGTTCTACAACTTCTACTACTGTATTACCTAATAACATTTCCACTGCTGCCTTAGTAGCTGCTGCTGCACATGAGCCAGTTGTATATCCACATCTTAACTTTTTTTGATTCTTGTAAACATATCTATCTAACATAGCTCCTAACACCTTTCCTTAGTCTATTTAACTACAATAGTTGTAAAATAGCTAATATCATCACCCATATCTTCATCAGCTTTTAAAAACTTCTCACTAGGAAGACCACAATCCTTTGCTATAATAGCATTTTCACCTAAACCTGATTCACATATATATTGTTTTACATTTTCAAGTTTGCCACCACTTTTCATAATTACTTTAGTTCCTGACATACTTGTATACTTTTCAAATTCCTTATTTGCTGCTGGAATAACCATTAATACTTCCTTACCTGATACTAGGGGCATTCCTGTCTTAGCTGCTATATCACAAAAACAAGGCACTCCTGCACAAACTATTACCTCATATCCTAACTGTTCAACTTTCTCTTTTATATAAGAAAATGTTGAATATATAGATATATCTCCAATATTAGGCATAGCAACATTAATTCCCTTGTCTAGATATTGGGTTATATTGTTAGCAATATTTCTATGACTTTCATCTAATACATCCTTATCCGTAGACATAAGAAAATCAACATATAAAATCTCTTTATTATCTAAATCAACTGTCTGCTTCATAATTGACAAAGCCATTGTATTTTGTTCCTTAGTTCTTGGAACTGCAATGACATTGCATTCTTCTAATATTCTAACTGCCTTTAAGGTCATTAGCTCTGGGTCACCTGGACCTACACTAACACCATATAATATTCCTGCCATATTTACCTCTTTTGTCTAATTGTATATTCCATTCTGAGTTCACTTTTTCATCCTATTAATGGTTTCTTCAATAGAAATACTCGCCCCATATCTGCCATTCCACATAAATTCATTATAATATTTATAGCTGGTTTCCGCCGACATAAAATCATTATCAAAGGTTGAATTTGCATTTTGGGGTATAATCATCTTGAAACCATGTTCAAAGCCACATTTAATCGTTGCATCAATACAGTAATCTGTCTGCAATCCTACAACCACCACCGTTTGTTCCTTCTTCTCTTTCAGATACTCCAACAATCCAGTGCCTTTAAACGAGCTATTTACAGTCTTATCAAAAATTCTTTCACTCTGTTCTGGTTCAAATCCTTCATAAATTTCAAATCCGTCTGTTCCTCTTGTCAATTCCGCACCCACTCCGTCATCATGTCTTACATAGATAACCTCAACACCATTTTCTCTTGCCACAGCAATTAAATTCTTAACATTATTTTCAAACTCATCAAAATTATATAAATCTTTGTTGGTTATCAATTTTTGTGTATCAACTACTAACAATACCATATTTGCCTCCCCTACTATTACGCTTCTATTTTCCCAGATTAACATACTGAATAAATTAGATGTATACCTTCAAATGTTCAAGGTACATATTACGAATCTCTTCATATTCACCCATACCTTTTAATACAACTCTTACTGCATATCCCCGTTCTTCTAACTTAGATTTCCAACTATCTGAGTCTTCTCCTACCATATCATTATTAGCATGGTCACCAGCTACAAGCATTAGAGGGGTAATTACTACTTTCTTATAATTAGTGTTTTGTAAATTAGATATAATATCATCTATTGTTGGCTCTGCTTCAACAGTTCCAATATAAATATGTTTATATCGGTCTTGTAATAATTGATTTTGAAACTTACTATATACACTATTTATTTTATGTTCTGTTCCATGCCCCATTAAAACAATGGCTTCATCATCTTCTAATTCAAATATTTTTCCATAGAATTCTGATAATCTTGCCAAATCTTCGGCTGAATACATTAGAGGTATTCCTATAGTAAGTTTCTTAAAGCTATTCTTATATTTCATGGCTTGTTTACATAACTTGTCGTATTCATCACCAGCAATTAAATGAGTTGGTTGAACTATAACTTCTTCTATACCATCATCTAACATATCTTCTAATGCTTCTTCAACATCTGGAATATTGATATTTCGTTTTCTAAGTTTGTCCATTATTATGGTGCTAGTAAATGCTCTAACTATTTTATAATCTGGATATGCTTCTCTAAAAGTATTTTCCAATGCACCTATATTTAGTTCTCTTGTATCATCATAACTTGTTCCAAAACTAACTACCAATATTCCTCTATTCATACTATTTTTCCTTCTCTTCTAGCTTCTTACGCTCAACAAAACGTCCCATATTGTATGCTATTATTCCTACGCCTATTCCTGTTTGTATACAGAACAATAGGCATTCTGTCTCACCTGAAAGTTCCCCATCTATTATTGTTTCTATTATAGGCGTAAACCATGTCACATATTCTTCACCATTAATCTCCTCAACTACTTGACTTCCTGAATCATCTGAACCACCAAATTCTGCATTCTTAAGTGTTAATAATGGTATTATCATTATTAATACTATGATTACAAGCATCACTGCTATTAATCCCTTATCCTTTTTGCTCATTAGTATCCTCCCTAATGTAACCAATTGCTGTTAGTTCTGGTCTTGCATATGTATCTAGTGCCATTACCATAATAACTGTAAGCATTCCCTCAATAACTGCTAAAGGTAATTGTGTAGGTGCAAATACAGCCATAAACTTAAGTGTAGATGTTAACACCCCACCCTCACTAGCTGGATAAGCAAGTCCTAATTGTATACTTGTTACTATGTAAGTAAATAAATCTCCTAACATAGCAGCTAAAAATATTGCTATTCTTTTATTAACTTTAAACATACCACATAATTTATAAATTCCAAATGCTACTATAGGACCTGCAATAGACATAGAAAATATATTTGCACCAAGTGTTGTAATACCTCCATGTGCTAATAGTATTGCCTGAAATATTAATACAATTAATCCTAATACACATACTGCACTTGGACCTAATAAAATAGCACCAAGACCTGTTCCTGTCATATGTGAACTACTTCCTGTAACTGATGGAATCTTTAAAGATGATATAACAAATATGAAAGCACCTGCCATTGCAAACATGGTTATAGATCTTCTATTTTCCTTTACTTTATTATTTATAGATATAACTCCATACACTACAAATGGTAGCGAAACTATTCCCCATGCTATACAATAAGCTGGTGGTAAATATCCCTCCATAATATGCATCGCATTTGCTACTGGAGTAATTGCAAATATCGCTGATAAAATAATTGATAACTTAATTAACTTCTTTTGCTTCTTTGACATATTGCCTCCTTCAACATTTTATAAGATATTTATCCTTCTTATAAAATAAAAAATGCCTAGTTTCTTGCATATAAATTTGCAATAAAACTGGCATAACAACAATACTCTTGTAACATACAAAAGTATTATTATTTGCTTCTAGTCATCGCTCGTAACTATGCAACATCTATGAATAAAAGGCAGGTATTCTGACTCTGGCTTCATTGCTATATCTTGTCTTCCCAGTTTCCCAGTGACTTATCTAGATACAACTCTTCCATTACAGCGGCGGGACCGTAAGGGATTCTCACCCTTTTCCCTATTATCCTGTAGCATTACCACAAGCACCTTTTCATATTTTCTATGTATTAAACTATTTCAAATTATATATTATATTGTGTAGATGTGTCAATTTGGATTTTAGTGCTATTTCTATTAAATCACCTCATTTTAATTTACCAACAGGGTACTTTAATATAATTTTATATTTTTTTTATTATTACCTATCTCAATGTTATGCTATAATAATTATATACTTAAGATAGGAGATTACATATGATATCTATTAATCGACAACAGCTCGATTCCATTTCTAAACAGCTTGATTCCAAGCAAACTAGCGGTAAAAACAATTCTACTTTATATTCATTCTATGCTTCCTCCTTAACCAATCTAACTGATCTTACAAAGGACTTTTCAACGTATGAAATGTCTCATTGGATTAATAACAATGATAGGTGGATTCATAATCGAAATATGACTGATACAATAAGCTATAAACGCGGTAGTATTCTTTTCATAGATTTAGGTGCAACAAATTTTCGTTATGAACCTTCTTTTACACATCCTTGTGTTGTGCTAGCACAAAATAGCAAATTTATTCTTATAGTCCCTTGCAGTTCAAAAAAATACGGCAAAGGTTTTCCTGAAATAATTGATGCTACTCCTTCTGATGGTTTTTCCTACAATACAGGTATTCAAACCAAAAGTTTTAGATGGATAAGTAAAACTCGAGTTCTTTTCCCTATGGGTTCTACATCATCAAGAATACTCAATCTAATTGATAAGAAACTTCTCTCTCTTATTCCCTCATATCAAAAAGAAATTACATTAAAAAATTCAAAAATATCTCAATTAACCAACGAGTTAGAGTTATTAAAAAAATCCCTCAATATAGCCGAAAATAATATAATAGAATTTAATAAATCAAACAATTAGTGTAAATTTAAATATAATGTATTGACACACTTTGCTTTTATATGATATTATTTCATTACAGAAAGACGTAACGTCGACGGATCACGCTAACGCGTGAAATCAACAGTTAATAGGAGTTATCAGTAGATAACTCCTATTTTTATTTGTTCATTAGCCCCTTAAATTCCTCTACACTCTTCGGACACTCTACATCCCCCGTGCAAACTCCTTTTTCTACAAGAGTATTATATACCTCTAACAACATAGGTTTTCTAAGATTTGATTTCTCAAGTAATTCATCATTACTAAATATATTAATAGGCGTATCATCTGCTATAATCTTACCCTCATTCATTACTATAATTCTATCTGCAAATCTAAATGCAAAATCTACATCATGAATTGATATTATTATTGTCTTGCCTTCATCAGATAACTTAGCTAATACTTCCTCTAACATTTTAGCATTAGCTGAATCAAGAGAAGCTGTAGGTTCATCAAACATAATAATTTCTGGTTTCATTGCTATAATATCTGCTATACCTACTCTCTTCTTTTCACCACCACTTAAATAATGGGGTGGGCGATTTCTAAACTCCGAAATATTCATATATTCCATTGCATCATTAACTCGTTCTTCTACTTCTTCCCTAGAAAGTTTCATATTCATTGGACCAAATGATACCTCTGCTAATACTGTTCCCGCAATAATTTGATTATCTGCTTCTTGAAAAACAAGTCCAACATTTTTTCTTAAATCATTAAGATTTTTCTTATTTATCTTAGTTCCTCTATAAATAATATCTCCTGAATTAGATTTCAAAACACCATTTATAATTAGAAAAAGAGTTGACTTACCAGCACCATTTGCACCAAGTACAACTATTTTTTCACCCTTAGCAATGTTAAGTGATACATCATCAAGAACTTTTTTGTTATCTTCATATTCGAAATTCAAATTTTTAATCTCTAATATATTTTCCATAATCTTATCTAGCAAGTTATAACTTACCCCTCCTATATATTTAACTCGTTCTCATACAATTCCATTTTTTGTGCACTAACTCATCAATGTATCGATTGTATTGTTTATATGTTCTTATACAACCACATTTTCTCTATGCACACATCTTAACTACTGTAATAACTCCAATAAAACAAATTGCTCCTAAAACTTGCATTAACTTTATAGGCTTTTTCTCTTCAAGAAAATTCAGTCTTCCATCATAGCCTCTAGCTTCCATAGCATCATAATATGTATTTGCCCTTTTCATAGCTACGATCATCAAGTTACTTCCTATCATTCCAAAACTTCTCCCTGATGTTTTTAGATCTATATATCCTAATCTAGAACTAGCTGCATTTTTCATATTATTTTGAATATCCATTAATATAAATATAAATCTATATATCATATACATTAGCTCAACTATAATATTTGGCGTATATATTTTCCTCATTGATGAAATAATTTCTACACTAGATGTAGATAATGTTATCATGTACATAGCTGTTACTGCTCCAAATGCTCTAAGCATAATAAGTAATGTTTTAACCATACCTATATCTAATGCAATAGGTATTCCACTTAAAATCATAAAAATTATAGGTATTGTTAGTAAAGATATGTACTTTCTAAATGAGAGCCCTCCTACGATTACAGTAAGGAAGCTCATCACTCCAATTACAATTATGGATACCCACATATTATTATATATGATACATAAAACAAGGGTAATAAGTCCCAAAATTATTTTATATCCTGAATTTAATTTATTTAGTTTAGATGAATATGCATAATAGTCAATTGAATTAACTGTATGCTTATGATTATACTTATGAAACTTTTTAGTGTTATGTAAACTCATTGTTTTTACCTTTACGAATATATAATTTACAAATATACCATATACATTAAACTCGATAGTACAATCTTGATTATATATGACTCATATTATCTGGTCAAATTTTAATTATATATTATTCATAAATCAATATTTATAAACTTCTTGTTTTTCCTTGTATAACCTCTCATTAAAAGTTATAATTATTATATTACTAATAAGCGAGGTAAATATTATGTTTATACTATCTTTTTCAGACTGGACTGTAACAAATATTATTATTCGTATTGTGGCTTCTTTATTATTAGGTTGTTTAATTGGTCTCGATATTGGAGTTAAGAAAAGAGGTGCTGGAGCTAAAACTAGTAGTATTATTTGTCTTGGCGCAACCCTTATTATGTTAACCGCTCAATACATGGATATTGTTTTTCCCGAAAAGACAGATATATCTCGTATGGCCGCTCAAGTAATAAGTGGTGTTGGTTTCTTAGGTGTTGGTACTATTATTGTTTCCGGACATCAAATCAAAGGGCTTACTACTGCAGCTAGTCTATGGGCATGTGCTTGCATTGGGTTAGCAACAGGAATTGGATTAATAGATATATCTATAATAATTACAATATTAATGATTATTATACTTCATGCTCTACCAGCAATAGAACGTTATCTATATGAGCATAGTAAATATTTTGGATTATATATAGACTTAGAAAACAATCATGTTATCCCTAAATTTCTAGAAACTTGTAAAAATGAAAATATTGAAATAGAAAGTTTTGATGTTACTAGACCCAAATCATCAAATCAATCAGTTTCAATTATTGCAACAATACGCATACCTGATTTCAAAAAGTCAGATTACTATATGTCTGTATTAGAAAATATTGAGGGTGTAATATTTATAGAAGTCATATAACAAAAAGTATTGTTAGAACTATACTATAATAAAATGCCCACTATATCACATATAGTAGGCATTTTATTATATTTCTATTATCAAAATTGTATATATATCACTCATCCAATTCTTTATATAATTTTATATTTACATATCCATCTTTTATTTCTATCTCTGCATTATCAGTCATTATACCAATTAACATTAACTGACTAGCCTCTCCTGGTTCACCTGCCCCAGCAAGTTCCCAATATATATCTTCTATTCCATCGTTTTGGGGTTCATTTAAATATTGTTCCATTTTATCGAATTTTCCTTCGTAAATCGGATTATAATTTGAACGAAAAGTAATTACGACACTGTTATCCTCTCTTAAAATACCTGATTGTATGTCATCTGCTCCTTTGGCAAAAAAGTATACTGTTAATTCTTCAACTATTTTTACTATTTTCTTTTCTTCATGTAACATATTAATCCTCTTTCTGTTCAGACTTAAGTCTTCTCCACACTCTTTGTTTTTTTCTTTCTCTATAATATTTCATTGAACCTTCTAGTACTGGAACCATTACAATGGCTACCCATCCTGCACTAAAACCATTATTATATAAATTTAATCCCCCATATAAATCTGATGTACACATTACAATTGCTGCATGTAACATTCCTGCTATTATTCCTGCTATTATTCCAAACTGACCCGCAATAGGAGCTAATCCAATTGCAAAAATTGCTGCCAATTGAATACCTGGGGTCGTCACATCAAAATGTCCTAACCATGTAAACAAATATACTCCTATTAAAACTGGTATATAGTTTCTTAAATGTGCACCAAATGCTGCAAACCCAACTGCTGTAAATATTGATCCAATAACTGGCCCTGAAAAATCACCTTTAATTACTATAATATATGTTGAGCATAAAACACCTATAATACCCATATTCATAAATGTAGCTCCAGCACCATCCATCATAATAAAGTCAGCTACAGCTCTACCTGGATGCTTCATAATTTTCTTAATTTCACTTATTTTGCCTTTACAAATATATAATCCATATATAAATGTAAGAACAAAATATACATATAACCAAATTACAATACCTAAATGATAGCCTTCTTTCCAGATGAATACAGGTGTACTGTCTAATCCAAAAGAACTAAGAATACATACCAAGACAAATGCTAATATTCCGCCCGAAAATCCAACATTATATAAGTTATATCCCATATGCATAGTTGCTGTATGACTAGACAAAGGTGGTAGTAAAAATCCCACTGCAATACCAATTAAAATCGCTAATGCTAAATTAATCTTATCCGAAAACGGAAGTATATATGTCATCTCTGTTACTACTGGTGCTAAACATGTACCAAAGATAGCTACATAAATATATCTTCTAAAGCTTGTTCTATGTACTTTTGCATATAAAAATGTTCCTAAAATAATTGGCAGAATATTTATAATATTCTTACCCCAAAGTGCATATCCCGCATTAATAAATAATGCTGCAAATGTAATTCCTGTAAATGGAACTTTAAGTACAATAAGCAATAGAAAAACGACTAGTGAAACAAGACCTGCGTTTAAAAATGCTGCACCATAATTAGCTAGTTGAAAATAATCTGTTATTAGTGCATCTCTTGAAATGAATATGGTATACATTCCTTTCATTATATCCACAGGTGAAGTTAAAAGAAATCCACCACCTATAAGCATTAGTATTGAAATAATACAAAATATCTTCAGGTGCATTTCCTCTTTCTTATCTTGTCGTTTTTTATTATCCATCCAACTCCTCCAATTCTGCTTTTAAATTCTATTAGTATTTTAATATAAATTCACAATAAAAGATATTACTTTTTAAACTATTTTGTATATTAAATTAATTTTATCCAACACTATTTATAATTATATTAGAAAGGTGCATTCTGTTATAGATATAAATTTGTGAGTATCTGCAAGAATATCAAGGGCAACTGAGGAGTCATGAATGTCAGCAGTTGTAGTTAAATCAAAGATAGGAAGACCTGATATACAATCAACAAGGATATGATTTTTGTATCCCCAAAAGAACTCAAATTTCTTTTCACTTAATTGATTAGAAGCAGTATGTACACCAAGACGGCAATCAAAATCAGATTTGGGCTGATTACTTGATTTGAATTTATTATTTGAAAAAGATTTGTGATTGTTTTGAGATGTATTTGCAGATATAGTGGTAGAATCTAAACCGATGAAAGATGTATCAATAATCCCAAAGTTTGAAAGAGTAAGTACCTGAGATTTCATAATATCGGTTAATAATGAATGGTCAAAGTTTCTTATAAATCTATCAAAAGACCAATATGAAGGAAGTGGCAAAGTAATATCAACGCCACAGTAATGGGCAATGATAAGGTTATTATTGAGGTAATCGACTATGTCGGTAACCATAGAAAAGCCTTCGCATTTCATAACAATAAAAGCACAAATCATCGCATGAGATGAAAAGCCTTTTCGCCCTGTTTTAGGGTATTCCTGAATGAATGAAAGATCTAAGTTCAGGAAAAGCGAATCATAAAACTTTGCAACTGGTTGCGAAGTGAAAAGACGTATGTCTTTAATGATTTCTTGACGATAGATAACAATCAGCTCCTTTCGATGGGTGGTTGGATGTGGTAATTTAATTATACCATTGCGAGCTGATTGTTGCTATAAATTTGGAGTGATAAAAAGGTTTGTCATGCCTTGTGAACCCACATAAATACTGGACGTGTGGAGTTTTGCTCATGGCTAAATTATATATTTAAGGAGTGATTACTATTAATAACATTTTTAAAGGGTGGTATTTTAAATGTAGTACCAATAATTTTAATATTGCCTTCATTGTTGCTATGCATAATGATGGTAACAAAGAAAGTGCATCTCTACAAATTATATCTAACAATCAAGTTTACTATTTTCAATACAAAGAGATAATATTTAATAAATCTACTAATTCTCTTTATATTGGTCAAAATGTATTTTCACCAAAACACATTTATTTAAATATTATCACAAGTGAAATCAACATAACTGGAAATATATTCTTTACTAATCATATTAAACTATCCTACGATATTATGGGTCCATTTAAATATATTCCATTTATGCAGTGCAAACACAAGATATATAGTATGTCTAATATAGTAAATGGTTCTATAACTATACAAAAAGAAGTTCATAATTTTATAAATGGTAATGGTTATATAGAAGGTGATAGTGGCTATTCATTTCCAAAAGAGTATGCTTGGACACAAACTCATTTTCCTAACGGTTCACTTATGTTTGCAATTGCCAATATTCCTATTTGTAAGTTACATTTCACTGGCATAATCGGTGTTATTATAATTAACAATCATGAATATAGATTTGCAACATACTTAGGTGCAAAATTAAAATACATTGGAAATAATACTATTTGTATATCCCAAGGCAATTACAGACTTTGTATAAAATTATTGGAAAGTAAGGAATACCAACTATATGCTCCCCAAAAGGGAAGCATGTCTAGATTTATAAAAGAAAGTCCTATTTGTAAAGCTCACTATTTTCTTAAATATAAAAATCAAGTTCTTCTTGATTTTGAAAGTAATTCAGCAAGTTTTGAATATGAATACAAATAATTTTATTTTATATTTCCATTAGCGGGATTGTCTATTAATTTACCATCTTTCATAAATCTTGAACCATGACAAGGACAATCCCATGTATGTTCAATGTTATTCCACTTTAAAGTACATCCTAGATGGGGACATCGTTTTGTTGACGGATATACAAAATTAGTAACAGTCTCAAATAAATTAAAAAACAACTGAGGATGTATCATATTTCTAGATGGTGAAAAGATATGTTGATATTGATTTTTTTCTTCCACTATCATATCTGATAATATCATGGCTGAAACCATTGCTGAACTCATTCCCCACTTATTAAAACCTGTTGCTACATACATGTTATGAGTATTTCTTGAATACTTTCCTATATAAGGTATACCATCTAATGTCATACAATCCTGAGTTGCCCAATGATATACCTCTTCTGCATTAGGATAATATAAGTTTGCAATATCACGTAATTCCTTCCAATTGCCTCCTTTTTTACCTGTTCGATGATCTCCACCTCCAATAATTAGAAGATCCTTATAATTCCTAAATGATAACCCATCCTTTATCTCTTCAAGATACATTCCTTCTACATTTTGCGCATTCTTTAATGCAATAGCATAAGAACGATGCTGATACATTTTCATAAAATATAAACCATGATTATTAACAATAGGAAAATGGGTTGTATATATAATATTATTTGCCTCAATCTTACCCCTGTCTGTAATAACTGAATTTTCTGCTGATTTCCCCACAAAAGTATTTTCATAAATATTTAAATCCTTTGCAATTCCACTTATAAATTTCAGTGGATTAAATTGTGCTTGATTTGAAAATTTTATTGCCCCCTTAGTTTCAAAAGGTAGACTTATATCATTAATAAAATCTGCATGAAAGCCTAATTTATTAACTGCTTCAACTTCTTTTCTAATCTTTTTCTCATTGCTTAAGGAATACACATAAGCATCTTTTCTTTCAAAATCACAATCTATATTACTACATAATTGACTATACTTTTCTAAGGCTAATTGATTAACCTCTAAATACTTCTTTGCCTTTTCTATTCCTGATTTTCTTATCATCTTGTCATATATAAGTCCATGCTGAGATGTGATTTTTGCTGTAGTATTTTGGGTAATTCCTGAACATATTTTATCTCTCTCCACTAACACATAATCTATGCCTGCTTGTTCAAGAAAGTATGCACATAAAATACCTGTTATTCCTCCACCTATAATAAGTACATCTGTTTTAATATCGCCCTCAAGTGGTTTAAAATTTGGTAATGAACTGTTGTCTTCCCATACTGATACCATTTATTTTTCCTCCAAATATAATAACTGATAGTAGTATTTGCTCATTTTCATATATTATTACATATAAAAATCCCTCCAAAGTAGATTTTGATTATTCACCATTCTTCTTTAAAGGGATTGTATATTAGTAAGGAACAACTGCTCCATCATACTTTTCATTAATAAAGTTTCTAATCTTTTCAGATTTTAATACTTCTATTAATGCTTTAATGCCTTCATCATTTTCATTTCCAGCTTTTACTCCAATAATATTTGCATATGTATCTGCTGCCTCTGAATCTGCTTTTTCAAATGCAATTGCATCATTTGCAACTGAAAGACCAGCTTGTAGTGCATAGTTACCATTTAGTATTACAAATGCAACTTCATCTTTAACTCTTGATACTTGAGCTGCTTCTAATTCTTCAATTTGAACATTTTTAGGATTATCTACTATATCGTTAACTGTTGCTGTTAATCCTGCACCTTCTTTTAATGTTATAATGCCATTATCTTGTAATAACAATAAAGCTCTTGCTTCATTTGTCGTATCGTTAGGAACTGCTATAACATCACCTTCTGCTATATCAGATAAACTAGATTTTGTTCCTGGGTAAATACCAAATGGCTCATAATGAATCTTTGCAATACTTACTATGTTAGTGCCCTTTTCTTCATTAAACGAATCTAGATAAGGTGTATGTTGAAAATAATTTGCATCAAAATCTCCACTTTCTACTACCTCATTTGGTTGAACATAATCTTCAAATACTGTTATTTGCAAATCCCAACCATCTTCTGCGAGAATAGCTTTTGCTTCTTCTAATATTTCACTATGTGGTGTCTCTGATGCTGCTATTTTAATAACCTTACCTTCTTTACTTCCACAACCTGTTAATGCCCCCGCTACTAATCCAATTGTTAATACTAATCCTAATAATTTCTTTTTCATAATTTCTTCCTCCATTCTATGCCCTTAGGACATTTATTAATATATAAAGCAATATTGCTTATTAACTATTTAATCGCTTATCCATTTTCTTAGATAGCATCATTCCTAAACCTTGTAATATCTGAACAAGTATAATCAAAATAACAATGGTAACAATCATAATACTTGTTTCATATCTATAATATCCGTAGCGAATAGCTATATCCCCTAAACCACCGCCACCTACTACTCCAGCCATAGCTGAATATCCTAATACTGTTCCTACAGCAATTGTTGCTCCTATTAAAAGTGGTGTTCTTGCTTCTGCCAATAGTACCTTCCATATAATTGTAAATGTTGATGCTCCCATGCTCTGGGCTGCTTCAATTACGCCCTTATCTACCTCTTTCAAATTAGACTCAACCATTCTAGCAATAAATGGTGCTGCTGCAATAACTAGTGGTACTATAGTTGCACTTGAACCGTAACTTCTACCAACTACCAATCTTGTAAGTGGAATAACAAGAATTAGTAATATTAGAAATGGTATGCTTCTTATTACATTAGCAATTACATCCAATATCTTATATACAAATACATTAGGCTTAATTCCTTCCCTATCTGTAATCGTCAGTACAATTCCCATTGGAAGCCCAAGAATATATCCTACCAATGTTGATACTATTGTCATATATAATGTTTCCCAAATACCTTTTAGTAACATACTATTTATTACTTCATCAAACATTTATCCCACCCCCTCTACAGTGAATTTTCTTTGTCTATCATAGAAAACTAACCTCTTTGCTGCTTTTGTCTTAGGCGCTGCAAATATATCTGTTACTCTTCCCTGCTCTGCTAATTCTCCATTATTTAAAATTGCAACATGATTACATATCTCTTGTATTACAGTCATTTCATGAGTAATAATTACAATTGTTATTCCATATTTCTTATTAATGTTTTTTAATAAATTAAGTATTGATTTTGTTGTCTGTGGATCTAATGCACTTGTAGCTTCATCACATAATAGAATCTTAGGATTATTAGCTATTGCTCTTGCTATTGCCACTCTTTGCTTTTGCCCTCCTGATAGCTGAGCAGGATATGCTTTTGCTTTATCCTTAAGTCCAACAACTTCTAATAATTCTTCTGCTCTTTTTCTTGCTTCTTGCTTATGTACACCATTTATCTCTAATGGGAAACAAATATTGTCTATTACATTTCTTTGCATTAATAAGTTAAAATGTTGAAATATCATTGAAATATCTTTTCTTGTCTTTCTTAATTCCTTATTACCTAACTTAGATAAATCCTTGCCATCTACTATTACTGTTCCTTCTGATGGTCTCTCTAGAAAGTTAATACATCTAACAAGGGTACTTTTCCCAGCACCAGACATACCTATGATTCCAAATATATCTCCTTGCTGGATGTCAATATTAATGTTATTAAGAGCATTAACTTGTGTTTTCTTATTTTTAAATTCCTTAGACACATCTTGTATTTTAATAATTGGCTCCATAGTCTTCCTCCTTGTTATGTTATTTGTTTGTGTTTATTACATACAATTCATATATGTTTGATATGGATTATATGTAATAATAATCACTTTTATACCTTTTGTCAATATATAATTTTTAAAAAATTAAAAACACATTAAAAAATCCCCTAGCGCATATCTATTTTAATATGCGATAAGGGAGTCTTCTACATTATTTCTAACTCATTTTATCCTGTATTATTCCTTCTGTAAAATATCTTGCCATCATAAGAGCTTCCTCTTCAACTCTATCAAATGCCTCTATATCTGCAATATAATCTTGTTGTAATCTTGCCATTACTTCATTAGTTGTAAGAGCTAAATGAGTATATAGCATTTGCTTCAATTCTTCTTCGTTATAGTATGGATTAAAACTACTAAATGCCTTTGCCATATCATCTGCATTTCTATGCCACTCTCTACTAAGTTGTTCTACCTTATCAGTTTCATTATTCTTTAATGCAACTATTATGTCCCCACCTATTAAAAGATGCTCTGTCAATAAATCCTCTATTGTCTTTGCTACCTCATCTCCATAAAATATTCTATATAAATTTGCAATATCTTTAGGATTTCTTAGCAATCTTGCTTTGGTGTATTCTAAATCATTTAAGTCATCAGCTATACTAATTAAAAGTAGCCTAGTCCAGAAAACATGTTGTTCCCATAATGTATTCATCTGGTCAGATAATCTCATTTCGCCCTGACTAATGTCCATAGATCTAATCCTGTTATTACTATTTGTTTTTGAATAGCTCATATATAATTCCTTTAAAATACTTTATAACTAATATATGTTCTGTACTAAATCTATGTTCTATATTATATGATTTTATTTCAAATAATTATATATACTTTGATATTGTCTTAATCAATTCATTATAATTAATAGGTTTAGAAACATGTGCATTCATTCCTGCATCTATACATGCTTTTACATCATCTTGAAATGCATTAGCAGTAAGAGCAATTATTGGAACATGTCTTTCTGTATTTTCTTCTAACTTACGAATCTGTTTTGTAGCCTCAATTCCATCCATAACAGGCATTAACATATCCATTAAAACGAGGGAATATTTATCTGGATTCTGATTATACATTTCTACTGCATTTAGACCATTAACAGCTTCTTCAAAATTAGCATTTGTATCTTGCATAAGTTCTGTAACAAGCATACGATTTATTTCAACATCTTCAACTATTAATATTGTCTTTCCAGATAAATCAATATCTTCAATTTCATCTTCAATAATAATCTCCTCATCATGAGATATATCAAAATCTAAATCAAACCAAAACTTTGTTCCAACCCCTGGTTCACTAGAAACTTTAATATTTCCTCCCATTAATTCTGTAAGTTTCTGACTAATAGCAAGACCTAATCCTGTTCCACCATATTTTATAGATATACTTTGCTTTGTTTGCTCAAATGGTTGGAATAACTTTTCTATCTGATCTTCGCTCATTCCTATCCCTGTATCTTCTACTGAAACGCTAATACTAACTCTCTCACTATCTATATTTCTTGATTTTACATTAAATAGTATATTTCCTTTTGAATTAGTAAACTTTACAGCATTGGAAAGAAGGTTCATTATAACTTGTTTTAATAATAACTTATCACCTAATACAATTAAATTATTTTCAATATTAAAATCACCTTTAAAATCAATGCCATTCTCTTCCGAGCGTTGTTCAAATATAGATTTTACTTCTTCTAATGTTCTATATATATTAAAGTTCTCATTTGAAATAACCACCCTTCCAGCCTCTATTTTTGACATATCAAGAATATCATTAATTATAGAAAGTAAGTGATCTGAAGCATTCGCTATTTGATTAAGTTCCTTATGATGGTCTTTCAATGTTTCCTTCTTAAGAAGAACTTGCACCAATCCTATAACTGCATTCATAGGTGTACGAATCTCATGGCTCATCGTAGATAGAAACTGTGATTTTGTTGCATTTGCATGTTCAGCAATTTCCTTTGCCTCTACTAAATTATCAGCAATTTCTTGACGACTAAATAACATAGCAAATATATTTGCTACAAGCTTCATAAATTGAATTTCATTACTTGACCAAAAATGAGTCTCTTCAAAACTTATTTCAAGTACTCCCCCAATTTGATTTTTTTGCTTAAAAAATGTGGCAAGTGCTGCATTTAGATTCATGTCACTTCTTGGTGATATAATTTTACTATAATCTTCTGAAACAGCTATGTATTCCTCTCTATTTATAATTAAGTTTTCATAAATCCATGTGTTTGGTCTAATGAAAACTTTTGTATTACGTGGTTCTTGATTATTTGCATTTGGTGATATCCATTCATATAGAGGTTTAAATTCTAGTGTTTCTTCTAAGCCTTCTGATAAAAGTACTCTACTACAACCAAAGTATTTTCCTATTTTCTCAAGAACACTATTTATTCTTTTATCTATATGATCCATGCTAATTAAAGATGCTGAAATCTCTGCAATAATCATCTGTTGATCAAGCTGATTTTGTACTTCCTGTCTTGCATTATGTACATCTGTAACATCAAACATAACGTGAAGTAATACTAGTTCGCCATTAATCCACCTAATATATTTATCAATATGACGTGTATATTGTTTTAATAATACTTGATAATTTTCCCATACATGAGTTTCTTCTGGTTGCTTATTTAAAATATATTTAGGACAAAAGCTACATCTCTCATCATATCCCATAAATATATCCCAACATTTCTTACCTGCATAATCTTTTAACCCAAAAGCCTCCACCATTGTATCATTGACAAATAATATTTCATCTGTTTCAATATCTGATACGTAAACATGATGATCAATAGTATTAAGAATCCTTAGTGCTGATGACTTAGCATCATTAATTGTCTCCACTCGTTCAGTAATATCTCTAAGCATTCCATATATTCTTGCTACATGTCCATCTTCTCTTAAATAATATTTTGAATGTACACTAAGAAATTTCATGGTTCCATCTGGAAGTGTACACGTTATATCTTTATTAAAATTCTCATGTCGAGAAAGCAGTTTTATAACGTTTCCATACTTGTACTGTTCCCTTCCATCTAAAATAGATAAAAAGTGCTTTGAAAATTCTTCTAAAGGCATTGGCGATTCTCCATCAACCATTAATATTTTCTTCATTTTATCATCAAATATTATAATTTTATTTTCTAAATCTATTTCCCATGCACAAGCAGTAGCTGAAGACAAAGCAAGTTTAAGTCTCTCTGACGTTTTATTCAATTCACTCATGGATACAAGCTTTTTCTGTGCTTCTTTTAATTTTTTATTTTTTTGAGAAGTCCTAATTGAGGTAACAATACTAGATGCTGCAATAATAGCAACAAGTACTATTATTGCTATAGTCATATAATATGCTACTGGATTAACATCTCTAAATGTTGGATTGCTATTAATAATCTCTGCTCCTGCTGGTAGATTCTTCTTTGATAAGTTATATTTTTCTAAAGCATTCATATCAAAAATAGCTTCATTAAGACTATTTGCATCTGGTATTTTTATACTTTTATCATTTAAAAAGTTTATTGCCATATTTGCAACTGCTTTTCCTTGTTTTGTAGGACTACTTTTTATTCCTCCAATTTCTCCGTTTCCAATTGTAGACATACTAAATACTGGTACTGGTGAATTATCAGCAATTTTAGTATTAAGATATTGTCTTGTTTCAAATCTACCATTTACATTAAATGATACTGTTCCTATTAATACAACTGCATCATCTGGTAGTTTTTTTATTTCCTTGATAAGTTCTTCATAGTCATACCAATTGTTATATATAATACTTAATCTTCCATCATAGGATTGTAAATCATTTTCCATAGCAGCATTTACAATTTTTCCATTAACACCTTTATCATTTATAATATATAATTTATTTGCTGCTGGGCATAATTTTTCTATCATATAGGCATTTTCACTAGCAGAAACATACTCATTAATGCCTATTACTCTATCCTTTATAATATTAGCCATATCATTCGTTTCTGTAAAACCACAATATATAACAGGTACGTTAGGAAACATTATATATCCATATTTGAAATAAAAACTTACAGCCGAATTATCCGATAAAATAATTAAATCAGGAAGTCCAGACATAGTAAATTCCCTTATAAATGGATATACATTTTTAGCTGCTTCTTCCTCTGTAGAATATCTATTACAATTAAGAGGAATATTGTAATATAGTATCTCTTCATATTTATCAAATACAGATTGCATTGCGTCCTTTAATTCAACATCCCATATATCTTCAGTATTATATGAAGATATATGTAATACTTCTTTTGTTGTAGTTATTGCATATTCATTATTTACTATTTCATCATATATGCCATTTTCCTTCATTTCTTTTAAACTTTTAGCTAAAGCAGGAACAAGATTCCCATGAGTTTTATGTACTGATGTATATACTTCTAATCTATCTACGATCCCTAGATACTTTACTCCATCTAACAAATAGTAATCTTGATTAGTTCCTATTGAAGTTACAATAATATCAACTTCATTATTTAACAAAGCTTCATTCAACTCATAAAAAGAGAAATATTGATTACACGATTCTATATCTGTTGGTAAATTACAGTTTATATATTCCTTTTGAAAAAGTGTTCCTATTCTATATCCAGATAAATCTTCCCATGACTCTATATTGCTACTGAATCCATCCAAAGAAAAGGCTGTGAAATCCATATATCCAAACACTTCGGGAACAACAATTACATTTGTGAAAACATTTGTATCCATTGCAGATGTTACTATTCCATCTACTTCACCACTATTTAATGCTTCACATGCCGAACGCATAGGTTGCGTTTGCAGTGAAATATCATAACCTATGCTTCTATATAATTGATATAAAATACGCTCATTTGTAGTAGATTCATCTGTTGCAGATACAATTTCTAATATAGCTATCTCTGTATCTTCTGCATTTGTAGAAATAGGAAATCCTACTATTGCTAATAATATTGCCATTACTGTAATAATATACTTTTTCAATCATCCACCTCTTATCTTATGTTACTCCTATTCATCTCTCCAAACAGTGCCATAACCCCTGTTACTTCTTCAACAGAATCTTGCTTAAGCAATGCCACCATTCTAGGAATAAATTCTTCCATATATTCTTTCTCAAATGTACCCTTATCTTGTCTATCAAAACTCTCCCCTAACAATTCCTTTGCAGCTTCTAACTTACTATCTTCAACTCTTTCTAATATATAATTATAAAATTTCTCTTGACCTTGATTCATAATATACTATCCTCTTTTCTATATTTTGGATAGTATTTGTAATTACAACTGAAATATTCACTATTGCTTATATATAATAATGCTTTCTTAATAATATTATAAAATCAAAAGTAAATTTAACTACCTAATATACTTAATCATCTTTTCTTGCATATCATGAAGGTTAATTGGCTTAGATATATGTTCATTCATACCTGCTTCAAGGCACTTTTCTATATCTTCTTTAAATACATTTGCAGTCATTGCTACAATTCCAATTTTAGATGCATATTCATATGGTAACGCTCTAATACATCTTGTAGCTTCATATCCATCCATTTCTGGCATCTGTATATCCATTAAAATCAAATCATATTTTTCTGGATTTTCTTTAAAAATCTCAACTGCTTGCCTACCATTTATGGCTATATCAGCTTTCATTCCTAATTCCATAAGCAATGTTATTACAATTTCTCGATTAATATCAACATCTTCTACTAATAGAATATCTTTACTAAAAAGAGTAGCATTTCGTTCAGTATTAGCTTCCATTATTTCCTTTTCAGAAATCAGTTTTCCCTTTTTTAACTGTATAGTAAATATAAATGTGGCCCCTTTATCTAATTCACTTTCAACCCATATTTCACCATCCATCATCTCTACTATTCTTTTACAAATAGCTAAGCCTAATCCTGTACCACCAAATCTACGTGAAGTACTTCCATCCGCTTGCTCAAATGAGTGGAATATTCGTTCCCTCTGTTCTTCACTTATACCAATCCCATTATCTGAAATAGATATTTTCAATATTGAATTATTATCTATATCCTCTACTTCTTCTATTCTAATCTGAATATTTCCCTGCTCTGGTGTAAACTTTATTGAATTCGAAAGTAAATTAGTAATTACTTGAGATATTCTAGTTTCATCTCCAATAAATATGTTATTAAATTCACCTTCATAAATAACACTTAAGTTTTGTGACTTTTCATCTAATTTTATTCCCATAACCATACATACAGAATTAACAACTTTCTTTAAATTGAATTCTACATTATCTAATTCCAATTTATTTGCTTCTATCTTAGACATATCAAGAATTTGATTAATTATATCAAGCAAATTTGCTGATGCCACATCAATTCTATTAAGGCAATATTGTTTTCTATCATCTTCGTCTGAATCCATTCCAATTCTTGTCATACCAATAATAGCATTCATTGGTGTTCTTATTTCATGACTCATACGAGCAAGAAAATCACTTTTTGCCCTACTTGCTTCCTCTGCTTCTATAATAGCTTTCTCTAATTTTTTCTGAGTATCATATAGTTCTGTTATATCTTTTCCTACAAAAAGTATACCTTTTTGTTCTCCTTGAGAATCATATATAGTTGTTAACTGACACTGCCTTGTACTTTTCTCTCTTTGAACTAAAAATTCGCAACTTCCTTCCATAAATGCTTTTTCTAAAGATTCTCTCATAACAGGAACATCTTTATATACATCATTATAATTTTTCCCAACTGCACTTTTGCCATCTACCCCAAACATTGATGTTCCACCAAAAAGTTTTATAATTCTATCATTGCCTATGCTCATTAATAATCCATTAAAATTATTCATAGCAAGTTCTTGATTTTCTAATCCTTCTTGAATTCTATTCTCCATATTTCGGCTTTCTGTAATATCTTCTGCTGTTCCTACTAAACGAATAGGATTGCCTTTAGAATCTCTAATAACTGATTTTGAAACTTTAACTATATGTAATTTCCCATTCATCTCCATCTCATTATAATAGAAAAACGGTTCATCTTTTTGTATTGCTTGCCCATCTTTTTCATTATAATCTTGTGCAAACTCCTTATTAGAATATACCTCTATATTTGTTTTTCCAATTACTTCTTTTCTATTTTTTCCTACCATCTTTAGGAATGCTTCATTACATCCTTCAAATATTCCTGTTTCTGTATCCTTCCAAAAAATCGCTATATGTAATACATTAAATACTGCTTGCAATGTACGTTCACTCATTTTTAAATTTTCTTCTGCAATTTCTCTTCCAATAGCCGTATCCACAAGTCCTGAAAATAGATATAGCATATTTTTATCACTTTCATTCCAATATCTTGGCTTCATGATATTAGATACACCAACAAAACCCCATAATTTGTCCTTAATATATAGAGGTACATTTAAATGTGAAATTTGAATATCTTCTCCTGAGTTAGAATTCATCTCTACTGAAGGTATTCTTATTTCTTCTGCAGCACTAATGTTATAATTACTTTGTAAAATATACTTACGAATAAAATTACCATTCATTACTTCTACATTAACATTATCTAAATACACATCATTTCCAGTCCAGTTATGTGCTAGTTCAAAAATATCATATTCTTGATTATAACGATAAATATATGCTGAATTAACCTTTAAGAAACTAGCTATCATTTCTAAGGCATCTACAAATGCATTATGAATATCTTCTATTTTTACAAATCTCTGTGCAATATCTGCCATCATTTGCTGTTGCTCTAATCGCTCTTCTATATCTAATTCCGCCAACCGAAGTTCTGTAACATCCATAACCATACCAATAACTCGCTCTGTTTCTTCTTGGTTATTCTTAATTACTCTTATAGTATTAGACAGATACTTAACTTCATCATTATCAAATATATGTTTGTATGTTCTTTCACTAACATCTCTCAATCCTTGTAGTCCTCTTTTTAAAACCTCAATATAATCTACATGTTCTGGAGAGACAGTATTTATTAAATATTTACAATATGTCTTTAAGTTCATAGGTGAAGCATATTTTATATTATTTATTTTTGCAAAAACGCTATCAAAAGATATAGTATTATCCTTAAAATCTATTTCCCATACACCAGCGTTAGATGCCTCAAGGGCTATTGACAATCTATCTTGAATCTCTTTCATCTTAAGATTCTTCTCTACATCTTCTGTTATATTCCATGTCATACCAATTATATGATCCAGATTTCCATCTTCATCATATATAGGTGTTGAATATGCTCTTGAGAATACCATTAATCCATCTTTATCCTTATGGATAATATCAATCGCACCATTAAAATTATTTAATCCTCCACTTTTTATAAAATCACATAGTTCTTCACTACCATTTTCTATTTCTATCTCTTCTAAATATTTGAACCATTCATCTAATGAAGTCGGCGATTTCATCTTCTTAGAAATTCCATATATATTTGCAAATTCTGCATCAAAGGATATATTGTATTCATTCATATCAACATCCCAAATACCTATACCTGATGACTTTACTGCAATTTCTAATCTTTGTTTTGTAATATCAAATTCCTTTTGCATCCTCTTTGCTTCTGTTATATTAGATGCAACCATACCTATCCCTTCATTTACAGAAAAAAATGAATGGCTAAGTATTTCTATACTTTTATCCTTGCAAATTAAAGGAAGTTCCATTTGCAAGGAATTATTATCTTGTATATCGATCAAAATATCCTCTTGAAAATATCTAATTACAACCTCATCATATAATAAATAATGCCCTCCTAGTTCTAATTCCTCTCTGCTATATCCAGAAATTTTACACAAAGCATCATTAAAAAACTCAAAAGTACCTTCTTTATTAAAATAAGCTATTACTTGTTCTGTATGTTGAACAACTGCATTCATTAAATTCAAGTTCTTGGACATATGAAGTCTTTTTATAACACCTGCAAAGATACTTGCTATTAATCCAGCAAGTTGAATATCATCTTCTTCCCATTCATATAAAATATCCAGCATATCAAATTTTACTATACCCAAAAAGTCATCATCAAACTTAATTGGAAAAATCAAAGATGTTCTAAGTCCTGATGAATAACACGAAGGAAAGTATTCACACTGCTTGCCATGTAATTCAAGATATGTTTCCTTCCCAATAATAAGGTGGTCATATATTATATCCCCTACTTCCAATTGCTTAGATATCCATTCTGGCATATAGTTTTTCATGTTTTCACCTTGATATTCATTTGTAATATCAAGGGTTGTACAATCATCACTTATTATAGCTAGCAATGCTTTATCATAATCCATAAATTCTGCCGCCATTTTTAATGCATTATCAATAGATAGATTAATATCTGTACTAGATATAAAGCTCTTTGATATTGCTGACATTAATTCTTGTCTAAGTAATCTAGTTTTAGCTTGCTTTTCTGCAATTTTATAATCTGTTATATTAGAAAACTGTCTCATAAATACTAATCTGCCATCTTCACAATTAATAACGTTTCCCTTAT
This sequence comes from Lachnospiraceae bacterium, assembly GCA_031547045.1. Classification (GTDB taxonomy): domain Bacteria; phylum Bacillota; class Clostridia; order Lachnospirales; family Lachnospiraceae; genus JAVBSN01. The sequence continues at coordinate 64,257 of JAVBSN010000007.1, forward strand.
TTTGCAGATAATTACCCAACATTGAATCCCTATCTTCCCACTCAAATTTCTCGCCAATTTGATTTCTAGATATACCATTCTTAGGACAATCAATACATCTATTCGATTCATATTTAAACAACTCAAAACATTTCTTTCCTCTATAATCTTCTGGAATATTAACATAATCTCTTAAGTTTTTATTTACATATATAAGTTCATCTGTTTCGTAGTCAGAAATATATATATACGAATCAAGATTATCTAATACATTTCTATATATGCTATTGAAATCTCTTGTATTATCCTCCATAAAATCTGCTCCCCACTTGCATTTCATATCATAGATTATACCAAATCTAATACTCCTTTGGTATATACATTATAACTTTTGTACCTTCTCCTACAGTAGAAGTAATTTCTAAAGTTCCGTTACATTGCATTGCTAATCTATTTTTAACATTAAATATTCCTATATGTTCTGAAGAATCGTAATTATTTTCATATATATTGTAACCAATGCCATCATCTATAACAGAAATAATATATTGATTCTCTGTTTCTTCTGTAGCCACAGTAACACATCCACCCTCTATCTTTTTTAATATTCCATGTCGTACAGCATTTTCAACAATTGTCTGTAATGTTAAGGTAGGAATTGTAAAATCTAATGTTTTTATATCCATTTGTATATTTAACCTTTCTCCAAACCTCATCTTCTCTAGTTCAAGATAATGAGATACATGTTCCAATTCTTTTTTAAACGGAATCCTTTTTTTCTCTGTTAAGGAATTCATATTCCCTCTTAAGAAAAATGCAAATCTATCAATCATTTCCTCTGCACGTTTTGGATCACTTTCACATAATCCCTTAATAGCAATTAATGCATTATATAGAAAATGTGGATGTATTTGCCCTAACATTATAGCTATTTTATTGTTAGATAATTCAGCTTCCACTTTTGCCATATTCCTAGTTCTTTCTGATTGTTCCTTTATATGATATGCAAAATAATACATCTGTAATATTATGAATCCAACTACTCCGATTTCAAATGCTATTGTATGTGCATATATTGGTTGAACAATATAATTATATATTTCACCTGCTGCTCCAATTATTATAGGTATACCAGAGACTAACAATCTTCTTGCCTCTTCATTCTTCACAATAAATGTTTCATAAAATAAACTTATAATAATCCAACAAATAAATATAATATTAAATGTCGCACCTATATCCATATACTTATAGAAATCTGTTCCTTGTATAATATTTGCTATTGTTACAATAACTGAATATACAAGAGTCCATATTTGAAATATAGTAAATACTTTTTTTCTCCACTCCTTAACATAGGCTTTAACAAAGGTTAGTACAAAAAATGATATACTATATTGACAATATATCTCAGCTAAATAATTAAATTTCGGTCTATTGCTTAGAAATACATAAGTTTCACTATTAACCAAAAACCAACTACAACAACTTAATAGAAATAGACATAAGAAGATTTGTCTTATAGTATCTGGGATATATAAAGACCATAATATAAATGAAACCAGCAATAAAACAATTCCTATAATTCCAAGCCCAAAAACAAGAATTAAATATATATCATCTCTATTAATAAGTTTCACTAGCATTTCTTCTTCTGTTCCAGCAGTAATGTAATTTGCAAAATTCTCAATATCTGATTCGGTAAGTTTTCCACTGAATGCTTTTATTTTAAATATACATTCATCATCTTCACCTATGCTAATGCTATTAATTTTCTCCCATGAAGTGCCTAAAACATTCATTACAGAGTCTGATGAATCATCATATCCATATGTATATACACTTTCATTATTAACCCACATCTCTACTTGGGTATTCTTTAAAAATAGAAATATATATTTATCATCAGAAACTAGTTTGCTAAAATGTCCTTTAATAAACAACTCATCTTCTATAAAATCATATTTAACACCCTCTGTATCCTTCCATGTTACTCCATCTATTGAATACATCTGCATAATAAATTCTGGTAATTTCCCATTATCATCAACTAATCTTTTACTTTTAAATTTACAAATGGTTAGAAATAAAAGAATTAATATTAATGAAGTTAACACACATAATATATATATTCGTTTGTTCTTTTTCACTTCTATATTTCTCCTTCCAATTACTACCCTTTATTTTTCTAAATTATGCCTTTACAGCCCATCTCATCTTTGTTGAACGGGCACGACCATTAATATTACATTCTTCTGCTGATGGTCTAATAACATCTGTGGCTATTTCTTCAAAAACACCTTGCTTCAGTAGTTGTTTAAATATCTTTTTAACTATTCTATCTTCCCCTGAATGGAAAGTTAGTATTGCTACACGTCCTCCTGATGCCATAATGTCAGGAAGTTTTTCTAAAAATTTATATAATACTTCAAATTCACTATTAACATCTATTCTCAATGCCTGAAAAGTTCTTTGGCATGTTTTCTTAATTACTTCTTTACGCTCTGAATCAGACATCTTTTCTCTTTCTAACACTTTTTCTATAACTTCTCTAAGTCTAGTTGTTGTATTTATTTCTTTACCTCTTTTTATTTCATTCACTATAGCTCGTGAAATCTCCATCGCATAAGGCTCATCAGCATTTTCCATTAACATTCCTTCTAATTCTCCCTGAGAAATAGTTTTCAATCTCTCTGATGCAGAAACTCCCTTTTCAGGATTCAATCTTAGATCTAATGGACCATCTATTTTATATGAAAATCCTCTATCTGGATTATCTATTTGCATAGAAGAAACACCTAAGTCTGCTAATACAAAATCAAATAATCCTGCTTCCTCTGATACTATATCTATATCTGCAAAATTTATTTGCTTAATAGTTAATATATCAGAACCATAACCCATGTCTTCTAAACGGTTTCTAGTCTTTACTATTTCTATGGGATCAATATCAAGGGCATACATATGTCCTTTTCCTTTCAGACATTCTAACATCTTTGATGTATGTCCTCCGTATCCAAGTGTAGCATCTAATCCCTTTTGCCCTGGCTGTATTTGTAGAAATTCTAATATCTCATTTACACATATTGAAATATGCATACCTGCTGGTGTACTTCCTTTTTGAATTACTCTTTCCACAGTTTCAGGATATTTTTCTGGTTGATGTTCTTTATATTTTTCTTTAAAATTTCTAGGATGAGTTCCCTTATATCTTACACGTCTTTTGTGTTGTTCTTGATTATTCATTAGTTATTACCTTTCTTGTGCAATTCATATGCTCTAATTGTACTATATAAGCATATGGTTTTCAAATGAAAAGCCATCTCTATGATAATAATCTATAAAAAAATAAATCTTTAAATATTTTTATAATTTAAAGATTTATTTTTATAATTATAATGTTACTTTTGTAATTAAAATATCGCTTTTTACTTGTCTTTCATTATAGTAAATACTTGCTTGACTATAAATCCACATACGAACAGAATACTGATATGATTCACAATATTGAGATTTACATTGTATTAATTGCCTAATCTTCTCCTCCAATAACCTGCACTTGAAATTCTATACTAACAGTGCCAAGTGGTGAAATAGATGGAATTGTATAGCTTAATGTATCATCTTCAAATGTAGGTGTAACTGTAGTGTTATTTACCTTAAATGTACCCTCTTCGTATTTGCTTCCCTCTGGAATCACATCATTAAAAGGAAGACTTGTAATAGTAGTTAATCCAATATTAGCTATTGTAACTGTGTATGTTAAAAAATCACCTATATCTGCAATTGCTTTATCTACAGTTTTAAAAATAGTTGGTAATACCAATAAAAGTGTTTCTGTAGGTAAACTATTTATTGTATTGCCATTATAAGTAATACTTGCAACGTTTTCTATCTTATTAATAATTGCCATGTTCTCACTCCCTTTCCCTGTACTATCAATATATGCAGTGGAAATGGGGGGTGTTACTTATAAACACTATTGTTATATGTATTACTTCAAATCCTGTGTATACATATATATCTTTGAAATAATTGATTGTACTTCTATTGGTTTCCCTAAATGATCATTCATACCTGCTTCAATACAAGTATCTATGTCTTCTTTAAACACATTTGCTGTTAATGCTACAATGGGAATAACTCTTGCTCTTGGATGAGATAGGCTACGAATCTTCCTTGTAGCATCTAAACCATTCATTACTGGCATCTGTATGTCCATAAGGATCATGTGATATTTCTCTGGTTCCTCTTTAAACATGGAAACTGCCATTTCACCATTTTCAGCAACATCTACATTGATTTTTGTATCCTCTAATATAGATTTTAAAATATAACTATTAATTTCAACATCCTCTGCTAATAATAGATTAATTCCTGAAAAATCTGGTGTTTGAATTATAGCTTGAATTCCCTCTGTCCTAGTATTATAGATAACCTCCATTAAGCAATCATATAAAGTAGATGTAAAAATTGGCTTTTGGATATATATCTCACTACCATATTCAACCATATCATTTTTTATTGAATTCCAAGAATTGAATTCAACTATTGGTACAAGATTTTTTCTATTAAATAATTCTTTAACTATATGATAATTACTAATCATCTCATCATCAGTAAGTGAAAAATCATAAAATACTGCATCAAATAACTCATTTCTATCATGTGCTTCCAATATTATATTCTTAGCATCTTCTGAACATCTTGTAATAATACAATTCATATTAAAGTGCTTAGATAACTTTTGAAATCTAGATATAACTTCTTCATCGTCTGATAAAAGAACTACATTTAAATCAATAAATTGTTTTTGTAAAACATTATATACTGCTCGTTCTTCTCTATCTGCACATTCTAGGGAAACAATCACTGTAAACTTAGATCCTACACCTACTTCTGATTCTACTGAAATATAACCATCCATAATATTGGCAAGAGATTTACAAATTGCAAGTCCTAAACCTGTACCACCAAACTTTCTAGATATGCTACCATCAGCTTGTTCAAAGAAATTAAATATTCTTTCCTGCTGTTCTAATTCCATTCCTATACCAGTATCTTCAACTGTCATCATAATCTGGGCAATGTTTTCATTATTGCTGATTTCATCAACAAACACTGAGATCTCTCCACCATTAGGGGTAAATTTAATTGCATTAGATAATAAGTTAGTTAAAATCTGCGAAATACGTACGTCATCACCTTTATAGCGTAAATGTACATTATTACCACTATTAATTTTAATTTTTAGATCTTTTTCCGATGCTCTTGTAGCCATCATAGTACATACTTTCAACATTATTCTTTCAATATTGAAAACAATAGGATTAAGTTCTAATTTTCCTGACTCAATCTTAGAAATATCTAAAATATCATTAATAATTGTTAACAAGTGTTCAGATGCATCTTTAATCTTGTTCATATATACTTTATATTCTTCTATCTTCTGTGCCTTTTCTGAAAGTTTAATCATACCTGTTATCGCATTCATTGGAGTACGAATTTCATGACTCATATTAGCTAAGAATTGGCTCTTTGCTACATTGGCACTTTGTGCTTCTTTCATTGCTACCTTAAGTGCATTTTCACCTTTTCTAATAGAGTATGCTCCTGCAATAATAGAACTTGCCATAACTGCTAGTCTAAATTCATTTTCAGTCCAATTAACTTCTCTGTGATGGTCAGTAATAATTAGATATCCTATACTTTCGCCTTCTACAACAACGGGTATATAACAAGCTCCCTTAGCTCCTAACGCTATTTGTGGATACCTATCATAAAAATTCTCTGTAGAACTATGATAATAAAAAGGGTGTTTATTTATTTCAATACTCACATCCTCTATCTCACTATATTCATAATATTTTCCCAGAATAGAAGATATATCATTGTTTATTCTAGATTCATAAGTACATGTTAATGATTCTTTCCCTTGAAATTCAAAAATGGTAGCTCTATCCCCTTTAAAAAATCCTCTTAATTCACACAGTGCATTATTAATAAGGGTATCAAAACTATCATAAGGTTGCATGAAAGGTACAGAAAAACTAGATATAAACTCTAAGGCATTTAACTGCTTTTCTCTTAAAATATCATACTTATTATGAGCTATAGTTTCTTCTGTAACATCAGTTATCATACCAATAAGTCGCTCTGGATTGCCATCAGCATCATAATATATATTTGAATATGTATTTAAATAGCTAACAGTTCCATCTAAAAAATCATATCTTTTTTCTCTAAATTGTAATTCCTTTGCTCCATCAAAACTCTCTACAAGATATTTTCTCGGATCATCATCCCCTGATCCTTTTACAATAGTAGATACATAATCTGCCCATTTTTCTAGAGATACTGGTGGAGTAAATGGTGAGTGAATTATACGTGCATAATTATCATCATAGGTAATAGTTTTATCTTTAACCGATATTTCCCATGTACCTGAATTAGCTACTTCTAATGCAAGACCTAATCGTTCATTTGCTCTAACAAATGCTATTTGATTCCTTCGCATAGCATAGGCTCCTGCCATAATAGAACTTGCCATAACTGCTGGTTGAAACTCACCCTTGGTCCAATCAGCAACATTGGTATGGTTAGCTATTACTAAAAAGCCTGTTGGTGACCCATCTAACATTATACGAATATAACATACACTTTTTGCCTCTATTGCTATTACTGGAAATCTTTCGTATACTTCCTCAATATATCTACCATATAAATACTCTTGCCTCTCCACTTCTTGATAAAACTCATCCATCTCCTCATATCCAAATGTTTTCCCAATTAAATCTGAAATATCATCATTAATTCTATTAGAATATGTACAAACAAGAGATTTATCTTCTTTAAATTCATAAATAGATGTTCTATCTGCTTTAAAAAATAATCTAATCTCTTCTAATGCATTATTCATCAATGATTCAAAGTTATCATATGGTTGAGTAAATGGTACAGAGAACCTTGAAATAAATTCTTGAGATCTTAATTGGTTCTCTTTCATCTTTTCATAGGCTTGATTTTCAAGAATATCTTCTGTAACATCCCAAGTAACTCCTATTAATCTTTCTGGTCTGCCATGTGAATCATATATTGTTCTTGCCGTACAATTAGAATACATAAATGTTCCATCAGAAAATTCTGTATACATATTTCTATAATCTGATGAATGTGTTCCATCAAAATGATTTCTTAAGTAATCAAATAATTCCTTATATTCTTCTTCATCTAATATAGTTGCTATATAATCAGCCCACTCATTAATAGTTATAGGCGATTTGGGTAAATGCATTAATTTTTCAAAATGCTCATCATAATAAAGCATCTTTTCTGGAACAGCAATTTCCCATGCACCTGCATGTGCAAGTTCTAACGCAATTTCAAGACGTTGATTTGTAGCTTCAAATCTACGCTGCTCTGCAGTATCATGTAAATTATACTTTTTAAGATCTGACATTTTACCATCCCCCACTTCGATATATATTTCAGCAACTTTTTTGTATATTTATTAACATTAAACCCTTTATTCCCTTTTCAATAAATAATACCATATTTCGAGCATACTTTCTATTACTTATTTATTTCTGAGACTGGCTTTGTTTTTTCAAAATGTTGATAGTCCTTACCACTCTTCCAATCTCCTCCCCATTCCCAACCTCTTGAGACAAATGCATTATAACAAACAGAGTTTTTCTCTATAATTCCTTTATATGCTACTGTTCTATCAACATATTCACCTGCAGTTTCTGGTTGAATAAATGTTCCCTTTACATAAGGATTTACTAATGGATTAATATCTATTGCCAATCCTTTAGCATGATTTGATAACTTTGTAGTACCATTTATAAATCTATGATTATATGCAGATGTATTATTATCTCTCATGGAAGTTTCATCATCTGCATTATATTCATCTACAAGGTTTATTCTTTCTATAGGAAATCTCGCAACATAAAGCTCCCTAAATATATCTAAAACTTCATCAGCAACATCTTTGTTTACTACCATTTTCCCTGTTTGTGGCATGTCATTAAAGTCTATGTAACTTATAGTAAGCATGCTTAAATCATCAGAAGCTATAGAATTCTCAGGATCATAGCTCTTACCAGTCATATATTCAATATCTTCTACAGTTAAACTATTGGCCTCAAATATAGGTTGAAATACTTCCTCAGTAGATACTTCTACATTTAATGATTCTGTAACTTCTTCAGTAGTTATTAAGTCTATATTTTCTTCAGTTTGAATGGTATCTAATTGATTAGTTTCAATTACATTATCTTGCTTTGTGCAAGCAGTAGAACATATAACTACTAGTAGTAAGAGGATGGTTGTTTTTTTCATAAGCGATCTCCCTTTGATAATCTTATGTTACATTGTATCAAACTGCTTATAATATTGCCATACAAAAAACCTCCCTGTGATTACTCACAAAGGAGGTTATTTGTATAATATACTGATGTCTTGGATAATTCTGAATCCAATTCTTCTAATCCTGATGTCTCTATAAGAGTAGGTATGTCAGCAAATAAATTTATTCCTAAGCCTAAATGATTCCCTTCTATATCAGCACCTAAAGCTGCCAATGTAGTTGGATATAAATCAAAGGTTGTAAATGTTCTATCATATTCTAACGAATATTCTACTGCTGAATTAATAATAGTTGTATATACAGTTCTATTATAATCTTGGTAATTTACTGCATGTGCTTCTAAATAAGGATTATCCATAGTCAAATGGTCACCACATATAACAATAGTTGTATTTTCATAGAAATCTTGTTCTTGAATCCATCTAACAAAATAATATAATTGGCGACTACTACAAGCAATAACATTTGAATATTGATCATCATAATTTTCTTCACATAGTTCACAATAATATCCATCTACAAAATGAGTATCTACTGTTAGCATAGTTAAATTAAATGGTTCATCAGATTGTGAAAGTTCTAGTAGTTCTGATTTGGCAGTATCATATAATTTCTCATCTTCATAACCCCAAAACACATAATAATCCTCTGGTATTAGAGAATTCTCTAATGCGTAATTATAATCTAGTATTTTATAATCTCCGTGCTGATTCATATACAACTCTCGACCACCAAATACAATATCTGATCCTAATAGAAATTCCTGTACATAACCTTGATCTTTCAACACTTCACCTATTGCATAACAACCTGGTAAAAAAGTACTATATCTATCCATTGAGTTACCATCAATAGGAATAATTAGTGGCACTCCTGCTGTCTGTGTTACCATTGCCCCCATAGTCCAACTAGCACCATAGGTTACATATGCACCATTTAACTGTTGCTTTGAAGTAGTAAAATTAACATTTTCTAATTCCAAATCTACTAGTTCAGTAATAAGATTATCATACATTGCTCCTCCATATTCCGTTGAAGCATATGTATCTTCCATAGATTCAACAAATATGTATATAAGATTACGCTTCTCCTCTGGAAATGTAATTGCAACACTTTCTGGAGCAATATAATTTTCTTCAAAAAAACCTGAATGTGAAAGTTGATTCACAACATACTTATCAAGTCCTAATGTTCTAGCATTAAATAGAGTTGATACCATTAATATTCCTACACAAATCAATGCATAGAATCTATTCCATAAATTCAAGGAAATCTTAAATCTTAATTTACGTATTTGTATAATTAATTTGTCTTCATTGTAAGATTTGATAGCAGTGCACAATGCTATTAATGTTAAAATTGGAACCCATATTATACATACAATAATAATATGACGAAATGGAGATGTATTAGAGCCCTCCAGCGGAACCTTTAAATGAAATAGAATTATACTAAAATCTACAGTCTCAAACTGGTCAATCACCCAACTAGTTGCCATATGTATAATTATAGCCACTGCTAAAAAGAGTGTCCCCAACACATAGTTCAAAACCTTTAGAGAAGGCTTTTTCTTATTCATGATCAGACTCCTCTTCTTTGTCCATATTATTTGATTGTATATCTACCTTAGGTGATAAAAGAAAATATCCCACAGAAAGTACAATTGAAAATAGAGTATTCAATATCACAAATCTCATTAAAAATATATTAGTGTTAAATGATTCTAGTATAGAACCTACTCCACGATAAATATATTGATAGAAAAAAACACATAAAAAGTTACTAAATAAATCAAGTACAATCATATGTTTTAAATATGCCGGGACGGAAAAACGTTGCTTCCTTAATTTTTCTAATAAGCTAGTTGAAATAATGCCTGGTGCAAGAATAAATAATAATTCCATAACGATTCTCCTTTGTAAAATATATATAAAATTATTTTACCATCAAACCTACAATAGGTAAATAGATTTATATGCATATTTATTGCATATTTTAATTCGACATGATACACTAAATAAAATTTTACTATTTAGATATTGGGGGATTTATATACTTATGAAAATGCTTATGATTCATGCATGGAACGAAAATGAACGATCATATCGAGGTCGTTTCTCAAATTTACTTTCCTACCCATCATTAACGCTTTCTACCATTTATGCATTAATTCCTGACGGAATTTTTAGCAAAATTGATGTTGTTGATGAAAATTCCCAAAAAGTTAACTATGACAATGAAAAATATGATCTTGTTCTAATATCATTTGAGACATCTTCAAGTTTGACTGCTTACAAACATTGCAAAGAATTTAAAGATAGAGGTTCTTACATAGTATGTGGCGGTTATCATGCAACAGCTTTACCAGATGAAGCTGCTGAACATTGCGATACTGTTATTGCCGGACCAGCCGAAGTTTCAGTACCACAATTTATAGAAGATTTTAAAAATGGAACTCCAAAGAATTTCTATAAAAATTATGATGTTTGTGCATCAGCCTTTCCCATACCTGCTAGAGATAAAATTACAAAAAGAAAAAAATTAAAAATACCTGCCTTAGTTGCAAATAGAGGGTGCAATAATTCTTGTAAATACTGCTCTATGCGAACAATGTGGAAAAGTAATCCTCGTCCTGTAGAAAACGTTATAACTGAGTTAAAAGAACTTGGTTCAAAAATGGTAATCTTCTATGACCCTAATTTCTTTGCTAATCGAGATTATGCTATATCACTTATGAAGGCAATGAAACCACTAAATATATTGTGGGCATCAAATGCTACTGCTGATTTTGGATATGATACAGAACTTCTACAATTATCATATGAATGTGGCTGTAGAGGTGTTTTAATTGGTTTCGAGTCCATTAGTACCAGTTCCCTTACTGCTGCTGGTAAACGATTTAAAAATGCTGATAAATACAAAGAAATTGTTGACAATATACATTCTTACGGTATAGCTATTAACGGATGTTTCGTATTAGGTTTCGATCAGGATACAGAAGAAGAATTATTATCTTTACCAGAGCAAATTGAATACCTAGATCTTGATATGTGCAGATTTGCTATTCTTACCCCATATCCCGGAACAAGATTTTATGAGGAATATAAGAAATCAGACCGAATAGTAACTCAAGATTGGAGTAAGTATAATCAACATTATGCTGTTTTTAAACCAACTAATATGAGTCCAGAACGTCTTGAGGAAATATATAGAATTGTATGGAAAAAGTCTTATAGTTGGCGCAGAATCTTTAAAAGAATGAGAAAATCTGCATGGCATGGTAAGCCTTATATTTCTATACTACTTGGTTCAAATATAGGATTTAAATTCTTAGGAATTGGTAAGGGAGGCGCAAATTGAAGATAACTTTTATTCGTTTGAATATGTTTGAACATATTAGCACAGATGCCATGAAGCCAATGCTATTTGGAATAATTAAAAGTCTTACTCCTAATAACTTTGAGATAGATTTTATTGATGAACGTGTTGAAAAACTACCTGATATTATTAATTCTGATATTATTGCTTTTTCAGTTGAAACATATACAGCTAAACGTGCATACATACTTGCTTCAAAATATAAATCTACTAACAATACTATTGTAATGGGTGGATTCCATCCTACTGTAATGCCTAATGAAGCTCTAAAATATGCTGATTCTGTTATTATTGGCGATGCAGAAGATACTTGGGGTGATTTTCTATCTGATTGTTTAGAAAGGAATCCTAAGAAAAAATATATATCAGATGAGAGCCGTCCTCTTTGTCCATATAGGGAAGATACTTCCATTTATAAACATAAATATTATGGAATCGGCGTTTATCAAATTTCAAGAGGATGTAAGTTTAACTGTGATTTTTGTTCAATTAAAACCATGTATCACCGTGTACGTCAAAGGCCAGCTAATATAGTTGCCGAGGAACTTAGAAATACCAAAGAAAAGATCATATTCTTTGCTGATGATAATCTTTTCTATGATGAACAAACTGCTATAGAACTATTTAAAACAATAGCACCATTAAAAAAGAAATGGGCATGTCAGATTAGTATGGATGTGGCTAAGAATGACACATTATTACATGAAATGAAGAAGGCTGGTTGCTTCTTAGTTTTATTAGGATTTGAAACATTAAACCGCAAAAGTCTTGACAAGATGAATAAAACTGCAAATAAATCTATTTCAAATTATGATGATATAATAGAAAGAATATATAAACATAAAATGCTTATTTATGGTACTTTCGTATTTGGCTATGACGATGATACATCTGAAATATTTAAGGACACATTAAAATTTGCTGTAAAAAACCGTTTGGCTATAACAAATTTTAATCCTCTTATTCCAATGCCTGGAACAATGCTATATAAACGTATGGAGGATGAAAATCGACTTATTTATAAAAAATGGTGGCTATCAGATAAATATAGATACGGTGAAACTGCTTATCAACCATTAAATATGACCCCAAAAGAATTACAAGACGGATGCCTTGATATACGTACAGAATTTTATTCTATTGGCTGTATTATGAAAAGGCTTTTTGCAAATCCCGTTAATTTTATACCATGGAATCTTATAGTATTTTTACTTACTAACTTTATTTCACGAAAAGAAATAGCTACAAAGCAAGGACAAATTCTCGGAGGAATACTACATGAAACTGACGTTGATTAAACCAAATATTGGGCGTCGTGAACATAGCCTATATGTTGACGAAGCAAGAATGGAACCTTTACAACTAGGGATACTTGCAGCACTTACACCAAATGATGTTGAAGTAGTACTATATGACGACCGTATGGAAACAATACCCTATGATGAACCAACCGATCTCGTGGCAATTACTGTAGAAACCTTTACTGCAAGACGTGCTTATGAAATAAGTGCTGAATTCAGAAAAAGAGGTACAAAGGTTATTATGGGGGGTATGCATGTAAAGCTTATACCAGATGAAGTTTCTTTACACTGTGATAGTATTATTATTGGTGATGCTGAACCTGTTTGGGTAGATATGATTGAAGATTGCCGTTTAGGCAACTTACAAGAACGCTATACTCCTACTCAACCTGAATGTCCTCAGGTAAATGTTATTACAAGACGTGACATTTTTGAAGGAAAAGGTTATCTACCAATTACTTTACTACAATTTTCAAGAGGCTGTAATCATAAATGCAATTTCTGTGCTTCATCAGTATATTTTAATGCACATCACTACTGTAGACCTGTTGAAGATGTTATTGCAGAAATAAAAGCTCAGAAAAGAAAATTACTTTTCTTTGTTGATGATAATATTGTATGCAATCGTGAAAAAGCTAAAGAGTTATTTCGCGCATTAATACCATTAAAGATTCATTGGGTAAGTCAAGGAAGTATTGATATGCTAAAAGACAATGAACTTATGCAACTTATGGTCAAAAGTGGCTGTCTTGGTTTAGTTATAGGATTTGAATCAATATCTGCTGAATGTATATCTGCAATGAATAAAAACACTAACAAGGTTGGCTCAAGTCAACTATACAGTGAAGAAATTAAACAACTTAGAAAATGGGGCTTACAGACTTGGGCTGCTTTTACTGTTGGACATGATGGTGATACTATTGAATCTATTAAAGCCACCTGCGATTTTGCAATAAAAAACAAATTTACTTTTGCAGCATTTAATATTCTTATGCCTTATCCTAATACTCCTTTATATGAAAAATTGAAGGCAGAAGGACGAATCTTATATGATAAAAAATGGTGGTTACATGAAGATTATAGATTTAATTATTCAAGTATTCTGCCAAAGAATATGACTGCTGATGAATTAACTGAAGTTTCCTTCGATTGTAGAAGACGTTTTAATAGTTGGTCTTCTATTATTTCAAGAGCACTGGAACCACGTACAAATCTACGTACACCTTATAGATTTTTAACCTATCTTATATACAATCCTTTATTCAAAAAAGAAGTGTTTAAAAAACAAGGAATGAAATTTGGATTAAAATAAACATCAGGAGGAATCTTATGCTAACTGGACAAATTAAACTTATAAATGAATATACCGAGCAAGAAACTGCAACTATGTTTTCCCTTATGAATGAATTCTATGATAATGTTGATTCACAGTCCTTTTATAGAGACTTCTATGATAAAGACTACTGTCTCACATTATATCACGAAACAGATGGATTAGTTGGGTTCACTACACAAAAACTAATTGATCTTGAGATTGATGGTAAAACTGTTCATGGTATGTTTTCAGGCGATACCATTATTCACAAGGATCATTGGGGAAGTTCAGAACTTTTTAGAGTTTGGGCAAACTTCTGGTTTGATTTTGCAGAAAAATATGATGAATTTTATTGGTTCCTAATATGTAAAGGATATAAAACTTACAGAATAATGCCATTATTCTGGACAGAGTTCTATCCCAACTACAAATCAGATATACCAGAATATGAACAAAAAATAATTGATGCTTATGCTAGTACACTATATCCTAATGAATACAACCCACAAAATGGTGTTATAGAATATACATCTATTAAAGATAAGCTTAAAGATGGTGTTGCTGATATTGGTGAGAGTCAGCTAAAAAACAAAGATATAGCCTTCTTTTGCAAGAGTAATCCTAATTATTATAAGGGAAACGATTTAGCTTGTCTTGCTAGAATAGATAAATCTTTATTGAAAAAAAAATTATTAGGAATGTTATTTGAATGAGTTACATAAACAGGTTTTTAAATAACATCTGCAAGTTACTTTATAAAAAAGAATATAAGAATTTTATTAAAGCATGTGATATGGAAAAAATACAAAATGATTATCTTCTAAATCTAATTGCTAGAAATTCTAATACTGAATATGGTAGAAAATATAAATTTGAAACCATCCACAACTATACTGATTTTGCAGATAAAGTTCCTCTCACTATATATGATGATTACATACCTTATATTGATAAAATTAGTAATGGTGAAAAAAACATTTTGACTGTAGAAAATGTTAGAGTTTTTGAATTAACAAGTGGCTCATCAAGCGGTAAAAAACTTATTCCTTATACAAACACCTTAAAAAATGAATTTCAAAAGGGTATAAAGTCTTGGCTATTTGATATATATGATAATGTGGGTGGTGTCTGTAATGGTAAAAGCTATTGGTCAATAACTCCTGTTACAACACAAAAAACATTTACTACCTGTGGAATTCCAATTGGCTTTGAAGAAGATTCTGAGTATTTTGGCAAAATTGAAAAAAATATTATGGATAAGATTTTTGCAGTTGATTCATCTGTTAAATTCTCATCGGATATGACAGATTTTTATATGAGAACCTCTAAACAATTATTAACATGTAATAACCTTACCCTTATATCTATCTGGAACCCAACTTATCTTACAATCTTATGTGATTTTATAAGAGAGAATGTCCATGAATTAACAAAAGATTTTAATAATAAACGTAAAAATATTATTATTAATTCTATTAATAAAGATAGATTTGACCTTGTATTTCCTAACCTTAAGATAATTAGTTGTTGGGCTGATGGTAGTGCTGCCGATTACATAGCAGATATAGAAAGATTATTTCCAAATGTTTATATAGAGCCAAAGGGAATCCTTGCAACTGAATGTTTTATTTCTTTTCCCTTAGTAAATGAAACAGGTAGTAGATTAAGCATTAACTCTCATTTTTTTGAATTCAGAAACTTATCCGATGGAAAGATATATCTATCTCATCAACTTTCTAAAGGTGAATATGAAGTAATCGTAACAACAGGTGGTGGTTTTTATCGATATTGCATTGGTGATATAATTGAAGTGCTTGAAACATTTCCTAATCATCCACCATTAATAAAATTTTTAAGAAGAAAAGGTATTACCTCTGACCTTTTTGGTGAGAAGCTTACTGAGGAATTTATTAAAAACATTGCTGAATCAGTAGGCATACATAATAGTTTTTATCTTTTAGCACCAGATAAAAATCGATACTGCCTCTATACTCAGTATATGAATATTACTGATGATATGCTTGATAATGCTTTGCGTAAAAGCTTTCATTATAATTATTGTAGGGACTTAGGACAACTACAAAAGGCTAAAGTTATTCTTGTTGGTGGAAATCCTGAACAAGACTATATTAATCGGCTTATAGCCGATGGACTTCGTCTAGGAGATATAAAACCCTGTCATCTTAGCAACAAAGATGAATGGAATAATTGGTTTACAAAGGAGGATTTTGAATAATGTTAAAAATAGCTTTACTTGCTCCTACTGGAGCTATGCACAGACATTCTGGAAACTTTGGGAAATCCCTTCATTATGCACCACTTACACTAACAACTCTTGCTGCTCTTATTCCTGAAGATGTTGATGCTGATGTAGTGATATATGATGAAACAGCGGGAAAAATACCACTTGATATTGATGCTGATTTAATTGGCATTACTTGTATTACAGGAACATCTCAAAGATGCTATGCATACGCTGATTATTTTAGAAAAAAAGGAATAACTGTATTTATGGGCGGTGTGCATCCATCACTTATGCCAGAGGAAGCAACCCTTCATGCAGACGTTATCTTTACAGGCTTTTCTGAATATACCTTTCCACAATTTATTTATGATTATATAAATGGTTCTTATAAGAAACTATATAGTCAAGAATGTGGATTTTCAATGGAGGGTAAGCCACATCCAAAACGTGAATTGTTAAATAAAAAACGATATATTACAACTAATACAGTTGAGGCTATTAGAGGCTGTTCATTACCATGTACATTCTGTGCCTACCCTGCTGCTTTTGGACATACAGTTTTCAAACGACCAATAAAAGAAGTAGTAGCTGAAATTGAAGCACTAAATACAAAACATGTACTCTTTCCTGATGTAAACCTTATAACAGACCGTAATTATGCAATTGAACTTTTTAACGCACTTATACCATTAAAAATAATATGGTTAGGTCTTGTTACCTCATCAATTGGTATAGATGAAGAGCTTATTACCGTTTTTAGAAAAAGTGGTTGTAGAGGTCTTCTAATTGGATTTGAGTCAATAACACAAGAGTCACAAAAATATATTAATAAGGGTGTAAACAAAGTTGATGGTTATGTAGAACTTATGAAAAAATTACATGATAATGGAATATTAGTACAAGGATGTTTTGCTTTCGGTGGTGACGAAGAAGACGAAAGCGTATTTGAACGAACTGTAGAAACTGTTATAAAGGCAAAAATAGATTTACCAAGATATTCAATATTAACTCCTTTCCCAAAAACTCAATATTATAATCAACTTAATCAAGAAGGTAGAATTATAGATTATGATTGGGCAATGTATGATGTTCAACACTGTGTTTTCACACCTAAGAAAATGACCAAAGAGCAACTTGAAGAAGGCACTGATTATGCTTGGAGAGCAACATATAGCACTTCTGCTATTATAAAAAGACTTTCTCCATTTGTACATAGTGCATGGTTATCCATTCCTTTAAATCTAGGATATAAAGGTTATGCTGATAAATGGCATAAGTTTACAAAAGAAGTTATGTGTGATAATTCTGATATTCCGATTTTATGAGGTGTATGCAAATGAAAATAACATTTATTCTTCCTGCTATAGGAAAAAAGCAAGGTAAAAAATATATAGGTACATGGAAAATGGAGCCATTGACGATTGCTGTTCTTAAGTCACTTACTCCACCAAACATTGAAACAGAACTTTTTGATGACCGCATTGAATTAATTGACTATAATACTGATACTGATTTGGTCTGCATTACAGTAGAAACATATACTGCCAGAAGAAGCTATGCCATTGCACAAAAATTCCGTGAAAAAGGTGTTACTGTAATAATGGGCGGTTATCACACAACATTATGTCCAGATGAGACTGCTAAGTACTGTGATAGTATCATTATTGGAAACGCTGAAACTGTATGGCTAAATATGCTTAATGATTTTCACAATGGCAATTTGAAAAAGGTATATACTGGTGGAACTGGTAGTTATGATGTTATGCCTGATAAAAGTATATTTGATGGTAAAAAATATCTTCCTGTATCATTAGTTGAAACCGGAAGGGGTTGTTGCCATTCTTGTGAGTTTTGTGCTATATCAAAATATTATTGTAGTAAGTATTATGCAAGAAACCATGACCTTATTGTAGAAGATATTAAAAATTCAAAACACAGATATACTTTTCTTGTTGATGATAATCTTGTTGCCAATAAAGAAAATGCTATGGGCATATTCAATAAAATAGAACCCCTTAATATTAAATGGGCAGGACAAGGAACTTTGTCTATGGCAAAAGACCCTGAATTATTAAAATCTATGAAAAAAAGTGGATGTGAAATAATACTAATTGGCTTTGAAAGTTTAAACAAGGAAAACCTTAATCAAATGAATAAGTCATTTAACTATGCCTTAGGGGAACGTGATGAACTTGTTAAGCGTATTCACGATGCAGGAATTGGAATATATGCAACCTTTGTTTTTGGTTATGATTATGATGACGAAAAAACTATATGGGATGCCGTTAACTTTGCACAAAAACATAAATTCTACACTGCTGCATTTAATCATCTTCTACCATTTCCAGGCACACCATTATATAATCGATTAAAAGATGACAATAGACTTATTTATGATAAATGGTGGCTTGAGGATGGATATAATTATGGGGAAGTTGCCTTTAATCCAAATTTACTATCTGCTGAAAAACTTAGTAAACTTTGCCGAGATGCAAGAAAAGAATTTTCATCTACGAAGACAGTATTAGATAGAGGTTTTGCCTCCCTTGGAAGAACTAGTCCCCTTTTATGGAGTTTGTTCTGGGGTATGAACCTAAGACTTGGTGAAGAAATAGACCAGAAAATGAATGTTCCAATAGGAGAAAATCTTGATGAACTTCCAAAATAATAAATATACACTTGAATTTGCAAATGAACAAGATGATGCCGGCATTATAGATGTTTTTGAGACTGGTTATTTTAGTGGTGGTATTAGCGTGAAATACCTGAGAAACCCTTCTCCATTTTCATCCTTTTCAGCAGATGGTGACTACCCTAAAATTATGATTATACGTGATAATGATTGCAGTAAAATAATTGCAGTTGGAGGCGTAGTTATTCGAGATGAGTATGTAAATTGCGAGATTAAAAAATGTGCTTATCTTACTAGCTTCAAAATACATCCTGATTATCAGAAAAAGATATTATTTATTGCAAAGGCATATCAATTTCTATACGATAACATATCTGAGTGTGATTGTTTTTATACAACAATATTAGATGACAATACGGCTGCCATTGCTTTATTTGAAAAAGGCCACAGAAGCATGCCTGAATATAAATATCTTGGACATTATACAACCTACTGTTTTCATGGTGGCAAAGAGTTAATTGATATTGAAAAAAATAGTTTAGATGGATTTGAACATATAGTGGATACACATTTCAGAAAATTATCACTTACTCCTGTAAATTTTAATTATTTCGGATATGGCACAAAAGATTTTTACTGTATCAGACACAATTCAGAAATAATTGCTTGCTGTTTCGTTGGTAACCAACAAGCTACAAAACAATATCATATGTGTTGTTATGAAGGTATTTATAAATTCTTATCACATGTGCCAACAAAGTTATTTGGGTATCCTGATTTTCCAAAATCAGATAGTGATATAAACTTTGGAATAATCTCATATCTGTATATAAAAGATAATGATAAAAATCTATGTTCAAAATTCTTACGTACAGTTGCCTTTCATACTGATTTTTCATTACTTATGTGGGGTGGCTTTGAAAACAATGCATTATGTGATGCAATGAATACTATGAAAACTATAAAATATGGCAGCAGACTATATTCTGTTGCTTGGAATAATAGGGAACACATTATTGATAATAGAAATGTTATAGGCGTTGAAGCAGCATTACTATAATTACTATTCATGTTTCATTTTCATTAAAATTGAAAGGGAAATTTAAGGGCAAAGTCGTTAATGACTTTGCCCTTAATGTGTTAATTCTAAATAATAGAATCTAATATTTCATGAATTTCTACATCACTTAATCCTGTAAACATAATTATTATATCATATTCATCATAAGATATAAGTACAGTTGTACGTAATGTACCAAACTCTGTATCATCACTTAATAAATATGTTCTGCCAGATGTATCTGTATATTCTCTTTGATTAGTTGTTGGTTCAGTACTAGTAAATACTACTGTTGTTCTATCAGAACCTTCCCCTGTTAATATTTTCTCTTCATCTACGGTAAATTCTCCTTTACCATAATTAAATGTAGAAATAATTTCACCATTTCTATTATCAGAAATATTATTTTGACTTACATATTCAGTATAAGTAGTTGTACCATCTTGTTCATATTTCTTAGAAAATAATTGTTTTAAACCACTATCCTTACATGCTGTTTCATAATCTACATAACTATATTCTGTTTCATTAACTACGTCTGGCTCACTATCTCTCCAATCCTTTCCATTATCTGATTCATATGTTGGTGTTGTTCGTTGACGTACTATTTTAGTTATCCATAAATCATTAGAAGTTCCTTTCTCCGAAGAAATAAGAGATACTGTATCCTCTGCTTCTGGTAAAAGGTTTGTGTCCATTTGAACGTCTTCATCTATATTATTTTCTTCTGTAAATTTTTTTTCTGTGCTCTCTTCTGCAACAAGTCCATGTTCAAAATAATTAACTTGTCTAAAATGAGAAACTGCTGCATATACTGTTCCACCTGACACTCCTAATATACCAATTACTACTGCTACTCTAGCCATGTATTTCTTAATATTTCTCATAGTTGCCTCCTTATTCATCCTTCTGATTTGATAAGAAAAATCATTTGGCATCTGAATTTTGGTTTCACATTCTTGTAATTCACATAATTCAGTTGATAATTCTTCTACCACTTTATAATTTCCGTTTTCTATTTCTTCATTAATTCTTTGTCTTAAATATAATATTTCATTATTAATGATTTCTTCCATATAGATGCTCCTTTCTATATATGCCTTGCGCAAGCCATTCATTTATATATACTATTTATTATGATGTGTAACATATTTTTCAAAAATCTCCTAAGTGCAATGTTCTTACCTGAGTACTAATTTCCTTACGAAGTCTTACATACCGCATACGCAACGCCACTTCACCAGCTCCTAACTCTCTAGCAATCTCTTTCATACTTTTATTCTCTACATAATACAAATCATAAAGTTGTTTCTTCTTAGGCGAAAGTTGTTCTAATATTTCTTTTCGATACAAATCAATAGAGATTGCTGTTTCTCTAGACTTGCATATTTCTTCAAAAATATCTTCTCTCTGTATGCGGAAATCTTCTTGATTATCAAATAATATTTCTCGTTGCCTATTTCGATAATTTACTAACACTAGATTTTTTGCAGTCTTGTATAAAAATCCTTCTGGCTTTTCATGAGTCAAAAATTCCTTTCCTTTTTGATATGCAATTAAAAATGCATCTTGGGTAAGATCTTTTGCTACTTCCGCATTTCCTGTCATACCTAAAATATATTTGTAAATGCGTTCATAATTTTTCTTGCATATTCTATCAAATGATTCCATAATCTATCCTCCAAGTCTCAATTCATAGTGCTTGTATCCTAATTTGAGGCGTAAACTGTGTATTTTCTACTATTATCACCTCATAATTATATGTCTATATTCTTTAAATGTAACATTATTTTTATTATAAATTGTTGTTAATTATATTTTGACAAAAAAACAAACCTATAATAAGTTAGATTTTATAGGCTAACTTATTATAGGTTTGTCTAAGTTTCTTGGTTATTTACTTAAAGATCATCTGCATCTTGTATTGGTTCTTCTCCATCTTCTGGAACTCCAGTATAACTTCCTAATACATCTGAAGGTATTTGAGAATCTTGCTTGTTATCTGCTTTGTTAGTTGCTTGTTGTGATTTTTTAGTATTTTTGTTTCCCATAAAGTTTGCCCGCTTTCTAATTGTGGTGTGGTTGTTAGGTTTATTTACTTTATAGGATGTGCAGATTTTGGTGGATTATGCAACATCTATTTTGCATTTTCACGCTTATATTCTAGTGGAGTCTGTCCTACCTGTTTCTTGAATATGTTTTGAAAGTGACTTTGTGACGAGAATCCTAAATGTATGGCAATATCCACAAGACTCTTTTCAGTAAATTGTAACAATCTCTTTGCTTCTACTATTTTCTGATCTATTATAAATTGTGAAAGGGTTCTACCTGTTCGTTCATGAAACATACTGCTAAGATAAGAACGTGAAATACCAAGCTCCTTGGCCATATCACTCACTTGAATACGACTATATAAATTCTTTTTCACATAGTAATAA
Organism: Lachnospiraceae bacterium; assembly: GCA_031547045.1. GTDB lineage: Bacteria > Bacillota > Clostridia > Lachnospirales > Lachnospiraceae > JAVBSN01. The sequence continues at coordinate 86,979 of JAVBSN010000007.1, forward strand.
CACTCTTCAAATATCTTGAAGTTCTGTACTTCTCCATAATTTATAATATTTACACGCTCCACCATATCCTTTGCCATTTCCTGCATCAACTTCATAATAGCGTTAGGATCACGAAGAATCTCACATTTTTGAATATATAAATCTGAAAGTTTAAATGCTGATTGTGGATCTAATCCACCATCTATAGCAGCTCTAGACATGGTTGTTGCTGAACATATAAACATATTTTTATACTGTCGTAAATGATCACTGGCCATTTTTCCTGCTTGCACATTAGGAACTGATTCAAATAATTCCATCAGCTTATCCATCTGCCCTGTACTTACATATAGATTTGCCAAACGCTCAAAACGGTAACTTGTTAACCCTATCTCAGACAAGCTTGTATCATCATAGCTTTCCAATATCTCCCGTGTATGTTCCTTATTAATCTCATCTCCTGCTTTACCATACTTGGTATCAATGTGAATTCGTTCTATATCAAATGCCCGTCCTGTAATAGCTGTAATAAAAAAAGATAACATCCAAGCAACATACTGTGCTGAAATTTCTGGTGAACAACATAACGCCTTCAAATATTCTGAACGTTGATCTTTGGGAATATCTAAAAGAAAAAATAAATGTCCAAAATCTTTCTCATCTTCTCCATAGGCAACTGTTGGTCCTATTACAATTGTTTCACCAGAAGATAGATTCACATATCCATAATGCTGAAATAAGGTTGTAGTAATAACACCTGCGTCATAGGTCTCTGTCAAAATAATATTTCGTACCGCTGTGGCTGGATCTGGATATAAATGCAATGGTGAATAATAGTACTCTTCTCTTTCATTTTGATACATTCTGATTCCAAGCCCTGATACTTTAGAAAAACTCTTGAGTAGATAAGCAATATCTTTTTTTATCATTTAATCACCTCTTCTAACAATTATACAATCAATAAAACATATTTACAATATAATTAGTCAAATATGCTGTATTTTTTATTTATAACAAATTATTTTTGGAGGTATTGCTATGATAAGAAAGTATGATTTACAAACTTTAGAAGCACTTAAAACAAATGCAAAGCACGTGGAACACGAAGGTTTACCTATTTTATTAAAACCCATCCCCGAAGGGGGTGAAGATGGAGACATGGATCCAAGAATATATAATTCCATGAAGATGTTACCACTAATGTCAAAATTTATGGCTAAGCCAAAAAAAGATCAAACTGTTTTAGAATCTATTTTACCTATGCGTAAAATGTTTGATGAATATAAAGGTATTGAGCTTGTAACAGAGGGTATTGATACTTTTCATGTAAATGTACCAAGTGCCGACGGATATGAAGTACCTGTCCGCATCTATAAACGTTCTAATACAGGAAGTAATCTTCCTATATTTGTATACTATCATGGTGGTGGCTTCTTTGGTGGTGGTCCTGACGTTGTTGAACAAATGTGTAAATTCATTGTACAAAATTATGATTGCCTAGCATTTAACATTGATTATAGACTTTGTCCTGAAAATCACTATCCTCAACCTTTAGACGATTGCTTCTTTGCAACATTATGGGCAAAAGAACATGCTAATGAATATGGCGGTGACAACAATCGTATGGTGGTTTCTGGTGATTCCGCTGGTGGTAATCTTGCAACTGCTGTTACAATGAGAGATCGTGAAGAACAGACCAATATGGTAAAAGCAAGAGTTCTCTTCTATCCCGCTGTAAACATTGCTGGAAAACATACAGAATTCTATAATGGTGTTGATTTTAACAAATACCGTCGTAGCAAAAAACACGCTAAGGTAATTGATGCCATGTTAAAGCTAATGATGGGTGAACCTACTGATAATAGTAACGGTCAAATTAAAATGTTAAATGATGTTTACTTGCAAGGACATTTAGATCCTGAACATATCTATGCTTCTCCATTGTTAGATGACCAACATGATGTTCCTCCTACTCTATTAATTTTTGGCGAACATGATTTTCTAGTATTTGAAGATTTTGCCTACGCACAAACACTACAAGATGCTGGCAGAGACATTAAGACCATTATATATCGTGGCATGGGACATGGATTTGCGGACCAAGTAGGTGTGGCTCCTCAAGCAGAGGATAGCTTAATGGAAACTGTTAACTTTATGAAAGAATTATTTAACTAACGATACGCGTTTGCGTACAGAAAGGAATACTGATGAATCAAGTAAAAAACACAAAAGAAACTATTAGTTTCAGAGAAAAAATATTCTATGGTGGTGGTGACTTAGCTAGTAATCTTGTATTAGTATTGACATCCACATATGTATCCTTCTTCTATACAGATGCCCTTGGTCTAAATGCAGGAATTATAGGAATGATAATACTCTGCTCACGTCTTTTTGATGGTGTATCTGATATGATTATGGGCTTCATCATGGATAAGACAAAATCTAAACACGGTAAAGCACGTCCTTGGATTTTGTGGCTTGCAGCTCCCATCGGAATTGCTACCATACTAGTATTTTTGGTACCTAACATTGGTATGGTAGGAAAATATATTTATGTAGCAATAACCTACAACCTAGTAACTACTTTCCTATACACTGCAATCAACATTCCTTATGGTGCATTAACAGCTCGTATGTCTAGAGATCAAGATCAAAGATCTATGATTAACATTTTCCGTATGTTTTTAGCACAAATCGGATCTCTTGCAATTAATGCATTAACTCTTCCTCTTGTAAAAACATTTGGCGGAGCAGAAGGTACTTCTAACCAGATGGCATGGGTTATCGTATCTGTTATCTACGGACTTGTAGCAATGGCTCTATTTTTACTTTGCTTCTATAACACAAAAGAAAGAGTTGATGTTCCATCTGAGAATATTTCTTTTGGAAAAAGTCTTAAGTTATGTGTAAAAAATGATCAATGGTTATTACTTGTACTAATATGGGTCGTAATGGTACTTGGTATGTCACTAAGCGGTGCTGTAGGTACTTATTACGCAAAATATTTATTAGGAAATGAGGTATATGTAGGTTTCTTAACTGCACTACAGACTTTAGCCGCACTAGTCGGCATGCTACTTATACCAGTGTTTATTTCCAAATACGGAAAACGTAATGTGGCACTGATTGCATCATGTATCTCTATACTAGGACAAGTATTAATATTAGTTAACCCTCTATCACTACAATGGCTATTATTCTGTTCATTTATAAAAGGTATTGGTATGTCTGGTGCTATGGGAACTATGTTCGCTATGGTTGCTGACACTATTGAATATGGACAATGGAAAACTGGTACACGTGTAGAAGGAATGTTATACTCTACTACTACCTTTGGTGCTAAAGTTGGTGGTGGCGTAGGTATGGCTGTAGCCATGGCTATCCTTAGTGCAGCTAATTACGATGGTGCTCTTGCTGTGCAAGCCAGCGAAGCATTAGATGCAATTAAATTATTATATCTTTTGGTTCCAATTCCATTCCTTGTAATAACCCCTATTGTCTACTTATTCTATAAGTTAGATAATATATATCCTCAAGTTATTGATGATTTAAACAATGGAAAAACTAAAGCCAAATAAACAAAAGTAAGGAGGTCCTTATGAGTAAACAAGAAAAAATAATAATACCAATAATAGGGATTATTTTATTATCCATTTTCACATTCACAGATTTACAGATTTCTCAAACTTTATTTACAAAAAATCTGTTTGGTCGCATTTTTGAAGTAATTGGAGAACTTCCCTTTACCTTTATAGCTGTTTTGGGATTTATGTTATTATTTCGTTTTCGAAGTCGTAAAAATACAGCAGTAAGTATACTACTAGGTATTATTTATGGAATATTCACTCTACTATTTAGTATTATGGGTGGTTTTATGAGTTGGAATTATCTCCATGAAAATATAGCTGGCGCACCTCAAGCCCTTGCATTTTTATTTACTGCTATTATCCTTATAGCTGCTTATTTCCTTATCAGATTGGTTCCAGCGGAAAATGCCAAAGAAGCGGTTACATTTGCTATAATTGCTATCTTCTACTTTATAGTAGTCATTATTGTTATGAATACGTTAAAAGGCATGTGGGGGCGAATGAGAATTCGTGAAATGACTGATCCCATTACAGAATTTACACGCTGGTATGTGATTACTAATAGAGGTGGCTTTAACAATATATATGCTTCCTTCCCTTCTGGACATTCCATGAATGCAGCAGGAACTATAGCATTTAGCCTACTCCCTTCCTTTATTCCTAATCTTAAGAATAAGGAAAAACTAATAAAAATTATTTGTTATGTATATATGATCTTATGTGCAATTAGTCGTGTCGTTATGGGCGCACATTTTGCAAGTGATACCACAGCGGGTATCCTACTATCTTTATTAATTTTTGAAATAGTACGTACTATTGTATGTAAAATACGAAAGAATAAAATACCTAAAAACTCTTGATAATACAGAAAGGTTTGACAACTATGAATATTAATTTAAAAGCAAATCCATTCTTCTTGGATGATGAGGCATGTGCTTGGGTAAATGATACCTTAGATAGCATGACCTTAGAAGAAAAAATAGGGCAACTTTTTTGCCCACTTGGAGCAACAGATGATGAAAATTATCTAGAAATGTTAACAAAGAAAATAGGAGTCGGCGGTATAATGTACCGCCCAGCTCTTGCCCTAAATGTTCAAAAGACTCATGATATTTTACAGAAAAATTCAAAAATACCTATGCTTCTAGCCGCAAACTTAGAAGCTGGCGGAAGTGGTGCTGCCATAGAAGGATTGAATTATGCAAAGCCTATGGGCGTTGCTGCAACTGATGATGACGAGATGGGATATTGGTTAGGAAGAATTGCCTGTAGAGAGGGCGCTGCTCTTGGACTAAACTGGGCGTTTGCTCCTATTGTAGACATTGACATGAACTTCCGTAATCCAATTACCAACTTACGTACTTTTGGAAGCGACCACAAACGTGTTATTCGTATGGCAAAAGGTTATCTTCGTGCTGCTGATGAAGCTAATGTTGCTGTATCAATCAAACATTTTCCTGGTGATGGTGTGGATGAACGTGACCAACATCTATTGACAAGTGTTAACACTCTATCATGCGAAGAATGGGATGAAACCTATGGTGAAATTTATCAAACACTAATTAACGATGGTGCCAAAACAGTAATGATCGGTCATATTGCTCAGCCAGCTTACCAAAAAGCATTAGCTGACGATCCTTCTAAATATGATAAAAAATGTGTACCTGCTACACTTTCAAAAGAAATTATGGTAGGTTTACTTAGAGAAAAACTAGGATTTAACGGCTTAATTGTTACGGATGCAACACCAATGCTTGGCTACACTGTTGCTGGTGAGCGTTCTAAACTTGTACCTCTTTCTATAGCGTGTGGTGCAGATATGTTCTTATTTAACAAAAATCTAGAAGAAGATTATGACTCTATGTTAACAGGATACAAAGAAGGTGTCTTAACTGATGAACGTCTAGATGAAGCATTAATTCGTATATTAGCTACCAAAGCTTCCTTAGGACTTCACAAGAAACAAGCAGAAGGCACTCTAGTTCCTACACCAGAAGCATTAAGCCTCTTACGTTGCAAGGAACATGTTGACAAAGCTATAGAATGTGCAGATAAAGCGGTTACTCTTGTAAAGGATACCCAAAATATGCTTCCGCTCTCTCCTGCCAAAACCAAACGAGTATATCTAAATGTCTTAGAACATAATCAAGATATTGATACACCACTTAAAAAAGCATGGAAAGAAAAACTAGAAGCCGAAGGTTTCGAAGTTCATTTGCGAAATAGAGATACTAATGTAGATATTATGTCTGCTTTCTCTGGAACAAGTGATGACCCTCATGCAATTGCATTAATGCAGGAAATTTTCGAAAAGGTAGAAGACTTTAAAGGTCGCTATGACTTAGCAATTTATGTATCTAATTATGAAACAGCCAGCAACAATGTAGTAGTCCGCTTGCAATGGCAAGGACTTATGGGTATGGGAAATGATGCACCTTGGTTTGTAGGTGAAATCCCTACAATGTTTATAAGTATGGCTAACCCTTACCACCTATTAGATGTACCTATGATTAAAACATATATCAATGCATACACTTATACACCAGAGGTAGTAGATGCTGTATTTGAAAAGATCATGGGAAGAAGTGAATTCAAAGGAATATCTCCTGTGGATGCCAGTTGTGGACGTGAAGATACATTATATTAATTTTTTGAAAGGAGTCAAATAAATATATGGAATCAGCAAAATTTTCTGGAATTATTTTTGACTTGGATGGAGTGATTTGCCACACAGACCACTATCATTATCAAGCGTGGAAAATGTTATCAGATAAATTAGATATTCCATTTGACGAGACTAAGAATAATCGATTGCGAGGAGTATCTCGCATGGAAAGTCTTGAAATCATTTTGGAGGAATATCCACACCAACTAACTCTTAGCGAAAAAGAAAATTTATGTAGCGAAAAGAATGCTAATTATGTAGCTTTACTAAATCAGATGAGTACCAAAGATTTATCAGATGAGATAGCAACCACTCTGCTTACTCTACGTTCTCTTGGTCTCAAGCTTGCCATTGGTTCATCAAGTCGCAATGCTAAAATGATTCTGAAAAAACTGGGCTTACAAAATTTCTTTGATGTAGTAAGTGATGGCACTAACATTACTAAAACCAAACCTGACCCTGAAGTTTTCTTAACTGCAGCACAAATGTTAGATCTTGAACCTTCAACTTGTCTAGTGGTTGAGGATGCTGATGCAGGTGTAGCCGCAGCTAAAACTGGAGGCTTTGCTTGCTCTGGCATTGGCGGTGCTACAAGTAATCCCAATATTGATTATGCCTTAACAAATTTCAGTGATTTGTTGAAGATTGTGGCTTAAATATCTAAACCTTATATAAAACTCTCCGTATATCAAATAATATTTAATACACGGAGAGTTTTATATCTATTCTATCATAAGATTTTCTACACCAATATTATTCAAGGTGATACAAGGTTTACAACGAGATGTCTTGCAACGATTATTAGCCTGACATACTTTTAAAATATAAGTACCGTCAAATGGAACCATGAATTCGAAATCTCCACGTCCCTTAATACATACATTGTATAAAAATGTATCCTTGCCATTATCTCTCTCGTACAATCGTATTTCCCAAATATGGCATTTACCACAATAGCATCCCTTAATACATCCTTTAATTACACCTGATTTTATCTGACATTCTTGACAGACTGGACATGGTTTTTGCTTCGGACATTCTGCAGGAACCGGCATTGGAACAGTAATATATATCTTCTCCGGTTCTGGACATGTCGGGCATGGTGGGCATGGCTTTGGCATTGGACATGTTGGACACGTTGGGCATGGCTTTGGCGTCGGACACGTTGGGCATGGCGTTGGTGTCGGGCACGTTGGACACGGTTCTGCTATCGGACATGGTTCTGGCGTTGGACACGTTGGGCATGGCGTTGGTATAGGACATGGTTCTGCTATTGGACATGGCTGTACTTCTGGACATGTCGGACACACTGGTGCAGTTTCCTCATCTGGTAGTATCTGTATCGGAGTCACTGGTGCCACTTCAACTGGTGTTTGTGGTACTTGTATTGGTGTTTCCTCCATTTGACTAGGAGCTACACGTGTTGGTGCTACAGGCGCTAACATAGTTTGGCATCTTACTCCTCCAACAAATGGGAAATAATGAAATTCAAAACCACTATTTGCATTTACCGCAAAAGCTCTAAGTGCCGCATTACCACTTACATGACCACCTGTAGCATGTGCATTGAACATAGCTTGTGGTGCCAATATACTTCCCCATATATCTGAGGATTTTTCCATATAAATATTAGATGCATCCTCAAACACATACAATGTTTGATTAGCCTTACTCTTTTCTCCATATACACCATATTGTAAATGAGCATTTGCTCCCGTTCTTAGTCTTACAATAACTCTACTTCCTTGTGGGACTTCTGCTCGTATTCCCTTATTTATCAATCCATTTGGTCTTACATCAATAAGAAATACATTTTGTACAGGATCATTGCCCTTTAAAATCCATTCATAATTATTATTAATTACTGCTCCATTTGGAGTTAATTTCTCAATACATGCTTTGTAATTCGATATACTTGTTCTCGCATCATTAAAGAATTTAGGTATGTTAGCACCTACTCTACTTGACGGTATATATCTTGGCACATCATAGCTAGGAACCACATAATGATTACCTTTATCTGTAGGTGTCCAATATTGACTACCTCCATTTGCTTGATACAAATATTTTAACTCTTGTATACTCATACCATTTTTCCCAATAAAATAGGTACTTCCATTGGCCGCACGAAATCCACTACCACCAACTACATGACCTATTACAACTAACGGTCCATTCATAGATATATTTCCACCTACTAAAAATCGTACTAAATCTGGTGAGTAACCAACTTTTTTGTTACCCTTGTTTACAAAACCAACACTTAATACTCTTGGACTGTTATAATTTCCACCAATTGCTACAGGGCCTTCAATATCTACTATATTATTAGCATCATTAAATACAATAACATTAAATCTAGATGCCGTACCAAAGGGCTGGCCTGCAATGTCTTTCCATGTTATATTATTATAGGGTAATCCTGAACTCATAATATTCTCATTAGTATAATTCATATTGTCCATATATACTCCTGAAAGTTGCTTTGATAGCAACGTACTCACTCTTTTTATAATTCAGTTTATTCTAATGGAAATGGTTGTGTGAAGAATTTTATTATAGAATTTCTAAAAACTCTTTCTTGACTTTAATCTGAAATCGGACTATTTTACTTATAAACAATTACTTACTTTGTAATTTCCTTACCTATTCTCGTTCCTTAATTACTACATGAACTGTATCGCCAGGCTGTTTACCTATAACAGTTCTAATATCTTTTCTAAGTCCTATTATATGTTTCTCTGTTTTCATACGAACGAGACTTCCATCATAAGATGTTCCATCAAACACTGCTGTTACCTTAACTCTACCTTTACCAAATTCTGCTCTTACATCATAAGGAAACTCAATATATGCTCCATCAATATCAGGAACTTTTAGTATGATGGCATCAAATTCATAAATGTTATTATTCAATTTAATCACTCCTTAACACTAAAATAATTTGCTGACTTAATCTAATATTTATTCCTTATACAGTGTCATCTATTTACTAAGCATTTATTCAAATTCTCCTGCAACTTCTTTTAATAAATCTTTAATTTGTAAATGTTGCGGACATATATGTTCACATTTACCACATCGTATACAATCCGATGCTTTTCCTTTGTTTACAGTATGTACACTGTGATAATAATAATCCGAATTCCAATCCTGATATTATTTCTATGCATTCATACATGCAAATAAATCTGGAATTGCAATGTTCTTAGGACAACCATCTATACAATATCGACACGCTGTACAAGGAATAAGATTCTGTGCTTGAAAAATATCACATACCTTTTTAAGCGCTTCTCTTTCCTTTTCAGATATAGGAATAAATTCTTTCATAAAGACCATTGATAAATGCTTTGCGCTCAGGTGTTAACTTTCTTTGTCTTGCCATAAAAAAATCCTCCTAGATTAATATTTATTTTAACATTAATCTAAGAGGATAACATCTTAGTTTACACAAAATTTTTTACAGACTCTATTTTGTATAAATCACGAATTCACTTGAAATTTAACCTTTCGATAGGGTGTTAAAAATCATTCACTATTTTCTTTTCAGGTTCTGTCATTAATTGATTTATAGTAAATGGCTTTATATTACCATTCTTAAACGAGAATTCTTTAAGCTGATTTTCAGAATTTTTAGAGGTAACATACTTTTCATATATTTCTTTTGACTTATCAAGCATCTTATCAATTTCTGTATAATTACTACCAAAAGCTTTCTGAAGTATTGGAGCATAAACCGCTATGAATGTATTATAATCTAATTTTGATACATCAACTGCTGATTTATACGCAACTACTGAAATTGCATTTTTACACCTAGTGCTGATGCCTTTTGCCCTGGTATTTCGCACCCATATTGCAAAATCTAGTCTTACAATTGCAGGATATTCAACTGCAACTAAATATAAATTCTGCTTCATTTCTGTTCCTTCACCACTACCCATAAGGGCATCCATAGCAGTTCCTAGTATACCTGCAACCCCATTTAAGATTTCACTTTTTCCTGGATTAAAAAAACTTTCAACGCTCTTTGCAATTTCTGCAACAATAGCAGACGAAGACTGTGATGTAACAGCACGTGCTTCCCTTTTACTTGCAATTGTTTTAGTAATTGGTATTCGCAAATCATCATTAATTTTTCCATCTTTTAAAGAATTTATAATTCGTTCCTCATCTAATTGAGCATTTTTATCTGCTAACTCAATTAATGTTTCTAACTGTTCCTTAATTACTGCTTCAATATCTTTTGCTGGATCTAATCCTTCTATTGCTTTTCTTATTGTTGACATAATAAAACCCTCCAAATTTAATTATTCAATCCTAGGCCATCTTGATTGTATTTGTATTATATCATAAAGTTTTCGGAAATTTTTAGCACCAGTTTTCAAGTTTTTCTTTATAATATTTAGCCATATTAATATTTCTTTTTTCATAATATGCTTGATCTTTTCAAGCATTTATGTATATCTTATGTCATAAAATGCTTCTTGATAAGACGTCCATTCATAATAATCTTCAAGTAACAATGGTCTGTATAAATCAACTGCCTCTTTGCATTTATGAATGTCCTCTTTTTCTTCATATAATGCTTCAAATTTATATAAATCACATTCTACTTTTGATATATCAATCCATATCTGATCTCTAACCATTTCTATTGGAATATTAACACCACTTTTCCTGATATATCTGCAAACCTTATATAAGCTATCCATTGCTTTATCTTTTGTTGACTTTGGCCAAAGCATTTCTGAAATTTTGCTCTTTTTACAGGAACACCTTTACTGCATATTAGATACGCTATTAATTCCTCTGCTTTTTTATTTCCAATGCAAACAATTTTTTCATTCATGAAAATACTAAATTTCCCAAAGCAATGAACAACCATTTATCAAAATCCTGTGAGTCAGGATAATAAGTCCTTTCCATCTCACCCTCTTTCCATACAAATAATATATGATTCACTATGCTATACCTTAAATTACTTCCCTCCATAAAATTTAATTCACCAATAATATTTTCTGGTAATTCTAATGAACCACTTTTAAATTCAACAAACTTCTTCTTGCCTCCTTTGTTCTTCACTAAGATTTATCTTGGGTTAGTAATACCAAACTTCTAGAAATTACAAATTCTTCTTATATTTATTATAATCATTGATATGGTTCTATCAATAACTTGGCCTAGAGAGGATACAATTTGGCTTGAAGATGTATAATTGTATAATCAAATTCATATCTTATTCATATAAAAGCAAACAACGCCCTGGATTACTGCACAGTGCCATTAGTACTGAAACATTTTAAGCTATCAATTTTTTCCCTACCAATAATCATCTATTTCATAATCTTCTGTCAATGCATTTATCAATGCTATCCTAAGTTCCTCTTCCGAAAGACTATTTACATATTTCACTATATTATCATAAAATTTTTGTGCTTGTTCTTCCTCTTCTCGTTCATATTCTTCATCATTAATCTTCTTCCATGAAGTTACCTTTTTTGATTCATAATACTCATAGCCCCTCCATGTAGACGCGTTACTAGCACATGATAAAATGCTCATACATTCACCTCCAGTTCAACAATTTTCAATCTATTCTCTTTTATTCCATTTGTTAATTACTTTTTAACTTCTGCAAACAACTGTTCCTTCTTAGTAATATAATAAACCTAAACATTATAAAATCTCAAATTGTTCCCCACCTTGAATTCTTACAAGTTTATCACCCATTATCGGTTTCATAAGATCAATTGCTGCATCTCCTGTACAGTGGCAAGTATAATATACAATTGGATATCTGACCAATTCCCTTGCAGTATCACAAATCACACTAATCTCGTCTTCCGTATAATCAGTTGCTTTTTTCATATGAAATCCACTAATTACCGCAATAGGAAGACTATTATATATTTCATTATAACGCTCTAATATATTAAGAATTCCATTGTGTGCACACCCTGATACTAAAACATTCCCTCTCTTTTCTTTTATTACAATACATTGTTCATGAGCAAATTCATCCTGCTTCATATTACCATCTATCTTCTCAGACAATATAAGGTTACTTTGAGGATAATATTTTCGCCCTGTTATTCCAGTAAATATTGATAATTCCTCATCAATATCTATATCACCATTTATTAATTTTACTTGAGAAAGCTCTAATATTTTTTTATCAATACCAATATATTTTTCTTGATGATAATAGTCTGCCCCCACCTTTTGTTGCATATAAACTGGTGCCCAACTATTTATTTCTGAAAAAGCTAAAATCCCACCAGCATGATCATAATGACCATGACTTAAAAATACACTATCAATATTTTCTATGTCTACTCCTAACTGATTTGAATTATACAAAAATGCATCAGTTGCTCCTGTATCTGAGAGAATTTTGTGTTTCTCAGTCTCTATATAAAGAGATAATCCATGTTCATATAGACAATCTTCACGACTAGTATTATTTTCAATTAGTACAGTTATTTTCATAATATATTACTCCTTAGTGTCTGATATTTATGCATTGTTTTTCGCCATCCTCATTAGGGGCAAATGAATATCTGTATTTGTTCCATAACTGTTTCATTTATATGGAACATCAAAACTCGTATATCCTCTCCAGAGACTCTAACCGAAACTATATCTTCTATCCATTGACAGTCATAAGAAATTGTTTTAAAAGACGTTTGTGTGGATTCTACGTGCAACAAAGTTACTATACCGTGTTCCTTTTGTATACACAAAAGGTATGTCCATTCCATTCACCAATATCAGTAACAATGATAGTCCGTGAATCATTTGGCGACTTAATAAGGGTACTGTTATGGTTATACCCCCAGTATTCATCTGCCAAATAAACACAGACTATCCATACAAATAAACATGCACTCATCACACAAATCAAAGGAATTTTCTTCCATAGTACAATATTACTTTTCAATAGAAAATAACTCAATATAAAAAGTAATACCAATTCAATAAATACAATAATCCATCCAATGCTCACCTTATAAATCAGAAATTGGAATGGCAACTTCTTTTCAACCACATATAAAATACCTAATGCAAACATTATTCCTAATAATATTAATATTTTATTTTTGTTTTGTTTTCTCTCATATTCCTCTCCTGCTATTTGAGATTTTCATTGTAAATCCCCTTCTTAAGAATTATATTTATCCATTGTTCATGTTCTCGTTCTGGTCTTGCATCATTTGTTATAAAAATCTCAACAATTTCAAAATCTGTATTGTTACCAATTAATTTACTAAGTTGTTCCTCATTAAAATTACTAAAATATCTATTATCCTTTATCTCTTCATTATTACCATATTTAAAAGATGCATATAAAACCCCTTCTTTCTTCAACGCCCTATATACTTTTCTCAAAACATTTGGCAATTTATCTTTAGTTATATGTAATAGTGAAGCACATGCCCATATTCCGTCAAATGTATTTTCATAACTTATTTCTTCAAAGCAAATACATTCTACGTTTCTTTCTATATATTCACTGGCTATCTTGCAAATCTGTTCCGAAGCATCAATTGAAGTTACATTATATCCTTTATCCAGAAAAACTTTGCTATCTCTTCCACTTCCACAACCAGCATCTAATATACTTGAACCATGTCCCAAATACTTTAAAAATCTATTTTGACAATAGCTCATATCTGTGTTTTGTGTTGAATCACAAAATGCCTTAGCATTTATATTATAATAATCTATTGTTTTATTATCTCTCATCAGTTAACACCCAATTTCCAAATCCACTATTTTTAGCTGACTCATAAACAGGAGCTATTATTTCATTTAAAATTCCTTGAAACTCTACAAATTGCAATCCTTCTCTATAAAGCCTATGCCTTATCTGGTCATTATTTATATGTTCCTTTGCACACTTATCAAATTCTTTATGTACTTGTTCATATTTCCATATCATAGAATAAGACAAATATTCTTGTTTACACAACAATGAAAAGTATATATCCCAATCAGGTAGGTTATTACTTTTCTTGCTATTAATACTTTTAGTTGTTGGATGCAAATTCCACAGTTCATCATGTGCTACATATGACCACGGCACAAAATGATCTATAGATATATCATCTTCTGTCAATATTCTTTGTGAGTATATCTCTTCTATTGGATGTAATGTTAATATCGTTTTCCAATATTTCTTCACTTTCTCCATCTTACGTTCTGTAGGGGGATATAACTTCTCTGCAATACCTGGTACGCTTGGATTTCGTTTCTGCAAATAGATAATCATCTTATATTGCAACCAACCTTTTATAATCTCTTGATTTCTATGTATATACTGAATCCATTTATCCTGTACTTGAATAGTAGTATTCAATCCACTATATGCTCCAAAATAATACATAAGTCGTTGTTGTTGATTAATCTTACTAATTATATTTTTCTTTGAACCTTCTAATTCTCCACTTCTTACTTCTGGCATAAATAGAGCTTGCAAACGATAAGGCACATTCTTGATAAGTTCTCTCTTTTTCCCCATTACTTCTCTATCGTCGCATTCATTTATATATGCAAGAACATTACCTTTCTTTTCAGATGGCTTCAAGTTAGATATGTCCTTGATATAATTAACCAATCTTTCTAGATTATCCTTAGGACCTAAATTTAAATGATACTCTGTAACCATATACCAAGCGTCTACTATCATATCATTTACTAATTCTTCAAATGTAAACGTATCTTTTCCTGACAAAATCTTAGTTACAATTGCTTGAAACCAAAAGAATTTGTAGCATTCACTTGTATTATCAAATAATCTGCTTAGATATTGAATTTCAATGTCTTCTGAATATGGTAAGTTCATATAGTAACCTCTTTCTAGATGATGTAAGTTAATATAAATATCTTACCATAATCATTTAATTTTTAATATATCTACATTTAGGATAATTACTACATCCTATAAATTTTCCATACTTACCCTTCCTCTGTACTAACGCACCTCCACATTTAGGGCATATACCTTCAGATATTTTTCTTTTATTATCTCTTACTTGTGTTCGTATCTGTTCTACGTGTTGCTTCTTGTTTTCTTTTGAATTAATATCTGATAATCGAATCATAGCTACTAGTGTATCAAGTTCCTCTACCTTAAATCTAACATCTGTATATCTTTTAATTTCTCTATTCAACCTATGTATATATACCACTGGTGTACTAACTTTAACCTTAATATCACTATTTCTAGAAAATACAACAATAGGAATAAACTTATCCGATGATAAGTTTGTCTTTTCTTCTAAGGCTTTTACATGTGCATAGTTTTGTTTTAATGGATTTCTAAATGAATATTTCTTTCCATACATATTTTTAGTCCATTGTTCAGCATATTCACTTCCCGTAATCCAACCTTTATAGTTCTTTGTTTCAATAACAAATATTCCATAGATAGATACTACAATATGATCAATCTGTGTAGTACCATAGTTTGTCCTAAGCATAACATCATTAATAATCCTATATTGTTGCTTAGGTAGTTTTGCTAATTTATTTGCTACAGCTCTTTCTCCTAGATAACCTTTTATTTTAGGTTCAAAAATAGCTAGAATTATGCTGATGATTATAAGTAGTAGTAATAGTTTCATTTCGACCTCATAAATCTGTATTTTTAATTTACATTTAAAATCATATTATTAGCTTTATACATATTATACTAATAAAACATATCTGGAAAATTTATCGCATTAATGATTAGTTCTTTATCAAATATACAATTAATAATTAGTGCTTTTGTTTTTGTATTCTCTGCTTCGCTTTCTAAATTCAATTTAATATTGTAATCTTCAAAATACAAATCTAGAGTTATACTAATTGAATCTATTTCTGCATTACCTATTTTTCTATATGTCTCTAATTTTTCTCTTCCTTCTCTTTTCTTTAATTTATCATTATATTTTGGTTGAAAATATGAAATTAAAAGAGCTTCCGCAATATCAACCATTGCATTTTTATCAATCGATCCATTTATCCTATAATTTTCATCTATACCATTAGCTGTCACGAGGTTAGCATTATAATTACGAATACAAAAACTACTATATTGCTTAGTAGCAAATGAAAGTATCATAATATATATTTCTTTTTTCAAATTAGCTTTGTATGTATCTCTCATTATCTTTTGTAAAGTCTTATGATTATTAAGTCGTTTAAAAATATCATCTTGCTTACTCTGACCAATATATATGACTTCATGTTTTTCTTCTTTTTCCTTATTATCCTCCTTTATATGTAAATCCACAAACGTTTTAGCATCTATAGCATTCCAGAAACATCCATACTTATTCATTATCTCTTTATATATTTTATATTCACTATTACAATATATACTTAAATACTCAACGCCTTTTTCATTGTATTCAAACTTTAACGCCAATCCCCCATTCAGTAATGTTATCTTCAAACAACTACAATCTGGTACTCTAAAAGAAGCTAATATATCCATTTCGATAAAGTATGTTTTATTTATTGTAATATTCTTTATTGATAGTCGTAATATACCACCATTTTCCTGTTTATCTAATATTTTGTAAGAGTCTCCATATAATATAAAATATATATTATAATCCTTCTTATCTACTAATAAGGTCTGACTATCATGAACCTCATCTAAATAATTATTTGGGAATAAAAATTTTTTATCAATATAAAATTCTATAGAACATTTATTTATCTCCATAAACTAATTTACCTCTAGTAAACCTTTCCATTTTACAAACTATACATTGATTATAACAAACTGAATTTCAACAAATTTAATATTTCATTTCTGTAAAACCTTTATATAAGCACACATATTTCATTACGATATCCTAATCTATATGCTATTTATCTAAAATACCTTTAATAACATCTGATTTACTAACTATTCTATCTATAGATGATGACATTGTTTCTGTCATCAATAAATATTTTTCAAATTCATATATAAGCATATTAATCGCTTTATTTAATCTACGCTCTACACCTAAATTTTCACGCAAAATACTTATAAGTGTTTCTATTTCACCATTGGATTCAATAATTTCATCTTGCATACTATTTAATTTTTTAATATTTTCATTTAAGTTTTTAATATTTTCTGATTGTTGCATATATTGATTATCCAATAGTGACAGATAACTATTTTCAACTATATCCCAACCATGAGTAATTATATTTACATGCCCTCTAAGTTTTTCTGCAAATAAATCTATTGGTGTTGAAAGTTTACGACACATACTTCTGACAAAATTTACATCTGAATTTCCTTTTTGCGGACTTATACGGGTGATTTCATTTACAGTTGCACTAATAGAAACCTCTAATTCATTTACTTCATTAGTCATGTTCTCAAGCTCATTTGATATATCAACCATATTTTCCTCTATTTCAGAAATATAATCAATAAATCCTCTTTCACCCTCCACTTCATCTACAATCTTTTCAATTGAACTGTCTTGTTCAATAACATTATTTAAACTATTAATTTGTGTAGATGTTTTTTGATTATTGTAGAAATATGGTATATAATCCGAAATAGGACTCCCATACTTCACGCTCCCATCTATTGCACCGAATAATAATTTACTTAATTCATCTATCAATTGAGAAAGCTTATTAAATTGAAGGCTATATTCATTTGATCGATATGATTTTATGTCGAATGGCAACTCTCCTATATCTTGTGTTATAATTATTACCTTTTTATTCATAGCATGAGCTAACCCTAATTCATAAAACACATTTGCATTCAATCCTGTCAAATCTGCAATTATAACATTCGCTTGGTAAATACCTTCAATTATATCCTGCAGTATATTTTGTTGATTATCTAAATCTCCTGCATTTGTAAATTTAAAACTATCATCAAAGTTTCTTTTTAATTCCTCATATAAAGCTAAAAAGTCTTCACTAAATGGCGTAATTACAAATACTTTAGGTTTATTTTTATCATCCATTCCATATTTCCTCTCCAGATTATAATATCTTCTTAATATATTTCATACTTATCATTTTTTTCTTGTACTAACATTTCTTGTAATTTTATACTATTTTGTATTCCATAAAACTATACAAATATCTTACTTATATATAATCAAACTATACATTCTCTAGTAGTTTACCTTACAATAAATTACTTTAGTATTTGTTCTCATTCTTCTCAAAATTTGAAAGTGCTTCTTCTTCTGATTTTTCATCTGAAACATCTTCTGTAAATGCAAAACTAATTGTTTTATCTCTCTTAAACTTCTCATAAAGATTTGGAAAGCGAATAGCTGCTAATTGGGCATTATATTCTGTTCTATGTTTTTGTTTTCCATCTATTTTTCCATTTCTAAATATATATTTTCGATAAATTCGATTAGGATTACGATTCTCATGTCTACAAATTGTATGTAATACAGCCTTATTCTCTTCTATATCTTGTTCTACTGGTATCCTTAGCGGTATATATTGTCCAAAATATGATAAAAATCCATTTATCCACGCAATGCCATCCTCTTGATATCTTACCCCTAAAAAGTTTCTTAGTTCAGTCATCCCCGCTGTAATGCCATTTGAATTAGCATAACAATCTAAATAGCTATTAACATTATCAGCATTCATAAAACAAAGTCTTACTAAAGCATATTCTGCCTCTCTCTTTTTTTTCTCTTCTTCTGTAATCAAACATACAGCAACAAAATATTCTATCTCTTTATAATTGAATCGAAATACTATTACTGCTTTTTCATTTGCTCTCATATCATTTTTTAATTCTTTCAAATTACTCAATGGCACAATACTTCCCCCTCTTCCTTCGAACTATATTTTTTACTCTCATTCTTATTTGCTTTCTTACCTTTACTAACAATTCTATACCTATTTTCCAATTAAATCTGTTTAAATCCCAAAAATAAAATCCTGTTTTACATATCTACTTTGCTCAAAAGAACCACGCATTGTAAATGCTCTGTAAGTTATCTCTTATACTAAATAGCATACTATATTGTTATAATGAGTGGTGAGATAAGATTTTATCCCATCTATGTTCTTACTCATCATCTAAAATTTATTTATACAACTGACACCAAATGTTTGTTAAGCAAGTTTTTAATGCTAAAATAATCATATATATTCCCCACAGATTTAGTACATTCGAATTATTTTTACAAAACGTTAATGCATGTTTTCATTCATTTATATTTAATAAATTTTTATTACCAAATCAATTAATTCACTTGGGTTATTTGTGCAACCTTGCCCACCACACTTTAAAGTTTCCCTAATATGCTCTTCTTGCTGAGAACCTGCATAAATAATGAATGGAATAGTATTATCAAATTTTCGTATCTCTTCTAATAACTTATATCCTTCTCTATCTCCTTCCTTTCTCCCCATATCTGAAATTATAAGGGCAAACTTTTTATGTTTCATGCTATGTAATGCTTGCTGTGTTGATAATGCTAAGGAAAAAACAAGTCCATAATGTTCAAGTGTATTTCTTTCATAAACATTATTTTCTGGTCGATCATCTACCCAAAGTATTTCCTTCTTCCCACTATTCTTTTTAAATTTAGCTCCTTGTATCATACTATCAAAATAAAGTTCTAAATGTCCTCAGAATTTACTTATTAAAGTCTTCTCATCTGGAACAACAAAAAATATTCCTCTATTTTTATCCATAAATGATTGTACTTTACTGTATTGTAATTGATCAATTTTAGAAGGTGATACTGGTTTATCCAAAAAATACAAAAAAACCTGTTTTCCCATGAATATCATTCGCTCTATCTCTTCTTCTGTCCCAGAGCCATATTTTTCTGTAGATGTTCCAAATCTAGTCCAAAATATACAGATAGCCATATCAGAGTTATCAACAATTTGTTCATCTAGCAACTGCTGTGGTTGATTTCCAAATTCCGGAAAAGGGTTTTTTGACCAATGCTGGGATCGTATAATAATATTATTTGATCGTCCGTAAAAATTATTAAAACTATTTATTTCCTTGTCTATAAGATCAATATATTCTGAAACATCATCTGGGCACGAAATCAGCAAATCATAGACCTTAATATCTCTTGGCATTTTAATATCTCCTTAGCATTTTATTTTACTCATGTAATATAATTTCTTTTGTATTGGAAATTCTTTTCGTTCCTTCTCTTTTTAGAAAAAATCATTTTACCAAAATGTATACCGTTAGTATCAATTTCTCTCATGCTGAAGGATATCAGTTTCCTCATAACTACTCTAATGACAATAAAAACACTTCCATTTCTGTCTCAAATTACCCAAAGCCTTTGATTTACTATGCTTTCCTTTCCATCAAGCAAATCACCTCCACATGCCCCGTCCAAGGGAACATATCTACTACCCCTATCCTACTTACCTTATACTCCCCAGACTTAGTCAAATATTTCAAATCCCTCGCCAAAGTCTCTGGTCCGCATGAGATATATACAATCTTCTTTGGTGCTAGTTTTAATACTGATGACATAAATGGAGTATCACTTCCTGAACGTGGTGGATCCATGAATACTACATCTATTTTCTTATTTTCTTCTGCTAGACCTAGCATGAATTTGCCAGCATCATTATTATAGAATGATATATTTTTAACTTCACTTATCTTGGCATTGATTTTAGCGTCTTTTACAGCATCCTTATTTAACTCAACACCTATGATTTCTTTTGCATGTTTACTTGCAATTATTCCAATTGTGCCTATTCCACAATAAGCATCTATTATAGTTTCTTTATTTTTAAGGTCAGCAAATTTGATTGCTTTACTATATAGTACTTCTGTTTGAATTGAATTTATTTGATAGAAACTCTTTGGGGATATTCTGAACTTGTATCCGCACAATGTATCTTCAATAAATCCTTTTCCGTACATTACTTGTTCTTTGTCTCCTAATACCATACTTGTTTTTTTATCATTAATATTTTGTACTATAGTTGTTATCTCCGGGTGAAGCTTTGTTAAGGCTTTCACAAAATTATTCTTTGATGGAAATACTGGTGAACCTGTAACTAGTACAACCAATATTTGTCCACTTACATGTCCTGTTCTTATAAGCACATGTCTAAACAATCCGTATCCTGTATCTTCGTTGTAAGTCTTTATTTTAAATGACTTAATAAGCCCTGTAATTGACTGAATTATTTCTCTAGCTTTCTCATTCTCTATATAACAACTTGTTACTGGTAGTACGTTATGAGTTCCTTCTTCATATATACCAGCTACAATCTCTCCACTTTTCTTTCTATGAAATACTGCATGAACCTTATTTCTATAGTAGTAGGGATCATCCATTCCTATAATAGGTTCTATTTTTCCAAAACCTTTAAGCAAATCATTAATATATTTTTGCTTAATTTTTAATTGTTCCTCATAAGATATATCTATGTATTTGCACCCTCCACATTTTTTTGAAATAGGGCACTTGCTTTTACTTTTCTTGTTATCCATATATTCCTCCAATTAATTTGACATACTATATTTAATTTAGTAATTATAGCTTTCACTTCATTATAATTCTAATTTAACCATAATGTCTACTTTATTAATTTATAGAATATAAAAAGGTAAGGAGTTCTCTCCTTACCCATTATACCACAACTAACGTTTTAGTCAAAACATTACCTTTCCCCATCAGGCAACCACACTTTAATACTTAATATGCCATCTTCATACTCAGCTCTTATTTTCCCCTTCATCTTTTCTACAATCTGTTTAGCTATTGAAAGTCCTAGACCTGTTGTTTTTTTATTTCTTGATTTATCTGTTGTATAGAAACGTTCAAATATATTTTCTAATTCTTCCTTAATCATTTCTTCACTACTATTAGCAAATACAAATTCATGTCCCTTATTTTCATAGTTATAAGTAATACTATAGCTATGTTTACCATGAACTAAACTATTATATATTATATTTGAGAATACTCTTGCTACTCCGTCCTTATCCCCTAACACAATACATTTTTTATCTGGAATTAATACATAAGGCTCTTGTTTCTTAGCAATAAAATCATCATAATACATTGTCAATGTTTCTTTAAGAATCTTATTAGCATCTATTTGTTCCATTTCAAATATTATATCCCCTGCTTCAATTATTGCATATTCAAATAGTTGATCTAGTAATTTCTTCACTGTGTTCTGACGCTCTTTAACTATTGCTAAATATTTTTCTCTGTCTTCTTCAGATAAATCTTCACTCATAAGCATTTGGATATATCCATCTGCTGTTGTAAGTGGAGTCCTAAGATCATGAGAAACACTTGTAATGCTTTCTTTAAAGTTTTTGTTAAGCCTCTGCATTTTAATTACAGACATTCTGCTATCTTTAATCAAAGAATTTAACTTGGCTACAAACTTTGTAACATCCTTTTCCATAGAATACACAGTAAGTATCTGATTTGTATCATTACCTAATATATCCTCAAGCTGCGATGTTATCTCTATAATATTTTTTCTATATATCTTAATATATATTCCCATTGCAATAACTATTATTAATAATAAAATAGTCGCTATAACCCATATATTTCCCATGCTTTTCACCAATATTAATTCTTTAATTGTACTAATCACAAAATCAGTTTTATTTTTGTGATTTGGTCGTTACTAATCTACTCTATTTTACAATAAATACATTTAATAATATATCTTACATTAACATTTGTACTTACATAATAATATATATGATTCTCTTAACTATTAACATTATAACATTTATAATTAACTAATCTATACCTATCTTAGTCACTAGCATACACTAATCAATTAATCTATATCCCTCTTATTTACCAATGATAGTGTTCCTACAACACTTATGATTCCTATTATTATAAATATACCCATAAACATATATTGAGTTGATAGTGTAGTATCTATATCTCCAAATGTTGCTGACATACATGGAAGCCAATACTGATAAAGTTTATTATAAACACTTTCCTTTTCTTGAGCAAATGTAATGTTATATATAATCGCATCAACCAATTGTAAACCTACCCCACCTACAAATAAAAAGACAAGATTAAAGACAACCCCCATCATACTTCCCTTGAAATAGTAGGCAAACAAAGTAGCCAATCCACCATATGATATTATCATAATTATATTTCCTACAATAAATGCAATTATATATAATCCCAAACCTTGTGCATCTCCTACTTCACCTATTATAGATGTTCCTACAAGTATAAGTATGGCATATATACCTATCATACATATATTAATTACAGTTGTTACTATATACTTAGATAATACTACTTGGGTCTTTGAATATCCCTTACTTACTATCTGTCCCATACTTCGTGTAGAATATTCTATATAGATTAGTATTGCTACATATACTCCTATAAATATATACATCATATCTCCACTCATACTGGCTAGAAAACATTTTATTCCCATTACTGTATCTTCACCATATAGAAATTGTGTACCACCGTCTATGGCTCCATATATTGCAACTACTGCTAACTGAGCTATTACTGAAAGTAGTATTAATGCTCCTACTATATAAGTAACTTTACTTTTAAATACTTTATAAAATTCTCCTCTTACTAAATTATACATACTAATTCCCCCTCTCTATCATTTCCATAAAGTAAACTTCTAAATCTTCCCCCCACATAGTTATACTATTAACCATGACTCCGTTCTTTATAAGTTCACTATTTATATTTCCTTGATTTTGAAGGCAATCATATATACATATTACATTATTATCAAATACTTTATAATCTTTGCTACCAATAATTTCATTAACAACATAAGATGCTTTTTTTATATCATCTACTTCTACTTTAATACATTTTTTACAACGTTTATTCAATTCTTCTTCTGTAAATTCATCTGCTAGATTTCCATTGTTAATAATTCCATATCTAGTAGCTAATTTTGATAATTCACCTAATATATGAGAAGATATTAAAATAGTTATATTCTCCTCTTCATTTAAAGACCTAAGCAATTCTCTAATTTCTTTGATTCCTGCTGGATCCAATCCATTAATAGGTTCATCTAATATAAGTAGGTCCGGACTTCCTATTAATGCTATTGCTATTGATAATCTTTGCTTCATTCCTAGTGAGAATTTCTTTGCTTTTTTCTTTCCTACATCTGCTAATCCTACTTTTTCTAATAATTCATCAACGTTACTGTCATCTGGAATTCCAAGAATCTTATTATAATATATAAGATTTTCTCTTGCTGACATATCTAAATATATTGCTGGTTGCTCAATAAGAGATCCCATTCTTTTTCTTCCTTTATTTAAATCCCTTGATTCAAATAATTCAATCTCACCATTATTAGGTGTAGTAAGTCCGCACACCATTTTCATAAGGCTCGTTTTGCCTGCTCCATTTTTACCAATGAATCCATAAATATCACCTTTGGCAACATTTAAACTAACCTTATTAACAACATTTGTTTTTTCATAGGTTTTAGTTAGATCATTTGTTCTTAATACATATTCCATAATCATGCTTCCCTTCGTATTATATTTATCTTATGGATATATATTACTTATCAAATTTCAAATATCCCTTAATAAAATTTAAAGAAAGTATAAAGTTTACTCATCATTAAGTTTAAATCCTATTCCCCAAACTGTTTTTATATAGTTTATATCTGGGTTACATTCATTTAATTTATTTCGCAAATTGCTTATATGTACATTTACTGAATTATCATCTGGCATATAGTCCTCATTCCATACAGACTCATATATATTATCTTTAGTAAATACTTTTTTAGAATTACTCATAAACAGTTCTAATATTCCATATTCCTTATGTGTAAGCTCAATATTATTGCCTGCCACTGTTGCTGTATAATTATCTATGTCTAATATTATATCCTTAAATGTAATTACATTATTATCTTCATTTTTACTATTTTTCTTGCTTCTTCTCAACAAAGCTTCTATCCTAACCAATAATTCTTCATTATTAAATGGCTTGGTTATATAATCATCTGCTCCTGACCTTATTACCTCTACCTTATCAGATATATTGTCTTTTGCAGATATACACATAATAGGAATATCATTTATTTTTCTAATCTTCTCTAACACTTCCTCACCTC